>JABSSB010000076.1 GCA_013214715.1 Paracoccaceae bacterium | reverse complement strand
TAGATAGCTCCACCAAGGCAAGCCAAGTCTATAAGCCGAGTAGCCAATCAAAAGGCCCGTAACGGTAGCGGCCACCTTATATCCGAGCCTTGGCATTATGCGTTCTGACCCCGCTGTGGATGCAGGCTTTTTGCAGCCTTAGTCAAAGCGGCTTCCAAAAGGACATGCGCCGCGCAGCGCCTGTCACGCGCTCGTTTTATCAGCCAAAGCCTCAGCCCGTTCGGCCAGCGATTGAAGCTCTGACAGCAAATCTTCCGGCATCTCGGGCGCAGCGCTGTCTTTTGCTTTCACCTCGGCCAGTTCGGCTTCCAACTCGCGCACACGCTCCTGCGATTCGTTGATCTTGTCGGCCAGCATCAGGCCAGACATCAGCAGCAACCGGCTTTCCGGCATGCGTCCCAGCTGTTCGGCAAAGACCTGCGCCTGCTCGTCCAGCAGCGCGGCGGCGGCGGTCAGGAATTCTTCCTCGCCGGGATCGCAGGCCACTTCGAACTCACGATTGCCAATCGAAATCTTCAATCCGGGCATCAGCTTTCCTCCCCATCCGGCAGATCCTGCGCATGGCTCAGCAAGGGCTCCAGCCGGGCCAGAATCGCGCCCGCCGTGGCGGCATCCGCCTCGCGCGCGGCGCGCAGCGCGTCCAGTTCGGCTTTCAGACTGTCATTCACGGCAGCCCCTGCGCCCTCTTCGCGCGTGGCCCTGAGCGCCGCGTTGGACCCGCGCAAGACTTCGTTCGATTGCTGCACCTGCTGGACCGAGCGGTCGAGCCGTTCAATTGCGGCCGCCTGCGCGGCCTCGGCGGCGCCGGGTGCAGGCATGGCCTCAAGCTTGGCCGCCAATGCGTCCCGGTCCGCCAGCAGGGCGTCCCGCTCAGCGATCANNGCCTCCTGCGCCTCGGATTGGACCGCATCCGCATTTTGCGCGGCCTCAAGATCGGCCTTCAACGCGTCACGCTCGGCCATCAAAGCTTTTTTGGCGTTTTCGGCCTCTGCCAGCGCGGCTTCCAGCACGGCAAGCCGCGGGTCGGGGGCGGCGGGCTTGTTCAGTCCCTGCTCGGCGCGGGCCAACGCAGAGGCGATCCGTGCGGTCAGTGTCTCAATCTCTGGCATCCCGCCCTCCTCGCGGATCGGCCGACAGGCGCGCATCCGTCATTTGTTACGCACCGTCTGAACCGGCAGCTTTTCTCCATATTCAGCGGTTTGGCCGGTAAATTTCAACCCCTCAGCGGCAGGGCTTTGCCTATCTGCCTTGATCTTTGCCCGCCGCCTGATATGAGCAGCCCGATCCCCCGTAGACGTGAAAGGACGTTCCCCGTGGACCTGACCGCCCTGCGCACCACACATCCCGAGCATTGGAGCAAGGCCACCGCCATCCGTGCGCTGACCCTGGATGCCGTCGCCGCCGCAAATTCCGGCCATTCCGGCATGCCGATGGGCATGGCCGATGTCGCCACCGTTCTTTTTGAAAAGCATCTGAAATTCGATGCCTCCGCGCCGGACTGGCCGGATCGCGACCGGTTCATCCTGTCGGCGGGCCATGGTTCGATGCTGCTGTATTCCCTGCTGCATCTGACCGGCTATGAAGACATGACCATCGAGGAGCTGCGCAATTTCCGCCAGTGGGGCGCGCGCACCGCCGGGCACCCGGAATATGGCCATGCCAAAGGGATCGAAACCACCACNGGCCCGCTGGGTCAGGGCATCGCCAATTCGGTCGGCTTCGCCATGGCCGAAGAGGTGCAGCGCGCCCGTTACGGCAAGAAGATTGTCGATCACTTCACCTATGTGATCGCAGGCGATGGCTGCCTGATGGAAGGCGTCAGCCAAGAAGCCATCGGTCTGGCCGGCAAGCACAAGCTGGGCAAGCTCATCGTGCTGTGGGACAATAACAACATCACCATTGACGGCACCGTGGATATGGCCGATGCCACCGATCAGGTCGCACGCTTCAAGGCCTCTGGCTGGCATGTGATCGAAATCGACGGCCACGATCCCGAGGCGATTGATGCCGCGATTGCCGAAGCCAAGGCGCAGACCGACGCGCCCACGATGATCGCCTGCAAAACCCATATCGCCCTGGGCCACGCCGCGCAGGACACCTCCAAAGGCCATGGTGCGCTGACCGATGGGCAGCAATTGCTGGATGCCAAAGCCGCCTATGGCTGGGATCACGGGCCCTTTGACATCCCGGCGGATGTGAAATCGGCATGGGAAGCCATTGGCGCGCGCGGCGCCGCGGCACGTGCAGAGTGGGACGCCCGCTTTGCCACGCTGTCGGGCCGCAAGCAGGATGACTTCACCCGCGCCTATGCGCGCGACGTGCCGAAGAAACTGGCTCCCGTGATCCGCGCGCTGAAAAAGCAGATCTCGGACGAGGCGCCCAAAGTCGCCACCCGCAAAAGCTCCGAAATGGTGTTGGAGGTTGTGAACCCGATCATGGTCGAAACCATGGGCGGCTCGGCTGATCTTACCGGGTCAAACAACACCAAAACGGGTGATCTGGGCGTGTTCATGCCTGACAATCGCGGCGGTCGCTATGTCTATTACGGCATCCGCGAACATGGCATGGCAGCGGCGATGAACGGCATGGCCCTGCATGGCGGCGTGCGCCCTTATGGCGGCACCTTCATGTGCTTCACCGACTATGCCCGCCCCTCCATGCGTCTGGCCGCGCTGATGAAAATCCCAACCGTCTTTGTCATGACCCATGACAGCATCGGCCTGGGCGAAGACGGCCCAACCCACCAACCGGTTGAGCATCTGGCGATCTCGCGCGCGACGCCGAACACATGGGTCTTCCGCCCCTGTGACACGGTGGAAACGGCTGAAGCCTGGGAACTGGCGCTGACCTCCAAGGAAACGCCGTCTGTCCTGTCGCTGACCCGTCAGGGCCTGCCGACGCTGCGGACCGAACACAAGACAAACAACCTCTCGGCCAAAGGCGCCTATGTGCTGGCCGAAGCCACGGGCAAGCGTCAGGCGATCCTGATTGCCACCGGCTCTGAGGTGGCGATTGCTCTAGAGGCGCGGACGCAGCTCGAAGAGCTGGGCATCGGCACGCGCGTGGTCTCCATGCCCTGCATGGAGCTCTTTGCCGCTCAGGATGAGGCCTATCGCCGCAAGATCCTGCCCCCCGGCCCGGTGCGCGTCGGGATTGAAGCCGCCGTGCAACAAGGCTGGGATCGCTGGCTGACCGGAGAGCGGGGCAAAGCCAACAAGGCTGGCTTCGTGGGCATGGACGGCTTTGGCGCCTCCGCCCCGGCGGGTGAGCTGTTCGAGAAATTCGGCATCACCGCCGAAGCTGCTGTGGAACAGGTCAAAGCGCTGATCCTGTAGGCGCGGCGCCCTTTGTGAACATTGGAAAAGGGGCCTTGGGGCCCCACCCAATGACTTAAGATGTGCCTCCAGATCGAATCTGGGGGCACCATCTCGTTTGAAAACCAGACCAGACGCAAAATATCGTCGCTTTGACCGGGAACTGCTCAAGTGCATTTTCATCTCTGGACGTTTGCAGGACCGCATCAGGCGTATTGATAACCGGAACACCCGGAAACATTTCAAGGATGCGCCAGATTTGGTGCAAGCTCGATCCACATAAATCAGAGCAGCTTTCCGAGTTTATGATCAGGTTGATGGGCGGCAAGGCGCTGATGCCGGGCAGGTCCATCCCTGCAACGTTCAAGACTATCTTGTTGAAGTCTGTTCCGACCTCGACCACGCACCAGAACATCCGCACTGCCGTCGCTTAGAAAGATCAGATGTTCGGGCATTTCGGCCTGCCGCGTCATGCACCCAGACCGCAGCATAAATGATCCCCACCAACCCTCTTGGCGACAGCGCAGATTGCAGGCGCAATTCCATCGATACCGGACGCATACTCGGAACGGTACACGCTATACGTTATCCGGTCGCACAAGCGGGTGAAAACTCGGGGATTCATTGCCCCCAAGCCGGTCAGGTCTTTGCGGTCACCTGTTGCACGATCTTCAAGATGCCCAAGCCCAAAGCCAGCCCCAGCACCCCATCCAGCACGGCGGTCACGACCCAGTTGACCAGCCCTTGCAACTGCGCATCCACCATATGCGCCACATCATGCGCCAGCGCGTGAATCTGATGGCCGGGGATGGAGATGCCCATCTCCTCCAGCCCATGCACGATAATCGAGCCTCCGACCCACAGCATCGCCGCCGTGCCCACGACGGTCAAAAGCTTCATGAATCCCGGCATCGCCCTCACCACCCAGCGGCCAAAGCTGCGCGTGGCGGGCAGGTGTCCGTTCTGCGCCAGCCACAGCCCCGCATCATCCGCCTTCACGATCAGCGCCACCGCACCATAAACCGCCAGCGTGATGCCGATCCCCACCACTGCGAGCGTGGCTGCCGTAAAGGCCAGATTACTGTCTGGGATCGCGGCCAGCGCAATGGTCATGATTTCGGCCGACAGGATGAAATCGGTCTTGATCGCACCTTTGGCCTTTTCTTCCTCAAGTTGGGCGGAATCGGTGGGCTGCGCCTGCGCCACCGCATGATCGTCATGCGGATGCCACCAATGCCAGAGCTTTTCGGCCCCTTCAAAACACAAATACGCCCCACCCAACATCAGAAGCGGCGCAATCGCCCACGGCGCGAAGGCCGACAGCAGCAGCGCGGCAGGAAGCAGAAACACCAGCTTGTTGCGCATCGACCCTTTTGCGATACGCCAAATGATCGGCAATTCCCGCTCGGCCGCAAAGCCCTGGACGTATTTTGGCGTCACAGCGGCATCGTCAATCACCGCGCCCGCCGCCTTGGCGCCGGATTTCGCGGCCTGCGCGGCCACATCATCAACCGAGGCCGCCGCAACTTTGACAATCGCGGCCACGTCATCCAGCAATGCCAGCAATCCACTCATTTACCCGGCCCCTCATATCGGGAATGTTTGAGACACAGTAACAGCCTGTCCCGTTGGCGCAAGCGTTAGCGCAACCGTCAAGTGCGACGCGAATGTTTTCGCTACCATATTCTAAATACAAGGTTTTTGGCCTTTCTGCACATGCAGTATCCGCGTATATCAGCCGCAAGTTTACGACACCGGAGAAATGTCATGACCATCAATGTCGGCATCAATGGATTTGGTCGGATCGGCCGCTGCACCCTGTCCCATATCGCGGCCAGCGGGCGCAACGATATCCGCGTGATCAAGGCCAATGCGACCGGCCCGCTGGAGACGTCGGCACATCTGATGAAATATGACAGCGTGCATGGCCGCTTTCCCAACGACATCCGCGTCGGCGACAAAACGCTGGATCTGGGCCGTGGCGAGATCGAGATGTTTTCGACCTATGACCCCACCGAATTGGACTGGACCGGTTGCGACGTGGTGCTGGAATGCACCGGCAAGTTCAATGATGGAGAAAAAGCTAAAATCCACATGCAGCATGGCGCAAAATCGGTACTGATTTCCGCGCCAGCCAAGAATGTGCAGAAAACGGTCGTGTTCGGTGTGAATGATGAAGAGATGACCGCCCAGGACAAGATCGTGTCCAATGGCTCCTGCACAACGAACTGCCTCGCTCCGCTGGCCAAGGTGCTGGATGAAACCGTGGGGATCGAAAGCGGGATCATGACCACAATCCATTCCTATACCGGCGATCAGCCCACGCTGGACCGGCGCCACAGCGATCTCTATCGCGCCCGCGCGGCTGCCATGGCGATGATCCCGACCTCGACCGGCGCGGCCAAAGCTTTGGGCGAAGTGCTGCCGCAGCTCAAAGGCAAGCTTGATGGCTCCGCCATCCGCGTGCCGACGCCGAATGTGTCGGCTGTGGATCTGACCTTCCGGGCCAAGCGCGACGTGACCGCCGAAGAAATCAATGCCATCATGGCCGATGCGGCCCAAGGTCCGATGGGCCGCGTTCTGGCCTATGATCCGGAATCCAAAGTGTCGATCGATTTCAACACGACCGAACACAGCTCCATCTTCGCGCCGGACCAAACCCGCGTTGTCGAAGACCGCATGGTCCGCGTGCTGGCCTGGTATGACAATGAATGGGGGTTTTCGGTGCGCATGGCCGATATGGCCGTGGCGATGGGCCGTTTGCAGCAGTAAGCCGAGCGTCCCGCCCAAGTCCAACATCCGGCCCCATTCGGGTCCGGTTTGCATTCAGCCCAGCTTTTCCGTCAGTTTCAGCTTCACCGCCGGGGTCACGAATTTCGAGACATCCCCGTCCAGCCGCGCGATTTCCTTGACCAGTTTCGAAGCAATCGCCTGATGCCGCGCCTCGGCCATCAGGAAGACGGTTTCGACCCCGTCATCCAAAGCCCGGTTCATCCCGACCATCTGAAATTCATATTCAAAATCCGCCACCGCGCGCAGCCCGCGCACGATGATCTGTGCGCCGACATCTCGGGCGCAATCGATCAGCAGGTTTTCAAATGGATGCGCCACAATCTCTGTGCCGGTCTGCTCGGACAGGCTCAGGCATTCGGCCTCGATCATGGCCACGCGTTCTTCCAGCGAAAACAGCGGCCCCTTATCCCGGTTGATCGCAACGCCAATGACCAGACGATCCACCAAAGCCGCCGCACGACGGATAATATCGATATGCCCCAAGGTGATCGGGTCAAAGGTGCCCGGATAAAGCCCGATGCGCATGGGCTGTCCTCCTGCCGTCAGTTTGCGTGACAGGCAAACACCAGCCGCGCGCGCAAATCAAGCCCGCGAAATGTCAGTGCCCCATGATCATGCCTTCAAGGGCATTTTTCTCCATCGACAGGCGCTGCAATTCTGCCTTGACCACGTCGCCCAGCGAAATCAAACCGACCAATTCACCATCTTTCAACACCGGCATGTGACGAAAGCGGCCTTCGGTCATCTGGCTCATGATGGCCTTGGTATTGGCATCGGGTGAACAGGTCACAAGCGATTTGGTCATGTAATTGCCAATGGTCTTCTCCAGACAACTAGATCCGCCTTTTGCCAATTCCCGCACGATGTCACGTTCAGACAGGATGCCGTCGGCTGTCACACCATCTTCAGAGACAACCACGGTCCCGATCTTTTTCTCGGTCAGAATCCGCGAAGCTTCGGCCACAGTTGTCGCGCTGGGCAGGGTCACAACCCCTGTCAGCCCCTTGCCCGCAAGAACCTGATGCACAAGCATGATCAACCTCTCCATCACTGTTATACCGTCAAGGGTTGCCATTCCGCTGCGTTAAGTCAAGCGTTCAAGCCGGGCAATTTCGCGCCGCAGCCCGGCAATCAAGCGCGTGGCAAAGCGGCTCAACCGCGGAGAGCGCGCGTCATCCGCATGCCGGACAAGGTGAAAACTGCGGCTCAGCGCGATCTTGTCGGGCAGCAATTTGATCAGCCCCGGCGCAAAGGGCAGCGCGAAATCATGGGCAATGGCCAGCCCCGCGCCCTCGGCCACCAGCCGCAGCTGGACCGAGACCGAATTCGATGCCAGGGCCACACGCTGCACGCCCAGATCGTTGAGGTAATCCAGTTCCGCATCGAAAATCATGTCGGGGATATAGCCGATCATGCGCCGTCCGCGCAGATCTTCGGGGCCCAGAATGGGTGGGCCGTCGCGCAGGGCTGCCGCACTGCCGACAAGGTGCAACCGGTAATCACTGATCCGCTGCACCAGCAAACGCCCGGCGGTGGGTGGGCTGACAGTAATTGCCATATCCGCCTCGCGCCGCGACAGGTTCACCACGCGCGGCTGCGACAGGATCTGGATATCCAGCCCCGGATGCTCGGCCCCGATGGCGGCGCAGACCTGCGGCAGCAGGAAATTTGCGCAGCCATCCGGCGCCCCGATACGGATCGGACCTTCCAGCTGATCCGACGGCCCAACCAGAGCCTCAAAGCCGGCCCGCATCGCCCGCTCGACCTGTTCGCCATGCTGCACCAACCGCTCCCCCGCCGCCGAAAGCGCATAGCCCTGCGGCGATTTTATGAACAGCGCCGCGCCCGCCGCATCCTCAAGCCGCGCAATGCGGCGGCCCACTGTGGCCGGGTCCATCCGCAGCTCGCGCCCTGCGCCCGACAGGCTTTCCGCCCGCGCCACGGCCAGAAACACTTTCAAATCATCCCAATGCGGCTCCATGCGACCTCCTTTGCAGAAATGCAAAGCCTTTTTGGTGATATGCCTGTTTCCCCTGCATTCGCGCAAGGCTATCCTGCACCCAACCGCAGCGAGGAGAAGCCCCAATGCAAGATTTGACCCACTATATGGACGGCGCCCACATCGCCGGCACATCCGGCCGCTTCGCCGATGTCTACAACCCCGCCACGGGCGAAGTGCAGGCCCGTGTGCCGCTTGCCAGCGAGGCCGAGGTTGCCAAGGCCGTCGAGATCGCCGCCGCAGCGCAACCGGCCTGGGGCGCGGTCAATCCGCAGCGCCGCGCGCGGGTGATGATGAAATTCGTCGACCTGCTGAACCGCGACATGGATAAGCTGGCCGAAGCGCTGTCGCGCGAACATGGCAAGACCGTGCCGGACGCCAAAGGCGATGTGCAGCGCGGGCTGGAAGTGGTGGAATACTGCATCGGTGCTCCGCAGATGCTGAAAGGGGAATTCACCGACAGCGCCGGCCCCGGCATCGACATGTATTCGATGAAACAGCCGCTGGGTGTGACGGCAGGCATCACGCCCTTCAACTTCCCGGCCATGATCCCGATGTGGATGTTCGCCCCCGCGATTGCCTGCGGCAATGCCTTCATCCTCAAACCGTCCGAGCGTGATCCTTCGGTCCCGCTGATGCTGGCCGAACTGATGGAAGAGGCCGGGCTGCCAAAAGGCATTCTGCAGGTCGTCAATGGCGACAAGGAAGCGGTGGATGCCCTTCTCTATCATCCGGTGGTCCAGTCGATCGGCTTTGTCGGCTCGACCCCGATTGCCGAATATATCTATGGCACCGGCTGCGCGCAGGGCAAACGCGTGCAGTGTTTCGGCGGCGCAAAAAACCACATGATCATCATGCCCGATGCCGATATGGATCAGGCCGCCGACGCGCTGGTGGGCGCGGGTTATGGCGCGGCCGGCGAACGCTGCATGGCCATTTCGGTCGCGGTGCCCGTGGGCGACGAAACCGCCGACAAGCTGATCGAAAAGCTGGTCCCGCGAATCGAGGCGCTGAAAGTCGGACCCTATACCTCCGGCGACGACGTCGATTTTGGCCCGGTGGTCACCGCGGCCGCCAAGGCCAATATCGAACGCCTCGTGCAATCCGGCGTCGACC
>JABSSB010000075.1 GCA_013214715.1 Paracoccaceae bacterium | reverse complement strand
CTGTCAGCGATGTGATCAAACGGCTCGCCATGGCCGAACCGTCCGTGGGTCTCACTCTCAACGATGTATCAGGCGGCAGCGCGGGCCGGGTTTTGTTCCGGGCTGATCCTGCGCAGGGAGAGCTGTTTGACGCGCTGGGCGCCCGCCTTGGCACGGTCATGGGGCGCGAGTTCACCGCCAATGCCATCCGCGTTGATGCCACCCGAGAGGGCATCCGCCTGTTCGGCTATGCTGCGCTGCCCACCTATTCGCGCGGCGCGGCGGTGGCGCAGTTTCTTTTCGTGAACGGACGCCCAGTGCGCGACCGGATGCTGATCGGGGCGCTGCGCGCGGCCTATTCCGACTTTCTCAGCCGCGACCGTCACCCGGTGGCGGCGCTGTTCATCGATTGCGTTCCGCAACTGGTCGATGTGAACGTGCATCCCGCGAAATCAGAAGTGCGGTTTCGCGATGCCGGATTGGTGCGCGGGCTGATCATCTCGGCCCTGCGCCACGCGCTGGCCGAAGCCGGGCACCGTGCCTCCACTACCGTGGCGCAGGCGACGCTGGGCGCGTTTCGGCCTGAGACTCCCACGACGCCTCGGGTCTATCAGATGGACCGTCCCTCTGCTGGAGCGCGGCAAGCCAGTTTCGCCGCCCAGGCGCCAACGCAGACGCCCGGCTTTGCCGAGATCGCGCCCGAGTCAGTGTCGGGCCACGTCGTCGACATCCCCGACACGCCGCCGGATGATCTGCCTTTGGGCGCCGCGCGGGGGCAGGTGCATGAGAACTATATTATTGCCCAGACCTCTGATGGGATGGTCATCGTCGACCAGCACGCCGCGCATGAACGTCTGGTCTATGAAAAGCTGAAGGCCCAAATGGCCGAAAACGGCGTCGCCGCGCAGGCTCTGCTGATCCCCGAAATTGTGGAATTATCCGAGCAGGACGCCCAACGCTTGCTGGAGGTTGCAGATGAGCTGAGCCGCTTTGGCCTGACCATCGAAGCTTTTGGCGGCGGCGCCGTTGCCGTGCGCGAAACCCCCGCCATTCTGGGCGAGGTCAATGCAGAGGCCATGCTGCGCGACATTTTGGATGAGTTGTCGGATATGGGCCGCAGCCAGACGCTGACTGACCGGATTGAAGCGATCCTCAGCCGCGTGGCCTGCCATGGCTCGATCCGCTCAGGCCGCCGGATGCGCGCCGAAGAGATGAACGCGCTTCTGCGCGAGATGGAGGCCACGCCCCATTCCGGCCAGTGCAACCACGGCCGCCCTACCTATGTCGAGCTCAAGCTCGCCGATATCGAAAAACTCTTTGGCCGCGCGTGACGCGCCCGTTTGGAGATCGCAATGCCCAACTTGCCACCGTTGCCTGACTTGCCGCTTGAAACATGGCTGACCGGCGCGCTGGGGCTGGCCGGTTTGCTGGCGTTTTTGCTGCTGATTGCATTGGTGGGCCTGCGCCGTCGCAAGGTGGCCATACGGGCGTTGCAGGAGATCGCCGCCCGCCAACGCGCTGATCTGGCCGCTGCGCAGGCCCATTCTGAGCGTCTGCCGCAGCTTGAGACGGAGATCAGCGCCCTGCGCCGTGATCGTGATGCCGAACACGAAGGCCGCATCATGTTGCAAGCGCAACTTGACAGTGCGCAGGCCCAGCAACGTGCCCGGCAGGAAGAACTGACGCTGGCCCGGCAGGAATTGGAAGACCGCTTTGCCGCGCTGGCTGGGCAGGTTCTGACCCGCAATTCCGAAACCTTTCTGACGCAGGTCTCGGAACGGTTCAAAACCCATGCCACGCAATCGCAGGAAGATCTCGCCAAACGCCAGCAGGCGATTGAGGCGATGGTGAAACCCTTGGGCGAACGGCTGGGCGCTTTTGATCAGAAGATCAGCGATATCGAAAAGGCCCGCAACGAAGCCTACGGGCTGATCAAGGCGCAGGTGCAGCATCTGGCGCAAGGGCAGATCTCTCTTGAAGGAGAAACGCGCAAGCTGGTGCAGGCCCTGCGTCAACCCAAAACGCGCGGCCGTTGGGGCGAGATGCAGCTGCGCCAGGTCTTTGAAATGGCCGGGATGGCCGAAAACGTGGATTTCACGCTGGAACATCACGTTGACACTGATGCCGGCGCGAAACGCCCCGACGCGGTGGTGCGCATCCCCGGCGGGCGCAATATCGTCGTCGATGCCAAGACCCCGCTGGAGGCCTATCTGGATGCGCTTGAATCCGAGACCCCCGACCAGCAGACCGCCCACCTGACCCGACACGCCCGCCATATCCGCGATCATGTGAAAATCCTGGCCTCCAAAAGCTACCAAAGCGCGCTTGAGCAAAGCCCCGATTTCGTGGTGATGTTCATCCCCGGCGAAAACTTCGTGGCCTCAGCCGCCGAAGTGGACCCCGGCCTGATCGAATACGCCTTCGACAACAAGGTTCTGATCGTCACGCCCACGACGCTGATGGCGCTGGTCAAGGCGATTGCCTATGGCTGGCAGCAGGAGAAGATGGCCGAAAACGCAGTAGAGGTGCAGAAACTTGCCCGCGACCTCTATGACCGGCTGGGCACCTTTGGCGGGCATCTGGCCAAGGTTGGCACCGCGCTGAACCGCTCGGTCGAAAGTTACAATCGCGCTGTGGGCTCGCTCGAAACCCGCGTGCTCAGTTCGGCCCGCAAATTCGAGGCGCTGGGGGTGGTGTCAGAACAGACCAGCATCGACGCGCCCCAGCCCGTGGATGAAGACACCCGCCCCCTGACCGCGCCTGAATTGATATCCCAGACACCCGCAGCAGAGTGACGATGTTCCACAAAAGCGGGCGGTAAAGGCTTCGCTGCGTAGGTCGGATGTGAGCCCACCTCCCTGCTTCGTGAGCTTTTATTGGATCAGCCTCGATTGACGTTGCAAAAAGTATCTTTCGCCAAGGCGAACTCTTCCTCCGAACTGACGAGCGGCCAATGCGACCACATTATGTGCTCGACCACTTCAGTACCGTGCTCGTTAAGGACATCCCAGACGGCCACATGGAGTTCCGTTTCAATTGGGAAATAGTCTTGAAAGCCGCTGACGCGTCTCTCGTAGATCGCAGTGGCTCCGGGCAATAGAACATCGAATTCGATAAGCGTCCTGCCATCAAGGTCTAAGCGTTCCACCATCGTGCCGGTTGCTTGCATAACAAGCCCCGTTATCGGAATATCTATGACGTTTGTCACCCTGAACTCGACAAAATTCGCAACTCCTTCAGGCTTGATGAGTGCTTTTGAGACGAAACCGAGTTTAGAAATGCAGGTCTCGAGATGCGCCTTTTTCGCGCGGTTTTGCTCGTTGTAGTAATCAGGGTTCAACAGCCAATAAGCGCGCGAGCCTAGGGGCTCCTCGGCAACAGCCTGAACTGCGCTAAGCGAAGCGTCAAACACCAATACCGGACGTGTGAGCCATTGGACTGCCGTCTCAAATCCCTAGGCCTGCTACAATCAAAGTATGCCTCAATCCGCAGGTGAACGACAGCTCTGTCCGCATAACAGACTTTGTCTTCTGTCTCGCGGAAGACAACTAATTACCAGACGCCAGTGCTTATCCCTCAAACAACAACACCCCAGACTCTGATGCAATCTGGGGTATTGAGACATGTTTTTACTTCATATGCGCTGATCGCGTCAGATCCGCAGGAAAGGCTGCGCCAGTTTTGGCAGCAGGCTGTTGAACTTCAACCGCGCATCGGTAACTGCGAGGCAGATGCAATCTTCCGAAATATCGGCCACCGGCATGTGCTGGTGGTCTTCGGTCGCGATCTCGACATCGCCACGGGCAAAGCGTTCGTCCCCATCCGAGAACGCGCCTTTCAAGACCATCGTCATTTCCAGCCCGTTATGCCCGTGGTCCGGCACAGCTGCACCCGCCGGGATGAACAGCAAGCGGGCCGAAGCGGCACCTTTCTCGGTTGGCAGGATGGCCTGTTTCACGCCCATGCCAACCGGACGCCATTTCACCGCATCCAGATCGCCACCAAGATAATCCTGAAGTGGGCGCGGGAATACGCCGGACCTGTGCGGCACAGGCTTCGGTTCGGGCGCCGCGCCATTGATCATCGCCAGCGTGGCGGCCAGACTGTCATCGCTCATGGCGACGGCATCCGATGGAACGTCAAGAACCGCGCCGCCCAGCGCATCATAGCTTTCAAGCTTGGCCCGACACACATCACACATGGATACGTGCGTTGCCACCATCAGCGAGAACGCTTCTGGAAGCACGCCGGCGGAATAGGCCATCAGGATATCATCGCTGATGTGGTGTTGAATTTCCTCAGACATTGCCGTCTTTACCTCATTGCGTGGCGCAGTCGTTCCAGCGCCAGCCTTATCCTTGATTTAATGGTTCCCAGCGGGAGTCCAGTCTCGGCTGCGATTTCGGAGTGCGACAAATCGCCGAAATACGCGCGCTCGATCAGGAGCCTCTGATTTTCTGGCAGTTCCGCAATCGCCGCTTTCAGGCGGGCGCTGTCCTGTTGCAGGGCCAGCACATCCTCCTGATCGGGCTCCGCCTCGGGGCCCCAGGTCAGATCCTCGGGTTCGGGGCGGCGAGACTTGCGCAGCAGATCAATCCGACGGTTCCGCGCGATCGTGAAAATCCACGTCGCCACCGACGCCCGCGCCGGATCAAACAGGTGCGCCTTGCGCCAGAGCGTGGCCATCACGTCCTGCGCGCATTCTTCAGCGGTCGCCGCATCGGCCCCTGACTTCATCAGAAAGGCTTTCACGCGGGGCGCAAAATGTTGGAACAGGTCGGCGAATGCCGCCTGATCCTGATGATCGCGGATGCGGATCACATGCATGACCCAAGTCTCGTCTTTGCAGTTGCCGTTCGCTGCCACCGGCTTTGATCCTGCCATCCGTTCTGCCTGCACCGTATCGGTACTNANCTTCTTCNGCCCCCGGTCTACGCGGTCCGGGACAGGATGATCAACCGGCATCAACATAAAACCGTTACGCTTGTCTGTTGCGTTTGGATCACCTGAGAAAAAAGTTTTTTCCTTTTGCATCCGGGTCTGGATTTGCTGCGTAGCATCTTATGACACAGCGGGGCGCGGTCCCGTGCAGAACGACCAAGACCCGACATTAGACGAAAGACCCTATATCCATGTCCTTTGACCACCTTTCCACACCGCCCCGCAAAATCGCTGTGATCGGGGCTGGTATCTCAGGCATGGGCGCGGCCTTTGCGCTGTCTGGCACGCATCGCGTGACGCTGTTCGAATCTGAAAAACGTCTGGGCGGTCATGCCCGCACGGTCATGGCGGGCAAGCGCGGCGATCAGCCCGTCGACACCGGGTTCATCGTGTTCAACCATGTGAATTACCCCAACCTTGTAGAATTGTTCCAAGAGCTTGATGTGCCCACCGCCAAAAGCCAAATGAGCTTTGGCGTCTCGGTCCGCGACGGCTGGCTGGATTATGCGCTGAACGATCTGGATTCGCTCTTTGCGCAGCGCAGCAACCTGGTGAACCCGAAGTTTTTGGCCATGGTGCGGGACATCTTCCGTTTTAACAAACATGCGCAAAACACCGTGCGCCCCGGCATGACCGTGCGCGACCTGATCGCGACCTTGGGGCTGGGCAGTTATTTCCGCGACTATTACCTGACGCCGTTTTCCGGTGCGATCTGGTCGACGCCGAAGGAAAAGATCCTCGACTTCCCGGCCGATGCGTTGATCCGCTTTTTCGCAAATCACCATCTGCTGCACCATACCGGCCAGCATCAGTGGCACACGGTGCAGGGCGGGTCGGTCGAATATGTCTCGCGTCTGGAAACCCGGCTGCGCGCCGATGGCGTGGCGCTGCGGCTTGGAACGCCGATCAAATCGGTCTCGCGTCACCCGGCGGGTGTAACTGTCCGTGCCTGGGGGGTAGAGCCTGAGCTGTTTGATGAGGTCATCTTTGCCACCCATTCCGATGACAGCCTGAAGATGCTGGAAGATGCCACCGGCGATGAACGCCGCGATCTGGGGGCCATTGCCTATCAGCCCAATGATATCGTGCTGCATTGTGATGAAAGCCTGATGCCTGCAAATCGCAAGGTCTGGTCGTCCTGGACCTATACCGAGCCGTCGGACATGTCGTCGGACGTGATTGATCTGAGCTATTGGATGAACGCGCTGCAGCCGATCCCACAATCGGATCCGCATTTCGTCACGCTCAATTCGCGCCGCCCGATCCGGGAAGAGCTGATCTATGATCAGGTCTCGCTGCGCCACCCCGTTTATAACGCCGAAGCTTTCAAGGCGCAGGCTCGCGTGGCCGAGTGGAATGGAGCCAACAATACCTGGTTCTGCGGCGCCTGGATGAAAAATGGCTTCCACGAAGACGGGCTATCCTCGGCCCTGGATGTCGTGGACGCGATCAAGCGTATCGCGGCTGCAAAGGTCGCCGCGGAATGAGCGGTGTCGACCACATCCGAGGCCAAACATGGCATGGCCGCAAAGGCGCGGTGAAAAACGGCTTCCGCTATGGGGTGGATTATGTGCTGCTGGACGCCGAGGCTCCGGCCCGTGGCCCGGCGCTGTTTTCGCGCAACCGCGCCAATCTGACCGCCCTGCATGATCGCAACCACGGTGGCACGCCGGGGGATGGCACCGGGGCCGCCTGGGTGCGCGAAATCATGGCCGCCCGCAACCTGCCGCAACCGGCACGGATCGAATTGCTCGCCCAGCCCAGCGTTTTGGGCCATGTGTTCAATCCGGTCAGCTTCTGGCTGTGTCGTGATGCTAAAGACAATTTGATGGCCGTGATCAGCGAGGTCACGAATACCTTTGGCGAACGGCATTCCTATCTCTGCCATCACCCGGACCTGTCCCCGATAACGCGCGAAGACCGTTTTGGCGCGGATAAGATTTTCTATGTCTCGCCCTTCCAACCGGTTGATGGCGGGTATGAGTTCCGCTTTGATATCGGCGCGGACCGCATCGGCATCTGGATCGACTACACCCAAGGCAATGGCGGTCTGATCGCCACGTTGTGTGGATCGCGCGTGCCGCTCAGCAATATGGGCATTCTCGGCGCGATGCTGCGCCGTCCGCTCGGCTCGCGTCGGGTATTGGGGCTGATCCATTGGCAGGCACTGAAACTGTGGTGGAAAGGCGTGACCTACAAGGTCCGCCCGACCCCGCCCAGCGAGGAGGTGTCATCGCGGTGAGCATGGCGCAAGCGGATATCGCGCGGCCCCGATTGGGGGCCTATGCGGTCTTTGCCGCGCTGCTGTCGGCAGCGGGGCTGCCGCTGTATATCCATGCGCCGAAATTCTATGTCGATACCTATGGCGTCAGCCTCGCGGCGATGGGAGCGGTTCTGTTTGGACTGCGGCTGATCGATGTGGTGCAAGATCCTCTGCTGGGCTGGTTGGCCGACCGGCTGCGCCAATGGCGCGCCGTGGCGGTCAGCGTGGCCGTGGCCGCGCTTTGCGCTGGGATGGTTGGGCTTTTCACGGCGGAGCCGCCGGGCAATCCGCTGATCTGGTTTGCCGCGATGCTGGCGATTGTATTTTCCAGCTTCAGTTTCCTAACGATCTGTTTCTACGCCCAAGGCGTGACAAAGGCCGATTTTCTAGGCGAGCAGGGCCATCTACAACTGGCGCGCTGGCGCGAAACCGGCGCTTTGCTTGGGATTTGTGTGGCCTCCATCGCGCCGGTGGTCCTGGGGCGGGTGATGGATGCGCCCTTTGCGGGCTTTGCTGCCGGATTTGCCATTCTGGGCCTTCTGGCCTGGCGCGCGATGGCCAGCGAATGGGTCGGCAGCCTGCGGCCCAATGATGGTGTTTGGGTTGTGCTGAGCGACCGCGTGGCGCGGCGGCTCTTGATCGTGGCCTTTTTGAACGCCGCGCCCGTGGCCGTCAGTTCGACCTTGTTCCTGTTCTTCGTCGAAGCACGTCTGGACGCGCCAGGCTGGGAAGGGCCACTTCTTTTGCTGTTCTTCATGGCCGCCGCTGTTGCCGCGCCGATCTGGGGCAAGGCGGCTGAGCGATTTGGCACGCGGGCCACGCTTTTGGCGGGCATGGCCTTGTCGGTTCTGGCCTTTGGCTTTGCGCTGACACTGGGCGCGGGCGATGTGGCAGCCTTTGCTGCGATCTGTCTGGCCTCGGGTGCGGCACTCGGCGCGGACATGACATTGCTGCCCGCTTTGTTTGCTGCGCGCGTGGCGCGCATTTCGGCCCCGGCGGGTGCGGGCTTTGGGCTTTGGTCATTTTTGTCCAAGCTGTCCCTGGCTTTTGCTGCCGTGCTTTTATTGCCCGGTCTGCAATGGTTTGGCTTCCGTCCCGAAGGCGGTTCCCCCGAGGGCGCATTGGTCGCACTTGGCCTCGCCTATGCCGGGCTACCTTGTTCGCTGAAACTCGTTGCAATTGCGGTTTTGGCCCGAACGGATCTGAAGGAGATCTGAGCGATGGACTTTATCATAGCGATGCTTGTCGGCGTGGGGCTGACGGTCTTCTCGGCCGTGCTGATCCAGCGCAAGCTGTCCTTTTCGGCGCAGCGCCCCGAAGACTATGCGGGCCTAGGTCCCGATATCGACATACGCCAGCACCTGTCCGGCTCGATCCAATGCGAAGGCGTGATCTATGGCCCGACCGGGCGCGTTTCGTCACGGTTTGTGGCGGAGTTTGATGGCGACTGGTCCGGCAATCGCGGGCATCTGGCCGAGAAATTCATCTATGATGGCGCCACACATCAGAACCGTGAGTGGCATTTGCAACTGCACGAGGGCGGCTCGATTACCGCCACCGCACCGGATGTGGTGGGCACTGGATATGGCTGGCAGGTCGGATCAGCCGTTTTGCTGAAATACCGCATTCGCCTGCCGGAAAGCAGCGGCGGCCATGTGCTGTCGGTCACCGACTGGATGTATCTGACCGAAAACGGCACCATCATGAACCGCAGTCAGTTTCGCAAATTCGGCATCAAGGTCGCTGAGCTGGTCGCAACGATGCGGCCCATGCCAGCAGAAATGTCCGATGCCGGAGCGCCCCAAGTGACACAGGACGTCGCCTGAGCCATGCGCGATTTCAAAGGCAAGCGATACTGGCTCGTTGGGGCCAGTGAAGGTTTGGGTGCGGCTTTGGCCTCCAAGCTGGCCGCAGACGGGGCCGAACTGATCCTGTCCGCGCGGTCGGAAGAACGGCTGGCCGCCTTGGCCGCCGATCTGCCCGGCACCCATCAGATTCTGCCCGTCGATATCGGGGATGATGCCAGCGTGGCGACCGCCGGAGCCAAACTGGGGGATGTGGATGGCGTGGTCCTGCTGGCCGGGGTTTATTGGCCGATGAAGGCACAGGATTGGGATGCCGATCAGGCCACCCGCATGGCCGATATCAATTTCACGGGGTTCCTGCGTGCTTTGGGGCAGGTCATGCCGGGCTTTGCCGCGCGCGGGTCGGGCCATGTGGTGATCACCGGGTCGCTGTCGGGCTTCCGCGGCTTGCCCGGCGCAATTGGCTATGCAGCGTCGAAAGCGGGCACGATGGTGTTGGCGGAAAGCATGTATGCCGATCTCAAAGGCAGCGGGATCGACGTGCAACTGGCCAATCCCGGCTTCATCCGCACCCGCCTAACCGACAAGAACGATTTCACCATGCCCTTCATCATGGAGCCGGACGCCGCCGCCGACATCATGCTGCGCCACATGAAATCCAACCGCTTCAAGATCAGCTTCCCCTATGGCTTCTCACTGGTCTTCCGGCTTAGCCAGTTCATGCCTGATTGGCTTTACTACCGGCTCTTTGCGTAAGATCAAATCGCAGCTGCACCGGGCATGGCAGTCTCTTTGGATCGAATATGACCAAAGAGGACAGACCCATGAAAGAGCTGACATCCACTCAGGTCGCGCAGGTCGTGCTGATGGCCCGAGAATTGGAGCGCGCTGAACCCGAGTTGCGCGCCTTTATCGACGGGATGAACGAGGACGCCCAGACCGAATTGGTTGCGCTGATGTGGGTCGGACGCGGCGTGTTCGAGGTCGAAGATCTCGATGAGGCCATCGCCACCGCCGCCAGCGAAGCGTCGACCCCGACAGCTGATTACCTGATCGGCACGCCGCACCTTTCCGACAATCTCGAGGCGGGGCTAGAGGCGATGGGGTATTCCGCCAATGACGCCGAAGACGACGTGCTTGGCAAAGGGTTGAAAGCCTAAGCCACCAGTATCTCTGGCCTCCCGCAGCCGGACCAGCCCAGATCGCTGGTGCTGGCCAGCAACCGTGACGCCCGGCGGGTCATGCTGAACCTGGCGCATATCGCCCCATTATCGGTCTTTGCTAAGCAGCTTGGCGCAACACAGAAAACCGATATGGCCCAGTTTGATCTGCTCGGTGGTGGGATCAACGCCCAGGTGTTGTTCCTGTTCGAAAAGCCCGGCCCCATGGCTTTGGGCTCAAGTTTTATCAGCCGCGATAATGATGATCCGACAGCGGAAGCGACGTTCCGCTTCCTGCAACAGGCTGGTCTGGATCGGTGACTGACCTTGCTGTGGAACGCCATTCCCGGCTGGAACGGCACGCGCAAGGTCACAACGGCTGAGCGCCACTCCGGCGCAGAGAGCGCCAGGGCCCTGATGGCCCGCCTGCCCGAGCTTACGACAATTGTTATGATCGGCAAAAAGGCACAGAAGGCGGACCAGCACCTGAACGCCAGTGGTTTGACGATTTACAAGACGGCATTGCCATCACCACGGGTCAAAAACATCTACCCGGAAATATATGCGAAGTCGCCCTGATCTGGGCCAAAGCCGTCAACGATGCCTGACACAACCTGCCTGAGGCGCCGTGGGCTGCGTCAGCCCAACGCGCTCTCAGCCGCGGCGCGAATGGCCCGGATGTTGTCGCCATAGGGCGCGGGATCATTCACCGATCCGCCCCGGAACACCGCTGAGCCTGCGACCAGCACATCCGCGCCCGCTGCGGCGACTAAAGGCGCTGTGGTCGGGTCCACGCCGCCATCGATTTCGATATGCACAGGCCGGTCGCCGATCATGCTGCGCAGGGCGCGGATCTTTTGGCCCATATCGATGAATTTCTGCCCGCCAAAGCCGGGATTCACCGTCATTACGCAGATCAGGTCGATATCATCCAACAGCGTGGCTACCGCCTGCGCGGGCGTGCCGGGGTTCAGCGCGACGCCCGCTTTGGCCCCTGCGCCCCGAATGGCCTGCAGCGTGCGATGGATATGAGGCCCGGCTTCGACATGGGCGGTGATCACGTCCGCTCCGGCCTGCGCAAAGGCATCGATATAAGGGTCGACTGGCGCAATCATCAGATGCACATCCATCACGCCTTTGATATGCGGACGGATCGCCGCGCACATGGCCGGGCCAAAGGTGATGTTGGGCACGAAATGCCCATCCATCACATCAACATGAATCCAATCTGCGCCCTGCGCCTCAGCGGCGGCGCATTCTGCGCCGAAATTGGCGAAATCAGCGGCAAGGATCGACGGGGCGATCTTGATGGACCGGTCAAAGGACATGGGGCAGGCTCCAGCGCGTTTTGTTGGTTTGGCGCTGCCTATCGGTTTTGACGCAGCGCGGCAACCGGGCGCTACAGGCCGCCATCTCCGCCGCCGCCATCGTTCAGCCCGCCGACATCGGTGTTCTGGTCAAACTGCCCTGAACCCCAGGCTCCGCCGGCCCAGGCACCACCTGTCCAGGCGCCGAAATGAGCATTGGGATGAATATCCGACACACGGCGACCCCCATGCCATTCACGCCATGAGTATCGGCCGTCTTCCAACTGACGCAGCGATGTTTTGCGCCGGATATTTCGAAACAGCCGAAACGCGGCCACCAGGCCTATGGCAGACAGCAGAATGATCCAAAAATCCATCTCAACCTCTTAAACTCAGTAAGTATATCTCAATCCGGGCGGGAACCCCACGTTTGTCATCTTAACACACCAAGCCAGAGACTGGCATCTCAATCCGGTGCCTGCGTCTGATGATCGCGATTGGTCCGGACCTCGACCATCAGGCATCCGTTGAAGCGCCAAGCCGATAGCGGCGGATCAGGTGGAACTGCTCAGCCTCATCCTCACCAACCAAGGCCAATTCGGCGATGTCGAACGGGTTTGGCAATAACGGGGTCAGGTGGGTGCCTAAATGGTCCAGCACCTGATCCAGCAGCGCCGTTTCCAACCGCCCGGTCAACGTGATGTGAAACCGGAACTCGCCCATCACATAGGGATAGCCCCAGCGGGTCAGGTTCGCATCCTGTGCCGGGCTCAGACGGGCGGACCGGCGCCGCCTGAGTTCGGCCTCTGATGCCGGCGCGCGAAAGGCATCCAAAGCTTCCACCGTCGCCGCTGCCAGCGCAGACAGAGCAGTGTCATCTCCAAGCGGGCGCAAGGCCAGAAAACGGCCCAGCCGCGCAACCTCCAGCCCGTCAAGCCTCACGGGCGCAGCGCTTTGTGCAAATGCGACACAGGCGGCCTCCAGCCCGGCACGTTCCATGCCCTGCGCCAGTCGGAATGGTGGCTTGATGGTGGCATGCAGCCCGTATCTACGCGGGGTGGTCGTGACGGCGCGAACATCAAAACCGGCTTTAGGATGTGGCAAGGTCGCGCCCCGGACCAGGTCCCATCCCAACCAGGACGTCGCCCAATCCGCCCAGCCCCCGGCAGGCGGCGTGTAGTAAACTGCGTAACGCTGGAACACCGGGTCAGACATGATCTGGCTGGTCCTGAAATCACTTTTATTTCGCAGCCATGACAGAAGCGGAGCGACTTGCC
>JABSSB010000074.1 GCA_013214715.1 Paracoccaceae bacterium | reverse complement strand
TCCAGTGATTGAACTCCTCCGGCGGAATGATCGACAGGATTTCCACCCCGCCCCCGGTGTTTGACGCGCGCATCGCCGCAAAGCGCATCGCGTTCAGACATTCGCGACTGTCGTCCAGCACAACAAGGAATTTCCGCATCACTCACGCCCTCCGCCCGAGAGACAGCAGAATGGCCCAAGCCGCCCCCTCACGCAAGCACGGCCCGTCTTTCTTCTCTTTGAAAATACCACGGGGTCCGGGGCGGGGCCCCGGTCCGACATCTCCGCTTTCGCGCATGTCAGATGACTTTGGGACCAACCATCCCAATGATCTCATACGTCTTGGCAAGGATCGGTGCGGTGATCGCCCGGGCCTGCTCAGCCCCATGTGACAGAATGCGGTCAATCTCGTCGGTATGCTGCATCAGGCGCGCCATTTCCGAAGAAATCGGTGACAGTTTCTCGACCGCCAATTCAGCCAGCAAAGGTTTGAACTCGGAAAACTGCTTGCCCCCCATCTCGGCCAAAACGGCATCAGGGCTTTGATCATTCAGGGCGGCGAATATGTTGACTAGATTGCGTGCTTCGGGCCGGTCCTCAAGACCTGCCATCTCAGATGGTAGCGGTTCAGGGTCGGTTTTGGCTTTGCGAATCTTCTTGGCGATCGTGTCTGCATCATCCGTCATGTTGAGGCGCGAGGCATCTGATGGGTCAGACTTGGACATCTTCTTGGACCCGTCGCGCAGCGACATCACCCGCGTCGCTGCGCCTTCGATCACCGGCTCGGTGATCGGGAAGAAGTCAACGCCGTAATCATGGTTGAATTTCGCGGCGATATCACGGGTCAGTTCCAAATGCTGCTTCTGATCCTCTCCCACTGGGACATGGGTCGCATGATAGATCAAAATATCTGCCGCCATGAGCGACGGATAGGCAAAGAGCCCAAGCGACGCATTCTGAGCATTCTTTCCGGCCTTGTCTTTGAACTGAGTCATGCGTTGCATCCAGCCCATGCGCGCGACGCAATTGAACACCCACCCCAACTGCGCATGTTCAGGCACTTGGCTTTGATTGATCAGGATCGATTGATCCGGATCGATGCCAGAGGCGATAAAGCCTGCGCAAAGCTCTCGTGTGCTGCGGCGCAGGGCTTCTGGATCCTGCCACACCGTGATCGCGTGCAGATCGACCATGCAATAGATCGTCTGATAGTCCGCGCCTTGCATATCCACAAAGCGTTTGATCGCGCCGAGGTAGTTGCCCAGCGTTAGCCCGCCCGAAGGCTGGATTCCGGAAAATACACGCGGTGTAAAGGTGGTCTCGGTCATCTTGCATCTCTGCGGCTGGTCAAAGCGGTCGCGCTCGCTTACCCATGCAAACCAAGCAGGTCAACAGGAGGCCCGGAATGCAGCAGCCCGATCATCACGAACCACCTGAGCAGATGGTCAATCCGCTGCCGCCGGTGGTGGCCGCGCTGTTTTTGGTGCTGTTGGGAATTGAGGTGGTGTTTTACCTCGGCGCGCGCGGGATCATTGGCGGTCCCGGGGCGATTGGCTGGCGGCTGGACGCGATCCAGCGCTTTGCGTTTTCGCCTGAAATTCTCAACTTCATGATCGATACGGGGCGTTGGCAAAGCGAGAATGTGATACGCGTCTTTTCTTATGTCTTCATCCATGCTGGGTTTACCCATGCGCTGTTTGTCGGGGTCTTTCTGCTTGCGATGGGCAAGATGGTGGCCGAGGTCTTCGGTGGGCTGGCGATGCTGACAATTTTCTTCGCGTCGGCTTGTGTCGGAGCTCTGGCCTATGGCCTGCTTGCTCCTGATGGTCCCGTGCTGATCGGCGGATTTCCGGCGGTCTATGGTCTGATCGGTGGGTTCACTTACATTTTATGGCTGTCGCTCAGCACTGTTGGCGCCAATCAAAGCCGTGCCTTCTCCCTGATCGCTGTGCTGATGGGGTTGCAATTGCTATTCGGTTTGCTGTTTGGCGGAGCGCCCGATTGGATTGCGGATCTGTCAGGGTTTGCGACCGGGTTTCTCCTGTCCTTTGTGCTGTCGCCAGGCGGTTGGACCAAACTGCTTGAAAAGATGCGCGACCGCGAGTGACGCAAAGCGTGGGATGCCGCGTAAGGCGGGGTTTGCCCCGCCTCTGTGTTGACGGGCCGGCGGGGTAAACCCCGCATTACGCAAAAGGTCAGGTTCCGCGCTTTAGCATCGCTTTGACCTCGGCCACGGTCAAAGCGCCGGTCACATGCGACAGCACAAAGAAAATGGTTGCACCGAATCCAACAAGGAGCATCAACGCCAGATACCGGATCGTTGCTGCAAAGAGCCAGGGTTCCAACAGCTGGGCCACGCCCCAGGTCGCGGCGCCCATCAAAGCAGAGGCCAGCAATATGCGGCCCAGCCTTTGGTAGAATCGCGGGTCGAACCTCGCCACATCGCCAAAACGCCGTGTCCCTCGGGCCAATTGCCACACCATCGCCCACCCGGCCAATGTGGTGGCAATAGCCGGGGCAATCCAGCCGATCAATGGAGCCAAACCAATCGCGACCAAAGCATTCAAGACCATTGCGTTCACGGCGAAACGAAAGGGTGTCTTGGTGTCCTCGCGGGCGAAGTAAACCGGTTGCAGCACCTTTTGCAGCACAAAGGCAGGCAAGCCAGCCCCATATATCGCCACGGCCAAGGCAATGGCTGCACTGTCCGCCGCAGTTGTAGCGCCGCGTTCAAATAGGACCGAGACCAAGGGCAATGGGATCACCATCAACGCGACCGAAGCCGGGATCGTCAGGGCCAACGCCAACTCGCCCGCACGGCTCAGCGCCACGCGGCCACCAGTCTCGTCACCCGCCGCCAGCTTGCGCGATAGGTCCGGCAGCAGCACCACGCCTATGGCGATGCCGACCACACCCAAAGGCAGTTGATACAGCCGGTCCGCCGCATAAAGCCAACCTACAGCGCGGTCGAAATAGCTGGCCACTTGTTGTCCGACCAACAGGTTGACCTGCACCACCCCCCCTGCCAGCGCGGCCGGGATGGCCACGCGAACGAGATTGCGCATTTCGGGCGACCACCGCGGGCGACGCAAACGCAACGCCATCCCAGCGCGGGACGCGGCGACCCAAACCAAAGCCAGCTGAGCGACACCCGCCACCGGAATCATCCAGATCAAGGCGCGCGCTATATCTGCGCCGGTCCACGCCGCCACGGCCATGGCGCCCACCAACAATACGTTCAACAAAACAGGTGCAGCCGCCGCCGCCGCAAACCGGCCCATCGCGTTCAGCACGCCCGACAGGAGCGCAGCGAGGGAGATGAAAAGGATATAGGGAAAGGCGATGCGGCCAAATTCGACCGACAGATCGAACTGTTCCTGCCTGGCAAAGCCCGACGCGATGCCCCAGATCAGCCATGGCATGGCCAGCTGCGCCACAAGCGTCAGCGCGATCAGGACCGTGGCCAACCCTGCCAGCGCCTCTTCTGCGAAGGCGCGAGCATGATCATCCTGTTCCAGCCGCTTTGAGAACATCGGCACAAACGCCATATTGAACGCGCCTTCGGCAAAGAAGCGGCGGAACATATTCGGCAGGCGAAAGGCCACCACGAAGGCCTCATAAACTGGTCCTGTGCCCAGCCAGGCCAGAATCATAACATCGCGCACGAAGCCCAGAACACGGCTCAGCAGGGTCCAGCCGCCGACCGTGAAAAAGCCGGACACGAGGCGGATTTGTCTCATGTATCCGCGCGCTCAGCGCCCTCTTCAATGGCGCGGCGGAGCTTGGCCTCCAGCGTTTTCTGTTTGCTTTGCGAATAGTATTTCAGCCCAAACATGTCCTTGACGTAAAAACTATCAACGGCCTGCTCGCCATAGGTCGCGATCACCGCGTTGGCGATATAGACATTGGCAGCAGTCAGCGCCCGCGTCAGATCGTAAAGCAAACCAGGCCGGTCGCGCGTGTCGACCTCGATGATCGTGTAAATTTCTGATCCGTCATTGTCGAAGGTGATAGTGGTGGGCACTCGAAATGCTTTTTCGCGTTTCTTGATCTTGTCGCGCGATTTCAGCGCCTCGCGGGCGACAACTTCACCTTTCAGCGTTTTCTGGATCATCTGCGTCAGACGCGGCAGCCGCGCGGCCTCATAAGGGCGGCCTTCGGCATCCTGAATCCAGAATGCATCCGTGACATAGCCATCTTTGGTCGTGTAGCTGCGCGCATCCACGACATTCGCCCCCACCAAGGCCAAGGCGCCGGCCAAACGGGCAAATATGCCGGGATGGTCTGCCATGACACAGCATGCGCGGGTTGCGTCCCGGTCATCATCCGGGAAAAGCTTAATTTCAATCCGACTTTCATCGCCTGAGAGCTGAAGGTCATGCAGCAGTCGCGCAAAATCCTCATGCGCGGTGACATGCAAGCCTTGCCAATAAGGATCGTAGTGACGATCCAATTCCCTAGACATTTCGTCTTCGGACCAATCTGGAAGAGCAGCGGCCAGCGCCTTTTTGGCCTCCTCCCCCCGGTTTTCGCGGGTCAAAGCTTCCATGCCGCCATCCAAAGCGCGACGCGTCTGGCGATAGAGCGCCCGCAGCAGAGCGGCCTTCCAGTTATTCCAGGTATCCGGCCCGACACCACGAATGTCGCAGGTGGTCAGAACCAGCAGCAGATCAAGCCGTTTCACGGTTTTGACGGCCTTTGCGAAATCGCGAACGGTGCGCGGGTCGGCGATGTCGCGCTTCTGGGCCATGTCCGACATCAGAAGGTGATAGCGCACCAGCCATTCGACGGTTTCGCTCTCCTCTTTGTTTAGACCAAGACGTGGCGCCAGGCGTCGNGCAATCTGCGCGCCAAGGATCGAATGATCCATCTCGCGCCCCTTGCCAATATCATGTAGCAGCATCGCGACATAAAGAACGCGACGGTTCAATCCGCTTTGGAGGATTTCCGAGCTGACTGGCAAATCATCGGTCAGTTCTTCTTTCTCGATCATTGCCAACTGGCTAATGCATTGGATGATATGCTCATCCACCGTGTAGCTGTGATACATGTTGAACTGCATCATTGCCACGATCGGTTCAAAATCCGGGATGAATGCCGATAGAAGCCCCAATTCGTTCATCCGGCGCAGAGCGCGTTCGGGGTTGCCGTGTTCCAGAAGCAGATCCAGAAAGATACGGTTGGCCTCTGGGTCGCGGCGCATGGCGTCGTCAATCAGGTGCAGGTTGGCCGTGACCAGGCGCATCGCATCGGGATGCAGCAACATGCCTGTGCGCAGGCCTTCGCCGAATAGGCGCAGCAGGTTCAGCTTGTCCGCAATAAACGCCTCTTCGTCTTCGATGGCTAGACGATTGTGGATGACCTGATAGCCGGGTTTCACCTGCGGGCGGAGCTTGAACAGGCGTTCCAGCAAGGGCTCTGGTTTCAGCGTGCTAGCCTCTAGCTTGGACAAAAGGATGCGTGTCAGATCGCCCACTGCTGTGGCATTGCGGAAGTAATCCTGCATGAACACCTCAACCGCGCGCCGTCCACCTTTGTCCTGATAGCCCATGCGATCTGCAACTTCGACTTGCAGATCAAAGCTCAACTTTTCGGTGGGGCGGCCAGTGATCAGATGCAAATGCCCGCGCACAGCCCACAAAAAGTCTTCTGCCCGCACAAATAGCTTGAGTTCTTCGGGGCTGAATACGTCCTTGGCGACCAGATCTTCTATGTCTGTGACGTCCTGCGTATATTTGGCAATCCAGTAAAGCGATTGCAGATCCCGCAGCCCGCCTTTGCCTTCTTTGACATTCGGCTCGACCATATATCGGGCGCCTTGCCGTTCATGGCGACGTTCACGCTCGGTCAGTTTGGCTTCGACAAATTCTCGCGCAGTATTGGCGAACAGGTCGTTGCGCAGCCTTGTTGCCAACTCGTCGCTCAAGTCACGCGGACCGGTGATCAGGCGATGTTCCAAAAGCGAGGTGCGGATGGTGAAATCTTCGCCGCCCAACTTGATGCAATCCTTGATCGTGCGGCTTGCGTGACCGACTTTTAGCCGCAAATCCCACAAAATATACAGCATTGCCTCAATCACGGCTTCGGTGTCGGCGGGCATCCGGCCCGAGGTTAGAAACAGCAGATCCACATCTGAAGCCGGAGCCATTTCCCCGCGCCCATACCCACCTACCGCAATCAAAGCCAGCGGCGTGGCGTCTGATGTCGGAGAGGCTGCAATGTGCCGAGCTGCGGCAAGAGCAGCGATCATGATCACATCGGTCAAATAGGTATAGGATCGCGTCATGCGCCGCGCATCAAACGGGTTATCCGCGAACCCATCAGCAATGGCTTGACGCCCCGCAGCCATTGCATCGCGCAGGATATCGGTCACCTGCGGACGTAGCCCGGACGGCGCATCGCTGCCTCTCGTCAAAGCGTCGATTCGCGCCAGAACTACGGATTGATCAATGATCTTGTCCGGGTCGGTCAGCAACTCGCCGCGCGGAGCGGCGTATTGGACAAAAGCTTGTCTGGCCTCAGAGGCCTGCGCCGGAGAAGCTGGCAGGGGCTGGGTCAATGATCACGACCTCGTTGTTTTGAATTGCAGCAACGGCTAGGCCGCGTTCATTGGTGCCGTCCGGCAGCAGGCGGAAGATACCTGTGCCCCCCTGAAAGCCCGCGCCTTGAGTCAGCGCAGCGCCCGACAAGGCCTGCCGGTTGCCCGACGCAACCAAGGCTCCGATTGCCGCAATGCCGTCGAAGGCAAGTGATCCGATTGAGTGCGGCGCACCACCGTAGGTTTCGGAGTACCGGTTGTTGAAACGGGCGGTTTGGGCCGGATCGGGCAAAGCGAACCAGCCGCCCTGCAATCCGGTCAATGACAGTGTCTGGGCTGGCACGTCCCACCGGGTCAGTCCAAGATATTGGTAGACCTGTCCCGAAACGCCGCTTTCCGGCAGAAGTTGTGAGTAAAGCGGCAGCGCCCCCGAGGTCGTGGCTGTAAAGAAGATCGCGGTTGCCCCAGACCCGCCCGCAGTATCGCGGATCGCAGGGATCGAGTCGATCACACCTTGCTGCGACAATGCGTAGGGCACAGATCCGGCCAAAGACGCGCCCGAGGTTTGCGAGATCGCGGTTTCGATGGCATTGCGCCCCAAGGAGCCTCCCGCATCAGTACCATGCACCACAACCATATTGCCTTTGTTAACAGAGCTGGCGAACCGGACCAGCCGGCGGGCGGTGTTGTCGAAAGTTGGTCCGAGCACGAACAGGTTTCCACCCGCGATCGAAGCGTTGTTGGAAAAGCTCAGCACGTTCACATTCGATCCGCGCACTGCGACCGCAACGGCGTTTGCGGATTCCGCGTAAACGGGCCCCAGAATAATCTGTGCACCATCATTGATCGCTTCTGCCGCGCGTGCCGCGGCGACGGTTGCATTCCCGGCGGTGTCATAGGTGCGCAGGTCGATATTCACGCCCTGCAAATCACGCGCGGCCAATCGCGCCGAATTTTCAAGGCTTTCCGCCAAAAGCGCATCCCCGCCTTGGGTAGATCCGCGCGGGACCAAAAGTGCGACCCGAACCGGGGCCGAGGGGTCAATCGATGGCCCTGAACTGGATGTCGTGCTAACGTCACATCCAACCAGAGCCACTGCTGCTAGCATCGCTACGGCCATGCCAGCAACCTTGCGCAACCCACCAAAAAACGCGACCATTAATACACCCTCCCGACAAGCGGCAGTGTGCCGCGTGATCTTGGGGATCATAGACATCACGAAAGAGCGGTCCAGCGTTGAATTACCACAAACTCAAATTGTCCCCCGGGCTGTACTTTGTCGGCACGCCCATCGGGACAGCTCGCGATATCACGTTGCGTGCGCTGGACGTGTTGGCATCGGCAGATGTGTTGGCGGCAGAAGACACCCGTTCTCTGCGAAAACTGATGGAAATCCATGGCATCCCGCTCGATGGACGAAACATCATGGCCTATCATGATCACTCGGGACCTGGTATGCGCGCCAAGCTCTTGGCAGCCTTGGATGCTGGACAATCGATCGCATACGCGTCCGAAGCAGGCATGCCGATGATTGCCGACCCCGGATATGACCTTGGCCGCGCGGCGCAAGAAGCCGGGCATCTGGTCACATCAGCGCCCGGACCAACAGCGTTGACCACAGCTTTGACGCTGGGCGGGCTGGCGACCGATACCGTTCTTTTTGCGGGGTTTTTGCCGAGTGGTTCAAGCCAGCGACGCTCAAGGATCGAAGGGCTCAAGGACGTGCCGGCAACCTTGGCGTTTTACGAGTCCCCGAAACGCATTGCGGCCAGCCTTGTAGATTTGGCGGCCATTTTGGGGTCAAACAGAGAGGCAGCCTTGTGTCGAGAGCTCACCAAGAAATTCGAAGAGATAAGACGCGGCACATTGGAGGGGCTGATCACCAGCGTCCAGCAGCACCAGCCAAAGGGTGAAATAGTCCTCTTGGTGGCACGTGGGACTTCAGAGAAAATTAGTGAAGATGAAATAGACACTCAATTGAGGCAGGCATTGAAAACGCTGTCGGTGCGCGATGCGGCTGATCTGGTGTCGGGCGCAACGGGTCTTAAACGGCGTACGGTTTATCAGCGGGCGCTGCAACTGGATCAGAAGGGGTGACATGCCAACATTGCATCAACGCGCCCGGGGTCGGGTCGCTTATGAGGCTGGCAAAGCCGCCGAAGCGTCGGTTGCGGCCCACTATTCAGCGCAAGGGAACCGTGTTCTTCACACACGCTGGCGCGGTACGTCAGGTGAGATAGACCTGATCGTTGAGCAATCCGACGGATACGTCTTCGTAGAGGTTAAAAAAGCACGGAGTTTTGCCGAGGCCGCCCAAAGGCTAGGCGCGCGACAAGTGTCTCGGCTGTGCAATGCAGGATTGGAGTTCGTGGCACAAAGCCCGCTTGGGATGGCCGCCTCGATGCGCTTTGATGTGGCCGTCGTGGACGCGCTAGGAGAGTGTCGGATTATCGAGAATGCCTTTGGCGAAGGTGGCGCATATTGATCCGGCGGATTGACTGCGCCATGTATCAGGCCAGTCAAAAAGGGACGCGCTATGAAGATCGCCTTTCAAATGGATCCGATCACCGAGGTTGATATTGCCGCCGACAGCAGTTTTCGCCTCGCTGAAGAAGCTCAATTGCGGGGATATGAGCTGTTTTATTACGGCCCGGATCAACTCGCTTATGAAGAGGGAAGAATCACTGCACGCGGTCACTGGATGACTGTGCAGCGCGTCGCTGAGGAGCCTGCAGTGCTTGGGCCGCAAACGGTGGTCGATCTGTCTGACATGGATGTGATCTGGCTGCGGCAGGACCCGCCATTCGACATGCATTACATCACATCGACCCATTTGCTTGACCGGTTGAAAGGTCAGGTGGTGGTGGTGAATGATCCATTCTGGGTTCGAAATTTCCCAGAAAAACTGTTGGTGCTGGATTTTCCGCAATTGACCCCGCCGACAACAATCGCTCGCGATCTTGAAACGATCAAAGCGTTCAAGGCGCGTCATGGCGACGTGATTTTGAAACCTCTTTACGGCAATGGAGGTGCAGGGGTGTTCCGGCTTGATGCCAATGATCGCAACCTGGCATCGCTGCATGAACTGTTTACGGGTTTTTCTCGAGAGCCTTTGATCGTGCAGAAATTCCTGCCCGATGTCTCGAAAGGCGACAAACGCGTCATATTGGTAGATGGCGCCCCTGTCGGGGCCATCAACCGTGTTCCGGCTGCTGGCGAAACCCGGTCCAACATGCATGTCGGGGGACGGCCTGAAAAGATCACTCTGACGGAACGAGATGAGGAAATCTGTGCAACCATTGGCCCCCTTTTGAAGGACCGTGGGCAGGTTTTTGTCGGCATTGACGTGATCGGAGATTATCTCACCGAAATCAATGTGACCTCGCCGACCGGAATTCAGGAGTTGGAGCGGTTTGACGGCATCAATGTGGCTGGCAAGATCTGGGACGCCATTGCAGGCCGTCTGACTTAACCATCGCCCGCCGCCAGTCGAAAACTCAGCGCCTCGGCGATATGGGGCCGATCTATCTGCTCGGAGTGATCAAGATCGGCGATGGTGCGTGCGACACGTAAGACCCGATGATAGCCGCGCGCGGTCAGGCCAAACCGGTCGGCTGCGCGCGTCAGCAAGGCACGTCCTTCGTCTGAGGGCGTTGCGATGGCTTCCAGAACCTCTCCTTCCACATCCGCATTGCTCCGGCAGTGTGAATGCGCCGCGAAACGCGACTGTTGCACCTCATGCGCTTGCGCTACACGCTCAGCAATCTGAGCCGAGCTGTCACCATCTGAGGGCAAGTCCAGGTCCTGAAACGCCACCGGCGGAACATCGGCACGCAGATCAAACCGGTCCAGCATCGGTCCCGAAACCCGCCCCAAGTAATCGGCGCCGCAATTGGGCACCCGCGCACAGGCGCGTGCCGGGTCGGCCATATGACCACAGCGGCAAGGGTTGGCCGCCGCAACCAGCATGAACCGGCACGGATATGTCACATGCGCATTCGCCCGCGAGACCACTACATCACCGGTTTCCAGGGGCTGACGCAACGTGTCCAGAACGTTACGCGAAAACTCCGGCAATTCATCCAGAAACAAAACGCCATTATGGGCCAGGCTGGCTTCACCCGGCTTGGCCCCGCGCCCGCCACCGACAATGGCCGCCATGGAGGCCGTATGGTGGGGCGCGCGATAAGGGCGATTGCGAGAAATGCCCCCCTCTTCCAAAACACCGGCGAGAGAATGGATCATTGATGTCTCAAGCGTTTCTGCCGCGCTCATGGATGGCAGAATGCCCGGTAGACGCGCCGCCAGCATAGACTTCCCGGAGCCGGGAGGGCCAACCATGAGCAGGTGGTGGCGACCTGCGGCAGCGATCTCCAGCGCGCGTTTGGCCCGCTCCTGGCCTTTGACCTCCCGGAAATCGCGTAAGGAATCCGCTTTGGTTGCTTCCCCCGGTGTCGGAGGTGACAAATGGATCTGGCCAGTGAAATGCTTGACCACATCAGCAAGGCTATGGGCGGCGATGATATTCGCGGCGGTGACCCATGCTGCCTCAGGCCCGCTGGCTGACGGGCACAAAAGTTTGCGCTCCTGCTCAACCGAGGCCACGGCTGCGGGCAATCCTCCGGGGACATGGATCAATCGACCATCTAGCGACATTTCTCCCAGCGAGACGGTGCTTTCAGCGCGGTCTTCCGGAATGACATTTAAGGCCGCGAGGATCGACAGGGCGATGGGCAAGTCGAAATGGCTGCCTTCCTTGGGTAGGTCTGCAGGGGACAGATTGATCGTGATGCGTTTGGACGGCAGCGCAATGCCGAGCCCAGCCAGCGCCGCACGAATGCGATCCTTTGCTTCTGACACCGCCTTGTCCGGCAAACCGACAATCGAGAATCCGGGCAGCCCGGCCATCAGCGCACACTGGACCTCGACCGGGCGGGCGTCGACACCCTGGAAGGCGACAGAATAGGTGCGTGCGACCACGGGCTGTCCTCTTGGGTTAACCGCATTCGGAGTAACGCCAAGTTGGTTAGCAAAAGGTTAACGCTCGCGTTGCGACAAAGCGATAAAGGCCGGCCACGCGGCAGGATCATGCAAGGTTTTGTCCCGACAGAAGGCATTGCAGAAACCGTAGATTTGCCCATCATACCGAAGAAAATCCGTCACTGGTTTGCCGGAATATGGGCATGTCTCGTTGACCGACGGCCCATCGCACGCCGCGGCGTCCAAAGCGTGCGGGCCAGGCCAGTGCCTGGTGTCATATGGCATCTGGTACTGCGGAGCGCCTGCTGCTGCCAACCCCATCGCCCGCCATTGGCGAAATCTCGGATGGGCAAGATGAGCGGCCACATATCGGGCTGCTCGATCTGAAACAGGCAGCGCATAACCTGCAATTCGAGCGGCCACCGGCGCATAGGCCACATCGGCCAGCGAATACTCTCCACAAAGCCACGGCCCGTCATGCTGCGAGAACGCGTGGCCCCAAATCATTTCCAATCGGCACACATCCGACAGGGTGTCCGCGCTGGGCGCACTGTCGGCATAGGCATTCAGCAAGTTCATGGGACAGGCACTTCGCAGCGCGGCGAAACCGGAATGCATCTCGGCGACGAGACTGCGCGCGGTGGACCGCAACAAGGGATCAGATGGCCACAGGCCGGCGTCCGGGTGTCGGGTCGCAAGCTCTTCCGCCATCGCAAGGCTATCCCATAGCACCGCACCTTCTGGCGTGCGCAGAACGGGTACGGTTTTGGCAGGGGCAAGATCGCGCAGGTCGTCCTGCAGCTTGCCGCCGTAAAGGCGCATCATATGGGTGCGGCAGGGGATGTCGAATGCGGCACAGGCCAGCCAGCCGCGCAAGGACCAGCTTGAATAAAGCCGGTCACCAAGAAAGAGATCATAGGTCATGAAAAAAGACTAATGCGCTCTGGGTTATACGGTCCAACGCCGATTTGTCATGCCCCCATCACGCGACGTGATGATCAAGGGCGATGGTTCAAACGCCCAAGCGTCCAGCCATCTGCCGCAACGGTGATATCCGTGACAGATAGATTGTCGATCTTGTGACCAAAAGCGGCAGAGGCGCTGAGCCCTTCGGCGCGCTGAACCTGAGTTAGAATGGCTCCGAAATGGCAAACGATCACAATGTCGCGGCCCTTGTGGGCGTTCAGCAGGTGATCAACCGCCCGGTCACAGCGTGACCGCAGTGCGTTCCAACTCTCTCCATTGGGGGGCGCTACATGGCCCGGATTTTCCCAGAATTGCCGGATGTGGTCGGGGCTTTCGGCGTCGATTTCTTTCCAGCTGCGCAACTCCCAGGCGCCAAAATGAATCTCGCGCAGATCCGGGTCATGCAGCAAACGCTGGCGCGACCCGGCAATAGCATCCGCCGTCTGAACTGCGCGCAGCAGGTCAGAGGAAATGACCACCGCGTCGGCCGGAAGATACTTGGCCAGACGGTGCAGGGCTCGAGTATCGCTGAGATCAGCGGGCAAATCCGACCAGCCCACCATAGTTTTGGCATGTGTCGGCCCATGTCGCACAAGATGCAGGCGGCTCATGGCAGCCGGCCTTTGAGAACGTTGGGTAGCCCCGCCACAATCTGCACGACCAGATCACAGTTTTTTGCCAAGTCTATATTCAACCGACCCTGCGCTTCGCGAAAGCGGCGGCCAAGCGTCGTGTCGGGGACGATGCCCTGTCCCACTTCGTTCGAGACCACCACCAGATTTGCCTTGCATGTATTCATGGCGCGCATCAAACGGTCCTGTTCCGCGTCCAGATCATGTTCGGCCAACATATGGTTGGTGAGCCATAGTGTTGCACAATCCATAAGGTAAACCTGATCCGGGCCAGCCTGTTTCAGCACCGTGGCGGCATCAAAGGGTTCTTCGATCGTTGTCCAATCATCCCCACGTTGCGCCAAATGACGATTTTTTTTCGCCGCCATTTCGTCATCGAAGATTTGTGCTGTCGCCAGGTAAACCCGTGACTTGCCATATAGATAAGTCAGGTTTTCCGCATAGGCGGATTTGCCGGAGGCGGCGCCGCCCAAAACGAATGCGCGATTAGGCAACATTTTTTTACCAATTCTGATGATCCGGTTCTCGATGGCCTGCGTATCTCTCAGCAGAACCCAAAGCAAGCATGCATGGGCAGAGCACCAGGGGGAATGGTAATGGCGCTTGATTCATCGCAAGACATGTCGCTGTCACGACGTGCTATGAAAGCCGAATTGCTGGATGCAGAGACAGAGCTTCGTTTGGCATATGCATGGCGAGATGAGCGCGATGAAGCGGCACTTCATCGGTTGATCACTGCTTACATGCGGCTGGCGATTTCGATGGCCGCAAAATTCAAGCGGTATGGCGCTCCCATGAACGATCTGATCCAGGAAGCGGGCTTGGGCCTGATGAAGGCTGCAGACAAATTTGACCCGGATCGCGGTGTGCGGTTTTCGACCTACGCGGTGTGGTGGATTAAAGCGTCGATCCAAGATCATGTCATGCGAAACTGGTCGATGGTGCGTACCGGATCGACCTCCTCCCAGAAGTCCTTGTTTTTCAACATGCGCCGCGTTCAGGCCCGTCTCGAACGCGAGGCCGCTAGCGCTGGTATGGATTTAGATCGCCATCAGCTGC
>JABSSB010000073.1 GCA_013214715.1 Paracoccaceae bacterium | reverse complement strand
TTCTCGCCTTTGGTAAAACGCGGCCAAAGCGGGTCTTCGCCTTGATACCATGCCTCTCCAAAGCGTTCATGCAGACACCACGGGGAAGACAAACAGCACAACGGCCATATAATTTGGCACCCCTGTCGCGATGATCTCGGGCGTGACCAGCAAGTAGAAAAGCAGGATCACAGGGAAGGCCAGGATCAGGTTGGCGAGAAAGGACAGCAGCACATCCAGGCGCCCGCCATAATACCCCGCAGGCAGACCCAGCGTAATGCCCACCATAAAGGCAAAGAGCGTCGCCAAAGGCGCAATCTGCACCACCACGCCCGCACCTTTCACCATGCGTGAAAACACATCGCGCGCCAGATTGTCACCGCCCAGAAGATACCAAGCATATTCACCCTCTTGCGCGCCACGCATGGGCGTGCCGGGTGCCTTGTTCTTCATGCCCGAGACCTGGCTCANCGCGTCGTGGGTCACGATCATGTCAAAAGCGCCAAAGATGCCGGTAAAGACCCAGAACATCACCAGNGCACAGCCGATCATGCCGATCACGCTGTCAAAGAGCTTGCCATAAAGGCCCAACCGCCGCTTGTAGACGATCGAGAGCGTGAACATCACCACCAGCGCCACAAAGACCGGCAGGAATTGCCGCGCCATGCCGCCGATGATGCCCGCGCCCGTGCCCAACACGATCCCACCCAGCAGGAAGGCGACCAGAACGGCCAGCACGGCATAAAACACAATGCGGATGATCGGGTTCAGCATATCCGCCGGGCCCCGCTGCAACGCGATTGTGTCACCCTGCGAAATCACGCCCACGCTGCCCAGCAGGGCCAAAACCCAACGTGCCAAGATCACAAGCGCAAGCGCACCCGCCGCGAGCCACAGAAGGGGCACGAGGAATGAGAGGCTTCCGGTCCAGGTTAAAGGTTCCATGATCCTGCCTCCTTAAGAAATGCGAATGCGTGGGTTGAGATAGACGTAGCCGATATCCGATATCAGCTGCGTCACCAGCACCACGATCACCGACACGACCGAAACGGCCAACAGCAATTCGATGTCGTTATTGCCCGCCGCCTGCACCAACAGCCAGCCAAAGCCCTTGTAGTTGAACAGCGTCTCGACAATCACCACGCCGTTCAGCAGCCAGGGGAATTGCAGCATGATCACCGTAAAGGGGGCGATCAGAGCATTGCGCAGCGCATGTTTGATCACGATATTGTGGAAGCTCACCCCCTTCAGACGCGCGGTTCGGATATATTGTGCGGTCATGACCTCGGTCATCGAGGCGCGCGTCATCCGTGCGATATAGCCCATCCCATAGAGCGCGATGGTGATCACAGGCAGGAAGAAGTTTTCAAAGGTCGGCTGCTCCATCGCGGCGGTGGCAGTGCCCTTGAACCATTTCAATCCCACGGTCGAAGAGGTGAAAACAGCGATGAAAATCACGCCGGAGACATATTCGGGCGTCGCCGTGGTCATGATGGAAAAGGTCGATAGCCCACGATCCAGCCCCGATCCTTCGCGCATCCCGGCCATAACGCCCACGATCAAGGCAGTCGGCACCATCGCGATCAGCACCCACATCATCAGGTAACCGGTATTGCCCAGCCGTTTCATAACCAGACCGCCGACCTCTTCCTTGAAGACGGTGGATTGGCCCCAATCGCCCTGCAAAACGCCACAGAAACGCGGCGCTTCGGCAGCGATCTCGGCCGGAACGGGGGTGGGCCCGACGCAGCGCCCGGTGATTCCATCTTCGCTATTAAGCGTCCAGCCCGGCAGGACGCCCAGCCACTGGCCGTATTTCACGAACATCGGCTGCAGATAGCCGTTGCGTTCCAGATAGGACGACACCTCGGCGTCGGTCATGCGGAAATTGCCCTGCGTCTTGGCCAGTTTTTCGAGATTTGGGTAAAGGTTGGTCATGAAGAATACGATGAAGGTCAGACACAGCGCGGTGAGCACCATGACCCCTGTTCTTCTCAATATAAATTGTCCCATCAGCTTCCCTGTTGGTGGGTGAGGCGGATCCGTTTTTTTGGATCTCGGATTTAGGTAAGTCTGCGCGGTGCGACGGTTTGATCGGCGCTCCGACTGCGACATTTTTGGGTCGTTCAGCGACCTTTGGGGAATGTGCGCCCCGGTTCCTCCCATTTTGTCAGCGATGCCTGACCGCTGATTTCTCTATCTCTTTTAACTATTGAGCCCGATGAATTCCGCCTGCGTCAACCGGGACAGCCGGTCTGAGATGGTTTTTTTCCGACAAGTGGCTTGTCAAAAAGCGACGCATGCCGCTTTCAGGCGGTGGAAATGGCGGTCAGCGTCTGGGTTGTCACGATTTGGTCAGACCGGCGTGAAATGGTGCCAATCGCGCATTTTCGACCGAAACCATGTTCTTTGACGCTTGGCAAATTGGCGCGTTGATATATGTGCGGCCTCGCGCGCCTCATCCAAACTGCAGCTGCCCGAAACATAGCGCATCAGTTCTGGCGCGCCGATCGCTTTACACGATGGTAGCGCGGGATCGTAGCGGTCCTGCATGGCGGCGATCTCATCAATTGCGCCCTGCTCGACCATCCGGTCAAACCGCCTCACGATCCGCACCAAAAGCCAGTCTTTCGGCGCATCGACAACCAGCGGCACCGAGTGCGACAGGGGCAGCACCGGTGGTGGGGTGTCTTTTTGCCATTCACTCAATGGTCGCCCCGTGGCGCGAAGCACCTCCCAGGCCCGCTGAACGCGGGCGCGGTTATGAGTGTCGATTCGCGCTGTGGTTTCTGCATCAAGCTCGGCCAGCAATGTGGACAGATCGCGTTCATCGCCATCGGCGCGAATGTCAGGTGGCGTCGCGGGAATATCGGCCAGCCCCCGTGTCAGCGTCATGAAATAGAGCCCCGTGCCGCCGACGATGATGGGGCGCTTTGGACCGTTCAGCAGCGGCGTGACCTCGCGCAACCAATGTCCGGCTGAATAGAGCGCGTCGTAAGGCTGATGGCCATAAAGACGATGGTCGGCACGCGCTTCCTCGTGTTCCGATGGACGGGCTGTCAAGATCCGCCAGCAGTCAAAGACCTGACTGGCATCCGCATTGACGATCATCCCGCCAAAGCGGTCGGCCAGTTCCAGCGCGAGTGCAGATTTGCCCGACGCGGTCGGTCCGGCGATCAGAATGGGCGCGTCGTCCGGGATCGGGGGCAGGGCAGTCAGGTCAGGCATGGCAGGTTTTTTCCCAGCGCGGCGTCAAAGCGCGTGTCGGTGATTGAACCTGCGCCGGTTTTCGTCCAGTTTGCGCGCAATTATCCTGCCTGCCCTACGGAGTGCAATATGGACGCCACCTCGCCCACCCCGACCGAGACCACTTATGGCCGTGTGATGCTCAAGATTTCAGGGGAGGCGCTGATGGGAGATCAGGGGTTCGGCCTGCATCCACCAACCGTCCAACGCGTCGCAGCCGAGGTCAAGTCCGTGCACGATATGGGCGTCGAGATCTGCATGGTAATCGGTGGCGGCAACATCTTCCGTGGTTTGTCAGGTTCTGCCCAGGGGATGGAGCGGACGACCGCTGACTACATGGGGATGTTGGCCACGGTGATGAACGCGCTGGCGATGCAATCAGCGCTGGAAGGGCTTGGTGTCTTTACCCGTGTCATCTCGGCCATTCGCATGGATGAGGTGTGCGAGCCCTATATCCGCCGTCGCGCCGTGCGGCATCTAGAGAAAAAACGGGTTTGTATTTTTGCGGCAGGCACCGGCAACCCGTATTTCACCACCGACACCGCCGCCACGCTGCGCGCCAATGAAATGAGCTGCGAGGCGATTTTCAAAGGCACCAAGGTTGATGGTGTTTATGACAAGGATCCCGCGAAATTCGACGATGCGATACGCTATGACACGGTCAGCTATGATGATTGTCTGGCCAAACGGCTGGGGGTGATGGATGCTTCGGCCATTGCTTTGGCGCGTGACAACAACCTGCCGATCATCGTCTTTTCGCTGGATGAACCGGGCGGGTTCCGCGGCATTCTCGCCGGGCAGGGCACCTACACCAAGGTGATTGGTTAACCACGTCACAAGGGATCGGTCCTATACAAGCCCGGTCATCGGGATGTATAGGGACCAAGAGACCGCATTAGGGACACCCGCTAGCCACCGTGCCGGACGGGTCACATTAAAAGAACGAGACAAGAGTATGTCCGACGATTTCGAACTTGATACCGACGATCTGGAACGCCGCATGGACGGGGCCATGGCTGCGCTGAAGACGGAATTTGCCTCTCTGCGCACGGGCCGCGCCTCTGCCTCGATGCTGGAGCCCGTGACCGTTGAGGCCTATGGCCAGCGTACCCCGATCAACCAGGTTGGCACGGTGAATGTGCCCGAGCCGCGAATGGTGACGGTGAATGTCTGGGACAAGTCGATGGTTGGCGCCGTAGAAAAGGCTATTCGCGAAAGTGGTCTTGGGATCAATCCGCAACTGAACGGCACGATCATCATGTTGCCGATACCGGAACTGAACGAAGAACGCCGCCGCGAATTGAGCAAGGTCGCGGGGCAATATGCCGAAAGCGCGCGGGTATCGATCCGCAATGTGCGCCGCGACGGCATGGACCAGATCAAGAAAGCCAAATCCGACGGTCTGTCCGAGGATGACCAGAAATTCTGGGAAAGCGAAGTGCAGGATTTGACCGACAAGATGATAAAAGCTGTTGATGCCGCGCTTGAGACCAAGCAGGCCGAGATCATGCAGGTCTGAGCCCGAAGAATGCCGGATACACGTCACAGTTCGGGCCTTGGCGGTCCAACGCATGTGGCCATCATCATGGATGGCAATGGTCGTTGGGCACAGGCGCGCGGGCGTCCGCGTCTTTTTGGACATCACGCCGGCGCCAAGCGGGTGCGCGAAATCGTCGAAGCCTGCGGGGTATTGGACGTCAAATACATCACGATCTTTGCGTTCTCGACCGAAAACTGGAAACGGACACAAGTCGAGGTTTCGGGCCTGATGAGCCTGTTCCGGCGCTATATCCGCAAGGAAACCCGTGCGCTGACAAATCAGGGTGTGCGCGTGCGCTTCATCGGGGATCGAGTGCGGCTGGATCGGCCGCTGATCAATCTGATGGACACGCTGGAAAAAGAGACGGAGTTCAATGCCGGGGTCAATTTGACCATCGCCTTGAACTATGGCGGCCGCGATGAAGTGGCGCGCGCCACCCAGCGGCTGGCCGAAGATGTGGCCAGCGGCAAGCTCGATCCCGCGAGCATAGATGAAGAAACGCTGCCACGCTATCTAGATACGCGTGTCCTGCCCGATCCGGATCTGGTCATTCGCACCAGCGGAGAGGCCCGGATCTCCAATTTCTTGCTATGGCAGTCGGCCTATGCGGAATATGAATTCGTCGATACGCTCTGGCCGGATTTCACAGCGTCGGAATTTGCCCGTCTGTGCCAAAAATACGGTCAAAGAGACCGTCGCTTTGGCACGGTGAAGGCATGAGCCAGACACAAAACAGCCGATGGGGCGATCTGGGCACGCGGGTCGTGTCGGGATTGATCATGGTGACGGTTGGCGTCGGGGCTGTGATCCTTGGTGGGGTCGTTTTCCATTTTGCCACCGCATTGGTGTGCGGGTTGATGATCTGGGAAATGTGCCGTTTGCTGAACCCTGAGCAAAAGGGGCTTGCCCTGCAGGCTGGTCTTTTGCAGGGCGCTGTGCTGATGGGGGCGCCTTATTTGCCGCCGATGCTGCTGCTGCCGTTTCTTCTGGCGCCGGCTTTGGCGATTGCCAGTCAGGCGCGGGCGTATCGCGGCTTGCTTGCCCTTTTCATGGGCGCGATTGCGCTCGCAGGCTATCAGATGCTGTTTCTGCGCGATGTGGCCGGATTTCACTGGCTTGTCTGGCTTGTGGCGCTGGTGGTTCTGACCGATGTAGCCGGGTATTTCTTTGGCCGCATGATCGGAGGGCCAAAATTCTGGCCTTCGCTCAGCCCAAAGAAAACCTGGGCTGGCATTCTTGGTGGTTGGGTCTGTGCCGGGGCCGTGGGGATTTACTTCGTTCAGTCGCAGGGTGCGGGCACGTGGTTGGTGCCTTTTTCGATCTCGGTCGCCTTTGCGGCGCAGATGGGGGATATTGCAGAAAGCGCCCTGAAACGCCATGTCGGAGCCAAGGACTCGTCCGATCTGATCCCCGGCCATGGCGGGCTGATGGATCGTTTTGACGGGATGGCTGGTGCCTCGCTTTATGTGATGGCGATTGTTCAAGTGCTGGGCTTGTCCTTGGGGGGGCAATGACGCGACGAATATCGATTCTGGGGGCCACCGGCTCGATCGGGCAAAGCACGATCGACCTGATCGCCCGTACGCCCGATGCTTACAAGGTTGTGGCGCTGACTGGATCACGCAATATTGCCCAGCTTGCCGAGGACGCAAAACGCCTGAACGCGGAGATCGCGGTCACCGCGCAGCCCGATCTGCTGGATGATCTTCGGGCCGCGCTGCAGGGCAGCGGGGTGGAGGCCGCCGCGGGTCAAAGCGCTGTGATCGACGCCGCCAGTCGTCCAGCCGATTGGGTCATGTCGGCGATTGTGGGGGCAGCGGGGCTGCCGCCCGGACTGGCCGCCTTGGAGCAAGGCGCCACGCTGGCGCTGGCCAACAAGGAATCTATGGTCTGTGCCGGCGCTTTGATGCATGCGACGGCCAAACGCCATGACGCCACGCTCTTGCCTGTGGATAGTGAGCATTCCGGCGTCTTTCAGCTTTTAGCCGGCCAGCAGATCGACGCGGTGGAACGTGTTGTGATCACGGCCTCGGGCGGGGCGTTTCGAGACTGGCCGCTAGAAGAACTGGCCAACGCCACGCTGGCTCAGGCCTCCACCCATCCGACCTGGAACATGGGCCAGCGCATAACGATCGACAGCGCGTCGATGTTCAACAAAGCGTTGGAGGTCATTGAAACCCGAGAACTTTTCGGGATAGACCCTGACAAGATCGACGTTCTGGTGCATCCACAATCGTTGATCCATGCGATGGTCGGCTTGGTCGATGGCGGATTGCTGGCGCATTTGGGTGCGCATGATATGCGCCATGCCATCGGGTATGCGCTACATTGGCCCGACCGGGGTGCAGTGCCGGTGGAACGACTGGATCTGGCCAAAATCGGCCAGTTGGATTTCTCCGCGCCCGATCCGGCACGGTATCCTGCGTTAAGCCTCGCACGTGCGGTCATGGATCGTGGCGGGCTTGCGGGTGCGGTCTTCAACGCGGCCAAAGAAACAGCACTGGATCACTTTATCGCAGGGCAGTTGGGTTTTCTTGAAATGGCTGGGGTTGTCGAAGCGGTTTTGGGTCGCAGTTTTGGAGACAATGGTCTTATTGATGCCCCAATGTCTCTGGAGAACGTATTGGCCGCAGACCGTCATGCGCGGGCGCTGGCCAAAGACATAATGACAGCAGAAAAGGCAGGCTAGAGCGATGGACGTTGTCACGCTGATCCCCCAGTTCGGCAATTTGCTGTTTACGCTGATCGCGTTTGTCGTGGCGCTCTCGGTGATCGTGTTTGTCCATGAGTTCGGCCATTACATTGTCGGACGCTGGTCTGGCATCCATGCAGAGGTTTTTTCCGTGGGCTTCGGCCCCGCGCTGTGGAGCACGGAAGACAAACGCGGGACGCGCTGGCAGGTCGCGGCCTTGCCATTTGGGGGTTACGTCCGCTTTGCCGGGGATGCCAATGCCGCGTCCGCCCCGGATCAGGAGGCCATGGCGCAGGCAGTTCTGAACGAAGAAGAGTATCGAAAGACGATGCACGGTGCTCCACTATGGGCGCGGGCAGCAACCGTCGCGGCGGGGCCGGTGTTCAATTTCATCATGTCGATCGCGGTGTTTGCGGCGATCTTCATGTCCGAAGGGCGCACGGCAGATCCGTTGGCCGTTGGGCGTTTGCTGTCCCTTCCCGACGCTGGATATGATCTGCGGGTCGGCGATGAAGTGCTGGCAGTCGAAGGTATTCTTGTCCCCAGCGAAGACGATGACGCCACCCCGTATGATTTCAACGCATTGATTGATGCCTTGCCTGTGCAGCCGATCCTGTCCTTCACAGTGCGTCGCGATGGGGAAGAGGTACAGGTGCCCGGACCCTACCTGCGCCCGGCTTATGTGGGGCAGGTCGTCCCACGCAGCGCGGCAATGGATGCCGGAATGCGCGAGGGCGATGTCATCACCGCCAT
>JABSSB010000072.1 GCA_013214715.1 Paracoccaceae bacterium | reverse complement strand
TCTAACCCTCCAACCGGTCCGCCCCGGTGCCGCCGATCAGGGTCGTGTCGCGCCGGGTGCTGCCGGTCAGAACGTCATCTCCGCCCGCACCGTCGAGATGGACGATACTGCCCGAGGCGGTGAATACATCCACGTTTCGGGTGCCGATGATCCGTTCGACGCTAACCAGCTCGGCCATCACGTGCCCGGTATTGGCCAGCTTCAGCAGCTCATTTTCGACAAGCAGCAGAGCTTGGTCATCCGTGAATTCGACTTTGCGGTCTTTGAACTGGGCGGTCACCAGCATGTCGATATTATCGCCACCAAAGATCTGGTGTGGCGTATCGGCATCTATGAAAGCGTCAAAACGCAAATTGAATTGATCTTTACCCGACCCGCCAAAAACAACGTCTGTCACTCCGATTCCAAAGGTGAAGGTATCTGCGCCCTTGTTGCCATAAAGAAAATTCTGCCCGCCCCGTCCTTCGATTTAGTCGTCGTCGCCTTTGCCGCGGATCAGGTCGTCAGACGAGTAGTCGATCCGCCCCTCCACATCGCCAAAAATCCGGTCTGCTAACGCGCTACCATTTTGGATGACGCGGTCGCGTGTTTCATCGAAAAAATAGGTGACCGCCATCTTACTCACCCTGCCACAACCGTTGCCGCCGGCATGCGCCGGGCGACTTTGCGTTATTAGCTTACTCGCGGCGTCAGTATTCTATCCAGTGATCCGAGAGTCCCTGTGAAACATCCAAAAATCGCAAGGCTTTGACAGGCGCGACTGGCAAGGTGACCTTACGAAACCCTGCCGAAATCAACCTTGCCCGACGCGCGGCTTAAGCTAAGCTCGATCAGGAGACGGAATGCAGCGCGGCGCGTTGGCATTCACGGGTTGGGAGGTCCGCAAGTCGTCAAAAGGGGAGGGAGACCCTTTTGCCCGTTTTTGCGGTTTGGAGGTCCATGCTTAGGGTCGATGATCTACATTTGTCTTTTGGCGGCATCAAAGCGCTGCAAGGCATCAGTTTCGAAGCGAAGCCGGGGGAAATTACCGGCGTTATTGGACCCAACGGGGCCGGCAAGACATCGCTGTTCAATTCCATATCCGGGTTTTACAAGCCCGATCAAGGCAGCGTGCATTTCGAAGGGCAGGAGATCACCAACCTTGCCCCCGACCGCCGGGCCGAACTNGGCATTGCCCGCACATTCCAGAACATTGCGCTGTTTCGCGGGATGACCGTCCTGGACAATATCAAGCTGGGTGGTCATTCGCGGCTGAAAACCAATATCTGGCAGGCCTTCCGCTATTTCGGGGCCGCGCAGCGGGAAGAATTGGAGCTGCGCCGCGATATCGAAGAGCGGGTGATCGATTTTCTGGAAATCGACCACATCCGAAAACTGCCCATCACCATGCTGCCTTATGGTCTGCAAAAACGGGTGGAGCTTGCGCGGGCGCTGGCGATGCAGCCCAAGGTCTTGCTGCTTGATGAACCTGTGGCCGGCATGAACCGCGAGGAAACCGCCGACATGGCGCGATTTATCCTCGATGTGCAAGAGCAGTTCGGAACAACCATCCTCCTGGTCGAACATGACATGCACATGGTCATGGATATCTGCAGCCATATTGTCGTTTTGAATTTCGGCCAGCAGATCGCAAGCGGCACCCCCGCCGAAGTCAGCCATGACGAGCATGTCATCGAAGCCTATTTGGGAGCCGCCGCCTGATGGGACAGTTTCTGCAATTTGCCATCAACGGCCTGATGTCGGGCGCGATCTATGCGCTGATCGCCGTAGGCATCGTGTCGGTCTACAAGGCCACCAAGGTCGTGAATTTCGCGCATGGCTACCTGATCATGTTCGGGGCCTATTTCTATTACACCTTCGCCGTGATTGTGCCCGCTGCCCCTTGGGCGCCGGAGTGGCTTGCCAGCTGGAACCCTGCCTGGATGCAGGCGGCGCGTGAAGGCCTGCCAATGTTTTCGCCGATGGCGGCGGTTTATGATTGGCTCGCCAACCTGCCGCGCATTTTGTTGGGGCTCGTGGGCGCGCTGGTCTGCAACGCCATTCTGGGCCGGATCGTCGAGCGCACGCTGATCCGACCGTTGATGGGCCAGTCTGTTTTTGCGATGATCATGATTACGGTCGGGTTGATCTCGGTCCTGTCGGGCGGGGCGCAGATCATCTGGTCTGTGGATGCCGAATTTGTCCCGCATATCGCGCCGAATGCGCCGATCCGGTTTGAGCTTTTTGGCGCGCCGATCTTCCTGTTTGGGGCGGATGTGGTGAATATGCTGATCGCGGTGCTGCTGTTCACGGGCATCGTTTTGATGGTCCGCTACACCAAATCCGGCGTCGCGATCCGGGCCACCGCCGAAGACCAGTCCACCGCCTACTCGATGGGAATTTCGGTGCCCAAAGTGTTTTCAGCGGCTTGGGTTCTAGCCTCGACCACGGGGGCCATTGCCGGGGCCATTCTGGCCACCCGCAACGGGATTTCGCCGACGCTGGGGCTTTTTGGCTTTTCGGTGTTGGCGATCGTGCTGATGGGCGGGCTCGACAGTTATATCGGTGTGTTCGTTGCAGCGCTGACTGTTGGCGTGTTGGAGGCGATGACCCAATGGCAGTTGGGCGGCGACTGGGCTGAGATTGTGCCTTACGTCGCAGTGCTTATCGTGCTGCTGATCCGCCCACATGGGCTCTTTGGGCAGGCGGAGATTGAACGGATATGATCAACGGCAATCTCAAAGCAAGCTATGCTGCGGATGAAGCCATCCTGAACACCGGATGGATGAAGCTCTTTGTTTACGGCACGATGGCGTTGCTCGCGCTCTATGCAGTTACGGCAAATGATTACTGGATCCTCATCGGCTGCAAAATTGGCATCCTGCTGATTGCCGGCGTGGGTGTGAACATCCTGACGGGCTATACCGGGCTGGTCAGTCTGGGCCATGCGGCCTTTGTTGCCATCGGCGCCTATGGCACCGTGATCCTGCATAACGCGCTGGACGGGATTTTCCCCGCACCCTTGCTGGTCTTCATTGCGGTTCCTGCGGCCATTGCCATATCGGCCTTTGTCGGCATCATCGTGGGTCTGCCATCTTTGCGGGTGAAGGGGCTATATCTGGCGGTTGCGACGCTGGCGGCGAATTTCATCGTGATCTTTCTGGTGGAACAGGATGTATTTGCGCCCTGGACGGGCGGGATTGTGGGCGTGGACACGCCTGTGCCGAATATTCTTGGCTGGCAGCTCGATACCGAGCGTGAGATGTTCGTGCTGATCGCTGCATTGGCCTTTTCGGCGATCCTTTTGGGGCAGAACCTGTTTCGCACACGGATTGGCCGGGCCTTCATCGCCATCCGCGACCGCGATTATTCTGCGGAAATCCTGGGGATTTCGCTCTTGCGCTACAAACTGCTGAGTTTTGCGCTGTCGGCCGGGTTCTGCGGGCTCTCGGGCGCGCTGTTTGCCTATTTCTATGCCTCGATCCTACCCGAACAGTTTCAGCTTGATCTGTCGCTGGAACTGGTTGCCATCGTGATCATCGGCGGTCTGGGCCGGACGATGGGGCCGGTCTATGGCGCGTTGATCATCGTGCTGATGCCCGAGCTTCTGAAAATTGCCTTTGGCATGATCACGGGCGACGATGCCGGGCTGGCTCAGCTGCGCGCGCCCTTGCAAGAGATCGCCTTTGGCGCGCTGCTGATCTTCTTTCTGCTCAAAGAGCCGCTGGGGATCAGCCATATTATCGATCGACTTCTGCGGGCCACGAACCGGTGGCCCTTTGCCCGCGGGTAACAAAAACCAACCATGGCCACGTTTCAGGGAGAGAACCGACAATGACGCTTAACCGCCGCTCATTCCTTGCCACATCTGCAGCCGCCACGGCCGTGATGGGCACACCCATGATCGTCAAGGCNCAGCCTGCTGAATATGTCTTCGGCTGCTCGCTGCCGTTGACCGGACCGTTTGCCGTGGCCGGCCAGGCCGTTGTCCCGGCCTTTGAAATCAGCCAGGCGCTGATCAATGAAACCGGCGGCATCGGCGGCGTCCCGATGCGCTTCATCATTGAAGACAGCGGTTACATTCCGCAGAACAACCTGGCCAACTTCCAGCGTGCGATTGCCTCTTATGGCGATGACCTGATTGGCTATTTCGCCGATGGCACGGGCGGGATGAAACTGCTGACCGCGGCGCTGACGGGCGACAATGCGCGCATCTGCGGCTCGGCCTCTTTCGCGTCGGAACTCGCCGATCCGGTCAAGCATCCCTATCAGTATATGTCTGGCCCAACTTATGAATCGCAGATCGACATCGCGCTGCGAGCCATCAAAGACGCGGGCGGCAACCGCGTGGCCTTTGTCTTCTCGAACACAGAATTTGGACGCGACCCGATCGAACATGGCAAGCGCACCGCCGAAGAGTTGGGGCTTGAGATCGTTCTCGAAGAAGCCACCAAACCTCAGGGTGCCGATATCGCGACCCATGTGACCAAGTTGGCGCAATCGGGGGCCGAGCATTGCATCCTGCAAGGCTATGTTTCCTCCGTGTGGCCGCAGATCATCGGCGGCGCGCGCCAGTTCGGCCTGCCGACGCAGTTCTATGGCACCTTCTGGGGCATGGAGAAATTCGTGGCCGACCGCATCACCGAGCAGGCCGGTCCGATCCTGGACGGCTATCAAGGCGTGATGCCCTATTTCTATGACATCGATGCCGCAGAAGGCTCAATCTACAACACCTACCGCGCCAAAGCTGCCGAGATCATGCCAGGCACGCCGGTCACGCAATATATCTCTACCTGGGCGCTTCTGGGCTTCCTGGGCGTGGAAATGTCAGTCAAAGCCCTTCGTGACACGATTGAAGCCGACAAACCCCTGACAGCCGACAATGTCGCAGAATCGATGGGCAACATCAAAAACTGGGATACTGGCGGGTTCTTTGGCAAGCCGGTTGATGTGGTGAACAATGCCGTGCCGACGGGCCGTGTCTATCGCTATTCGGCGGACAGCAAGACCTTTACGCCGACTTCTGACTGGCTGTCGATCAGCTGACCCAACAGCCCCGGCGCTTGCGTGCCGGGGCCCTTCCTTTCGGACGACGCGCCATGCTCACCATCGAAAATATCGAAGTCACCTATTATCACACCGTGCAGGCGCTGCGCGGGCTGTCGCTTGAGGTGCCCGAGGGCAAGATCGTGACCCTGCTGGGCACGAATGGTGCGGGCAAGACCACGACGCTCAAGGCGGCGTCGAACCTGCTGGCGTTGGAAAATGGACAGATCGGGGAAGGCCGTATCCATTTCCGCGGCAAGTCCATTTTGCGCGTCGCGCCCGACAAGCTGGTGCAGCGCGGCATGTTCCATGTCCGCGAAGGTCGCAAGATCTTCACCGAAATGACCGTGGAAGATAACCTGATCGCGGCGTCTTATGCGCTGGATGGGCGCAAGGTGAAGGCCGATTACGACAAGGTCTATGATTTCTTCCCGCGCCTGCGCGAACGGCGCAGCCAGATCGCGGGGTATCTGTCGGGCGGGGAACAGCAGATGCTGGCCTTTGGCCGCGCCATGATCGCGCAGCCTGATCTGATCTTGATGGATGAACCCTCTTTGGGTCTGGCCCCCAAGGTCGTCGAAGAGATTTTCGCCACGATCCGCCGCTTGAACGACGAAGACAATGTCTCGATCCTGCTGGTTGAACAGAACGCCGCCGTGGCGTTTTCCATCGCTGATTACGGCTACATCATGGAAAGCGGCCAGATCGTGATGGAAGGCGATGTCGAGACGCTGAAGAACGACAAGGATATCCAATCCTTTTATCTTGGCGTCGCCGAAGACAGCGAAGACCGTCAATCCTTCCGCGATGTGAAACATTACAAGCGCCGCAAGCGCTGGCTCAGCTAAGGACCGCCCCATGCCTTATGACGTCCCTGCCGATGGGTTCCGCTCAACCGTGGCGATGGTGTCCGACCATGCCAAGGCCCGCCCCACTGCCGTGGCCATGCGCCAGAAACGCTTTGGTATCTGGAACGAACTGACTTGGGGTGAGGTCGACGAGACCATGCAAGCCGCAGCGGCCGGGTTGATCGCCTTGGGGATGGAGGCCGATGACCATGTCGGCATCCTGTCGGAAAATCGTAGCGAATGGGTGCTGGCGCAGTTTGGCATCAACGCCGCCGGGGGCGTGATTGTGGGCATGTATCCCACCAGCCCCGCGGCAGAGCTGGATCATCTGATCAATGCCTCTGACAGCACGATCCTGTTCATCGAAGATCAGGAACAGCTCGACAAGATGATTGAGCTGCGCGGTCGTATCCCGAAGCTGCGCCAACTGATCGTCTTTGACCCCAAGGGCTGCAAGGGCGTGGAAGAGTTGAACCTGAAGACATGGGATGAGTTGCTGGCAAAAGGCCGCGCGAGCCTGAATGGCAAGGCCGGCGATGACGTGCGGGCGCGGACGGCGGGCATCAAACCCGATGACACCGCGATGATGGTCTTCACTTCGGGCTCTACCGGCCTGCCGAAAGCGGCCGAAATATCGTTCAACAACCTCTCTGCAGGGGCAGGGGTCGCGCAAGATTTGTTCGGGGATTATGGGCCGGGCACTGATGTCCTTAGCTATCTTCCGCTATGTCATATCGCGGAACAGGCCGTGACGGTGATGAATGGGCTGTCGAAGGAATTCGTGATGAATTTCGGCGAAAGCCTGCGAACCATCACGCTCGACATGCGCGAGGTCGCGCCCAAGGTGTTTTTCGGCGTCCCGCGCATCTGGGAAAAGATGCAGGCCGGGGTAATGGTGCAGGCGCAAACCTCGGGGCCATTGAGGCGAGCGATGACGCTCTATGCGCTTAAGGGCGCGCAGGCGCGGGGGGCAAAACGGCGTGACACATGGTCCCTTTCAGATCGGCTGGCGCATCGACTGTGGGACATGCTGGTCTACAGCCATATCCGCTCCTATCTAGGGCTCGGCCAGACCAGCTTTGCCATTTCGGCCGCCGCGCCCATTTCAGCGGATCTGCTGGGTTTCATGCGCGGGATCGGCGTGAATATCCGCGAAGGCTGGGGCATGTCCGAAACTTCGGGCGTTGGGTCGATGCAACCCGATTGGGGCAGCTCAGATGGGCGCATCGGCCGGCCCGTGACCGGTGTCGAGATGAAGCTGGCTGAAGACGGGGAGTTGCTGGTCAAGGCGACCACCGTCTTCAAAGGCTATTACAACAACCCGAAGGCCACGGCTGAAACCATCGTCGATGGTTGGTTGCATACTGGCGACGTGGCCGAGCAATTGCCCGATGGCTCATGGTCTCTGGTTGATCGCAAGAAAGACATCATGATCAACGCAGCCGGCAAGAACCTGTCGCCCGCGCTGATCGAAAATGTCATCAAGGCCAGCCCGTTCATCAAAGAGATTGTCGTGATCGCCGATCAACGCCCCTATGTCGCAGCCCTTGTACAGTTGGACATGGACACTGTCCGGCTATGGGCCGAAGGGCAGGGGATCGCCTACACGACCTTCCGGTCGCTGGCCGAAAACCCGCAGGTGAAAGAGTTGATCGAGGCCGAGGTTGCCAAACAGAACACCGAATTGGCGCGGGTCGAGCAGGTCAAGAAAATCTGGCTCATGCCGAAGGAACTTGACCATGATGATGGTGAAGTAACCGCCACGATGAAGGTCCGCCGCGCCAAGATTTACGAGCTTTACGCCGCAGAGATCGACGCTCTTTACACTTGACACATTTGGGCAACCACGGTCGGCCACCTCGCGTATTTGGGTGATTGCTATTGTGTCGCGTCGATAGTTTGGTGGTGGGCGACCTTGGAATCGAACCAAGCGTGCGTCTCCGCGAGGGAGTTACAGTCCCCTGCCACACCTTGCGGCCTGTCGCCCACTGTCACATGCATTGCATCTGACGTGGAGGCGTGATTACAAGCGCCACCAAAGGGCGTCAACCGCAAAAGCGCGGTTTTGCGCGACCAATTTTCTCGACGCAACGGCACGGATGATCATGGCCAGAAAACCGCAATGGGTGATTGAAAAAGAACAGGGCAAGCGGGCCGCCGCGGCCGAAACCGTGTGGCTGTTCGGGCTGCACGCGGTGCGCGATGCGCTGGTCAATCCGCGCCGGGAAAAGCTGCGCCTGATCGTAACGCTGAACGCTCAATCCAAACTGGACGATGCTATCGCGCAGGCTGGGATCGCGCCCGAGATTGCTGACCCACGCAAATTCACCGCGCCGATTGATCCGGCCTCCGTCCATCAGGGCGCCGCGTTGGAAGTCAAACCGTTGGATTGGGGCCGTCTTGAGGAGGTCGCTATCGGGGCTGAGGCGCCCCGCCTGATCCTGCTGGATCGTGTGACCGATCCGCATAATGTAGGGGCGATCCTGCGCTCGGCCGAGGTGTTGGGCGCGAGCGCTGTGATCGGAACACGGCATCATTCTGCGCCGGAAACCGGGGCGCTGGCCAAAACCGCCTCTGGCGCGTTGGAGCGGCAACCCTATCTTCGGCTGCGCAACCTGTCGGACACGATCGTTGAGTTGCAGCGCATGGGCTATTTCGTCCTTGGTCTGGATGGAGAGGCAGAGCAGACCATTGAGGAAGCCGTCGCAGGCCGCAGCAAGGACCCCATTGCTCTGGTGCTGGGCGCCGAAGGGCCTGGTCTGCGGCAAAAGACGAAATCCACGGTCGACCAACTGGTGAAAATCGATGCGGCGCGTGGTTTTGGGTCGCTGAACGTGTCTAACGCGGCGGCTGTTGCGCTTTACGCCACAAGGCGCGGCTAGGCAGGTTTCCGCCATCCGTAAAAAAATGGCTCACGGAGTCGTTATCGGTCTTTTCGCGGCGCTTTGGCGACATATCTTTGCGTGGACGGCGAGCCGGAACCTCGCCCGTCTTTCACTGTCCCTCGTTCCGCACTGGCGCTCGCCCCTAGGGGCTGAGCGCTATTTTTTGTTTTTTGCCAGGTGTTTATCCACCCTTGGGGGCATCGGGCAGGTTGGCTGGAGTCACTGTTTCGGCCTCCAGCACATAGCCGAAAGGCGCGAGGTGGGATTTCCCCGGAGCCACGCGTAACCGACCTGTGACCCAGACAGGGTTGGCGTTGATATCCAAACCGTCTGAAAAATCGACATCGATGACCTGATCTGGCAGCGGGAGGTGGAGCATGGCGACAGTCCGACCGCATTCGCGGAATCAAAAGGAAATCCGACACCCCCTTGAACCCAAGCTCAAAGGGGTGCGCATATCCTGCGATACGGACGACTATGCCCTTCAAATCAGCATGGCCGGGCGTGCAGGCGGCGATGCGCGGCGCCATGACCCGCGACATCAGGATCTGTGTGGCGCAGTCCGGGTTGCCCAGATAAGCGTCAAGGAAAGCCTCACAGCTTTCCGGGCGCGTGTCGCGCAGTTGGTCCCAGGATGTTGGTTCAGGCTCGGCGCTGGCTGCGGCGGTGGACAGGATGACCGCCATCAGCCAAACGCCCTTATTCGATTGCGCGGCCATGGGACACGGTCAGCGGGCTTTTGTCATCCGGCTCCGTGATGCCCATCTTGCGCATCGCGACCCCGGTCAGGCATTCGCGGATCGTGCGGTTGGCATTCGACGCCGAAACATGGGTCGGGTCCATCAGCGGGGCAAGTTCGACGATCTCAAAGCCGATGACATTCGCTTCTGCGCAAAGCTGCCGGATGATCGGAAAGATCTCGCGCGGCATCAGCCCGCTGGGCTCGGGCGTGCCGGTGCCTGGAACGAAAGCGGGATCGAACATGTCGATATCGAAAGAGATAGACATGTAGTCCGGGCTGTCATTCGCCTGGGAGATCACGACCTTCATCACGGCGTCCCGGCCGCGATGTTCGAGCTCGGCCATGGTGTGATAGCGGAATTCGTTGGCGCGCATCCATTCACAGGCCGATTCATCGGGGCAATAGCCGCGCAGAGCGACCTGGATGAAATTCTTGCCTTCGACCAGCCCCTCTTCGATCAGGCGATAAACTGGCATGCCGTGGTTGATCAGATGGCCCAGCCCGTATTTGCCCGCATTGTAATGCGCGTCGAAATGCACCACGGCGACCTTGCCGATGCCGTAGACATCGGTCATCGCGGCCACATTGGGATGCATCTGAGAATGATCGCCGCCCACGATGAAGGGGATGACGTGTCTGCCATCTTCATGCTGCACCCCGGCAGCTTGGCGCACGAAAGACCGGACAGCATGAATGGTGCGTTCTGTAGACAACATGTCATTGGGCGCAGTGCCATAATCGACGACTGTTATGTCCTGCAAGGGATCGACCATGACGTGCATATCCGGTTGGCGGGCGCCATAGCCTAGATAAATCGACGAGTTGCGCACGGCATTCGGCCCGCGCGCCGCCCCGCGCGCGCCTGTCCCCATATCTGTGAAAGCGCCCATGATCGCGACGTCGACATTCCCCGCAGCAAGGTCTTCGGGTGTGATTGTAAGGGGTTGGTGCAAAAAGGTTGGCAGTTGCATATAGCCTTGGCCATAAAACCGTTGTGGATCGACCAAGCCCGGCTCCCGTCCTTCGCGCTGCCCCTCAAAGCTGGGCAGAGGCCTGCGCCACGCATTATAGATGGGGTCTTCGGTATCCAGCGGGATAAGTGGCTGCTCACCTTCGCGGATTGGAGCGACCGTGCCTTCATATTCGTGGCCCGATATCTGCGCCTGCGCTTGCTCAGCCATGGTCAGCGCCACAACGGTGGCGGCCAAACGATTGAGGTTCATTGGTCTTGTCTCCTGTCACCTCGCAAATCCGAACTAAACAGCGATTTCAGTGTCTGGTTTGATTTTTGTCATATCGCATTTGCGGCGCGTGGCTGTCGGCGTTAGCGTGGCTGCATGCCTGACTATTCTGACGCTTATCTCAAAGACATCCTGACCCGCACAAAACGCATTGCGGTGGTGGGCGTGTCGCCTAACCCGGTGCGGCCCAGCAATTATGTGGCGCGCTATCTGTCGCTGAAAGGGTTTCAGGTGGTTCCGATCAATCCTGGCCATGCGGGCAAACTGCTTTATGGCGCTCCGATCCTNTCTGATCTGTTCGAGATNGATGGAGAGGTGGATATGGTCGACATCTTCCGCCGATCCGAGGCCGTGCCACCCATCGTCGATCAGGCGCTGAGCCTGCCGGGGCTGCGCACGATCTGGATGCAGATCGGCGTGGAACATGCCGAGGCTGCCGCCAAGGCCGAAGCTGCGGGCGTGGATGTGGTGATGAACCGCTGCCCGAAAATCGAATATCAGCGTCTGTTCGGAGAGCTGCGCATGGGCGGCTTTGCAACGGGCGTGATCAGTTCCAAGCTGTAATCGCACAGGGAGCGGGTGATGTTCGCAACGCTGAACGACATCCTTCGCAAGCCACCTGTATTCAGCACCTGTACCGCCGACACGCTATGAACTGATCCGCATCGCTCAACGCACACGCTGGAGGTCTATCTTGACCCGGCGCTGGATATGTCTTCGCGGAACCATGCGTTCATCGAAGCTTCGGCGCGGTTTGTCTCAGACCGGTTTGATCTGGGGCCGGGCAAATCGGTCTGCGATCTCGGCTGCGGACCGGGGCTTTACGCGGCCCGCTTCGTCGAAACTGGCGCGTCAGTGATGGGGATGGATTTCTCGGCCACCTCTCTGGCCCATGCGCGAGGGCAGGCGGCAAAGGTCGGGCAGAGCATCACCCGCAGAGGCGCAACTTCCCTTGAGCTTGAGCAAATCGAGGAATTTGATCTGATCACGCTGATCATGTGCGATTTTACGCTATCCGCAGCGGCGCTGTCTGTTGGAGCGTATTCACACGGCATTGAAACCCGGTGGCGCGCTGGTTCAGGATATCTATTCCATGGCCGCGTTCGAGATGCGCGAAGAAACCACCGAAATCGCCTGCAACCAGTTGGATCATTCCTGGTGCGAGGGCGCATATATCTGCATCCTGACCAGTTTCACCTATCCCGCGGCTTCTGTGACATTGGACATATACAGCATCTTTCCTGAGCGCGGAGAGGCCGACACCATCTACAACTGGTTTCTATATTTCACGCCAGAGGGGCTGGACCAAAGCCTCGCGGTGGCGGGGTTTGGTGTGGCAGATAAGTTCGAAGATGTTGCTGAGCGGGCCTTTTCGGGTCCCGGCACGGAACTTGAAGTGACCGCAAACAAGCCGGATGGTTAAGGCCTGAAAAGGGCAAAGGCGGGCCGGTTGGCCCGCTCTTTCTCGGTGTGCTCCCGCGCGTTTCACGCTTGGGCCCGGCGCCGCGCACTCGGGTGCGCGGCGCGGTTGCGACAGTTACTGAACGCGGGTCCAGGTCTGTCCGCGGCAGATGATCGCGACGCAGCCTTTCACCTCAAGGCTATTTCCCGAAAGCTGCATTTTAGAGCGATAGGTCTTGTCCGCATCGGGTGCCCAGATTTGCCCGCCGGAATAAGCGCCATCGCCATCGGAAGCCATGTCCCAAAGCATCCGCTTGCCCAGATGTTCATAATCCGCTGACGCTGCGTTTGAGGCATCGAACGCTTTCGCAATTGTTCCGCAGAGCGCATTGCCGCAGCTTGCGATAGTGACATAAAGATACCCGCCTTCATCGCTGGCTTCGGTCTTCCAAGTGCCCTCGGCCGGGTCGGCGGTGGCCATGCTCGCGGCTGTCACCAGTGCGGCGGCAATCATCCAGTGTTTCATCTTTGTCCTCCCGTGAGTTGTTTTTCTTTGATCGCGATAGTGCCCAGCAGGTCAGGCCCTGTCCAGATTGACCCGAGGTCGCGTTGCGCAATGTCGCAGCCCATGCGATAGGGCAGTCGTTGTAAGAGAAAGGCCCTCACATGATCCTCTATCCCGCCATCGACCTGAAAGACGGGCAGGCCGTGCGCCTTGTGCGCGGAGAAATGGATCAGGCAACGGTTTTCAATGACGATCCCGCAGCGCAGGCTCAGGCCTTTGTCGATACGGGATGTGACTGGCTGCATCTGGTCGATCTAAACGGCGCTTTCGCCGGGGCGCCGGTCAACGCCGACGCGGTGGAGGCAATCCTGCAAACCACCAAGGTTCCCGCGCAGCTTGGCGGTGGTATCCGCGACATGGCCACGATCGAAGCCTGGCTGAACAAGGGGTTGGCCCGCGTCATTCTGGGCACGGTTGCGGTGGAAGATCCCGATCTTGTGCGCGCCGCCGCCAAAGCCTTTCCGGGCCATGTCGCAGTGGGCATCGACGCTCGTAATGGCCGTGTGGCCACCAAAGGCTGGGCCGAAGAAACCGATGTGATGGTCACCGATCTGGCCCGCCAGTTCGAAGACGCGGGCGTGGCCGCGATCATCTATACCGATATCAACCGCGACGGCGCGATGCAGGGGCCAAATGTGCAGGCCACCGCTGATCTCGCCCGTGCAGTGTCGATCCCGGTGATCGCCTCGGGCGGCGTCAGTTCTATCGAAGACCTGATCGCGCTGCGCGATTGCGGCGTGGCGTTGAACGGTGCCATTTCGGGCCGCGCCCTGTATGATGGGGCCATCGACCTCGCTGAAGCGCTGAGGGTCTTGCAGGAGGGATAGGGTGCGACGAGCCCTGTGGATCATCTTCACAGTCATCATCGTGCTCAGCACGGTTCCCTTCTGGTCTGTCCTCTGGGCTGACTGGTTCGCCAAACGTCATGGCTGCGTGCTGCACGAAGGCTTTGCCACGGAGTGCCTTGTGAACGGGCAGGATTGGGGCGTGACGCTTTATGGCGCTTTCACCGCCGGGTGGTTTGCCCTGATCACATTGCCCATCGGGGCGGCAGCACTGCTGGGGATGGTTATCCTTGCGCTGACAGCCCTTTGGCACAGGCGGCGCCGCTGACATGCGGCGTGCGCTGCTTGTCCTGTTGGCGTTGATCATGCTGCTATGCTGTGCGCCATTGATCTCGGGCCTCATGGCGCATGGAATGGCACGGTTTGCCGGATGTAACGTGCTGCGCGGTCATCAGCACGCTTGCCTGGTCTTTGACCGCGACATCGGCCCGACCCTGACACGGGCAGCGGTGTTGGGTTGGACCTTTCTGGCCACCGGGCCGATTGCGGTGATCTGTCTGGTGGCGCTGCTGGCGCTGGGGGCAGGCACTCCCCGCCGCTAGCTTGTCGGCGAAACGCGCTGCCCGGTAGAATTGCATTGCCGCTTGCCACGCCCCAGCCCGCAGGCTAGCAACCACCTCATGCTGAAAACCCGCATTATCCCCTGCCTTGATGTCGCCGATGGCCGTGTGGTCAAAGGTGTGAACTTTGTTGATCTCGTCGATGCCGGTGATCCGGTGGATGCCGCGCGCGCCTATGACGCGGCCGGGGCGGATGAGCTTTGTTTTCTTGACATCCACGCCACACATGAAAATCGCGGCACGATGTATGACCTCGTCCAGCGCACGGCCGAGCAATGCTATATCCCGCTGACCGTAGGCGGTGGGGTGCGCACCCGCGAAGATGTGCGGGCGCTACTTTTGGCCGGGGCCGACAAGGTCAGTTTCAATTCTGCCGCCGTGGCCAACCCTGATGTTGTGGCAGAAGCTGCGGATCAGTTCGGGTCGCAATGTATCGTCGTGGCCATCGATGCGAAAACCGTCGCACCGGGTGAATGGCAGATTTTCACGCATGGCGGACGCAAACCCACCGGCATCGACGCGGTTGAATTTGCCCGCACTGTCGCCGCCAAAGGGGCCGGAGAAATCCTGCTGACTTCAATGGACCGGGATGGGACAAAGGCCGGTTTCAATCTGCCGCTGACCCGCGCGATCTCAGACGCGGTGGATATTCCGGTGATTGCCTCGGGCGGGGTGGGGACATTGGATCATCTGGTCGAAGGCGTGACCGAGGGCGGCGCGTCGGCGGTGCTCGCCGCGTCCATATTCCATTTCGGCACCTATTCCATTGGCGAGGCCAAGGCGCATATGCACGCGGCCGGCATCCCGGTGAGGCTGACATGAGCATTCTGCACGATCTCGAAACCACCATCGCCGCGCGCAAATCGGCGGAACCGGATAGCAGCTGGACCGCCAAGTTGCTGGCCAAGGGTCCCGAAAAATGCGCTGAGAAATTTGGCGAAGAGGCGATCGAAGCCGTGATTGCCGCCGTGAAGAATGACCGCGAGAACCTGACCTATGAGGCGGCCGATGTGCTCTATCACCTGCTGGTGATGCTTGCGGCGCGTGATCTGGCACTGGACGATGTGCTGGCAGAGCTGGCCCGCAGACAGGGGCAAAGCGGGATCGCTGAAAAGGCCGGGCGATCAGGCTGATTGCGGGTCTGCGGCCCTTGGCGATGAGGGATCATGGGTATCTAGGCGGGTCTATGCGTTTTGCATCAAAGATCGCTTTGCCTATGGTCTGCGTATCGGTGAAGTCACCAGCGGGATGTCGCCGCATATGGGGCATTTGATCCGTTGTTTCAAAGACATCCGGTCACACGCCCAGACAGGGATAGACAAGATACTGTCCCGTGATGTGCTAACCACGCTTTTTGTTGATCTACGGGGCATGATCGGAAAGCGGCAGGCGCAGGTCATTTGCGACCCAAACCCGGTGTGGACCTGGTCATGACTCATCATGATGCGCGCTGGCGGGCCGGATCTTGGCGAAAATGTCCTGACAAAAAGGTTGGGCAAGGCGTAGCAAGTGTCTGACGGGGATATCACCGTCAGCGTGATGCGCGCGCCACCAGATCAAATTACGGCCGATCATCGCAGCTTGACCGATATATATCGCTGCGATCTCAGCCTATGGTGGAACTTTGATATCGGGGCCGACTACCCCATGCTTTACCGCGCAGGCGATGCTCTGGTCTAATATCGCGTTGCTGCCTGAGTGGAGGGCTTTTGGCACCGGATTGCGCACCGATCTGTCGGCGGGGTAGATCATGGTGCTCCCGGGCTTCGCCGGCACTATCACCGGAATTACTATGCTGCCTATGTGCTTGATCCTGACAGGCATAATATCGAAGCCGTGTGCCATCGTCCGCCTGAGGCCGGTCTCTGACCCCAGCCGAGGCAGGTCAAAGCCGCAAGGGACCTGGCTCAAAACGCATTACGGCTTCCAGCGCAGGAAATTTCCAATCATACGCAGGCCGGTGTCCTGACTTTTTTCCGGATGGAATTGCACGCCTACCATCGTGTCGCGCCCGATGATCGCTGTCACGTCGCCGCCATAATCCACATGGGCGATACGCTCTTCTGGATTGGTGACATGCACGTGGTAGGAATGCACGAAATAGGTATGCGCCCCCGTCTCTACGCCATCCAGCACTGGGTGAGGCCGGTCAATCACCAGATCGTTCCACCCCATATGCGGCACTTTCAGGCTGGCATCTGTGGGCATGATCTTTTCGACATCACCGGGCACCCAACCCAGCCCATCGGTCAGCTCATATTCGTGGCCACGGCTGGTCATCAACTGCATGCCGACACAAATGCCCAGAAAGGGGCGCGCCTTGACCTCAACGGCCTCGCGCAGCGCGTCATAAAGCCCGGATTGCCCTCTTAGCGCCGCCGCGCAGGCGGGATATGCACCATCCCCTGGCAGAACGATGCGGTCGGCGCTGGCCACGATATCAGCCTTGTCGGTGACAATGACCTCCCCGGCTCCGACCTCGGCCGCCATGCGTTGAAAGGCCTTTTCGGCCGAATGCAAATTGCCGCTTTCGTAATCGATGATCGCTGTACGCATGACGGTTCCTTGTTGATCGGCGTCTGAGTGTCGCGAAAGAGCAGCGGGGTCAAGGCTGTTGACGCGCCGCGGTCTTGCGACACTTCTATCGTGACCCGGTTCAGAGTAGTGCCTTGTCCCAGTCTCGCATCCCGTCCGGTTTGTTCTGGGCGCTGCCCCTTCTGGTTGCAGCGGCTTCGATCCGGTTTCTGCTGCTGCCCGAGGCCGANGNATTTGGGCATATGATGCACCAGATCAGCGCCGCACCGTTGATGGTTCGCCTTCATATCTANGCCTCTCCTATCGCGCTTGCGCTTGTGCCGCTGCAATTCTGGACGCGGTTTCGACAGCAAAACCCGGCGCTGCATCGCTGGTGTGGTCGCTTGTACGTGTTGGCCGTGGCGCTGGGCGGGGTGTCGGGGCTGCTGATTGCGCCAAATGCGATGGGCGGGCTGGCAGGTGCGTTGGGTTTTGGGTGGCTTGCCATGTATTGGCTGCTGGCCGCCGGGCTGGCCTGCCAGCATGCCCGCGCAGGGTGTTTCGCCCTTCATCGCGCCTGGATGATCCGCTCGGCGGCGATGACATGGGTGAACGTGACCTTGCGGCTCTTCCTGCCTTGGATGTTGCCCCTTTACGGAGATTTCGTGACCTTCGCGATTGTCGCATGGGCCTACTGGTTACCCAACATGATCGTCGCAGCATGGATCATTCGGCGCAACGCGGCAGCGCGAGCGATAACAACTGCATAACGTGCCTTGGTTTCGCGTAACATCCTTGCGCGCCCCCTCTTACCATTGTTAAACACCGCCAACCCGGCGTCAAAAACAACAGCCGGAAGGACATGGCGTGCGCATGCACGCGCAGGACGAAACCGGGGTCTGTGGACCGGGACAAAAAGGAAGACGGCGATGCTGGATCGCGATTATGAGCCGATGACCAAAGCCGAGGTTATCGCAGCGCAACGGGCTTGGGCAAAATTCGTGGTCGAACAGGATGTGGATGCCCTGTTGGATCTNTACGATTTTGGNTCGCCCGATGAACCGCTTTTGTTCAAACCAACGCTGGCCGATGTGATCCGGCTCGACCGCAAAGGCGCGCGCGCCTATTTTGTCGGTGGTGATGCGGATTATCCCAATGATGGCGGCTTTCTGAAGAATGGCTGGAAACGCGTGGAATTCCAAAGCGCTGCGGGCCCAATCCTCAATGCCGGCGGCTTGGGCTACAAGGACATGGGGCATTACACCTTTGTCGATGGTGACGGTAATGCAACCCGCGCGGATTACACGTTTGCCTATCACAAGTTGAACGGGAAGGTTCTCATTTCGGTGCAGCATTCCTCGTTGACATGGGTGCCTCCGGTTCCGGATTGAGCACCACTTTTTGATGCGCTTGGACGTGTTTGACGTCAGCGCCTATGGGACGGATTTGAGGCTTTTGTAACGGAGGATTTCTGGTTCATCGTAACCTTCATGGAGTGAAGATGAACAAGAAATCCGGAACATCGAAAGACGCGGCTGACAATTGTATCGATTGGCCAGACACGGTTTGTCCTTAGACGTGAAATCTGAAGACAAATAATGACCTCAGCCGTTCAAAACATCAGTCGGAAAGTGCGTGCTACGGTTCCTCACTGCGGTGCAGTGATTCTCCTCTCTTAGGTGGTGATCAAGCGCTGCAATGAATTCGGCAATGGCCTGTCACCCAACGGAAATGAGATGATTATCCCAAGACGGATTGCCGACGTGGCTATTTCCGGGCTTGCCGGTCTTGATGTGCCTGATCTCACCGCTTCCACTGGTCAGGACAAAGCTGTTTCCCGACCCTGCCACGCCGCAAACGTCCTTGAACGAGCGTATTTCCCGACAAGTCCCCGAGTTGATTTCGTAGGTCGCGAAGATGCCACCACGCGGCGAGGTGGCGGCAATATGTGTGCCGGTGGCATTCACGGCGATACTGCCTACGTAGCCTTGCAGCTGACTCCCTTGGAATTTTGTTGTCGGAAACATTTTCATATCACGGCCTCTGCGATGAACGCCAACCAAGGGAAATACCTCCGCTGGATCTCCCTGCCACTGAAGCCCGAATGCCACCACTCCGTCGGGGCAAACGGCCATATGTCGGATGGAGCCGAGACGCATGTCCTTCGGCAATTCGGCATGCTCCAGAATGGCTCCGGTGTGATCCAAGTATGACAGGTTGGGTTGCATCATAGCCAAATTGAGCTTCGTGCGTCCGCTGTCTGGATGCGTTTCGATGCCACCATTGGCCACGACCAGAATATCTGTGCCGGACAGGCGTTTGATGTCGTGTGGGCCGATACCACCGGACGCGACCTCTTTGGCTCGTCTATACCCGTTTTTCACGTCCCAGACGCCGACGACGCCGCGCGCGGCATCATAGTCATTTTCCGTTGTGTAGAGCCATGCGCCGTCTGCAGAATACACCCCGTGCCCGTAGAAGTGCCGCCCTTCGGGCGCGTCCATCTGTGCGATCTTTTCGCCGGTCATGCAATCGATGACAAATGCGAACCTGCCAGGGCGGCGCGCGAAACACACAGCTTCCGGTCTGCTGGGATGCGAGGCAGCAGCATGCCCCCTGTCCGGCAATGGGAGCTTGAAAAGAATTTCGCCAAGCTCAGACAGCCCACAGAGCACATACTGCCCGTTCTCTTCCCGCGCTGCGGACAAAAACCTTGGCCGACCGGCATCTGCCCAACTGATCTGGGGCGCGAGGCCTGTTGCGAGCAGGCCCGCCATAAATCCGCGTCGGGTGCTCATCAATCACCATCGAGGGAATTGAACCCGACCGTCACGCCAAGGCTTGGGCCGAGGTCTGTTATCAGACGTGTTCGAATATCATCTATCTGCTGTTTCAGGGCTTCAAGCCGAAACCGCTGCGCCGGATCGTCCACGTTTGCAAAGCCCGGATCCTCCAGCGTTTCAGCCCGCGCCAAAGCGCGATCAAAGGCGCGTTGCATATCACCGGCTAGATCGGGCGTATCAATGGCCAAGGCCAAGGCCAAATCACGCGTGGCCGTCAAAGACAGCACGACATGGCGTTGCGAGCGTTCGGATCGGCGGGCTTCTGCGCGGGTGGGTCGCGCATTCATGACATGTCGGAGCTGCGCATTGACGTGAACGTGCCCGAAGTGCTGTTTCAACGCGCCGGACGCGACC
>JABSSB010000071.1 GCA_013214715.1 Paracoccaceae bacterium | reverse complement strand
TTTCCTGCCCGTCCTGTGCACGTCAGGGGTTTGATGTCATCAAGACCGTCGAAATTCTGGAACAGCGGCTGGAACATGGGTGTGGAGGCGTCAGGGGCGTCGCCCACAATCGCATCCAGCCCCTGATCCAGTTTCGAGGAAGATTTGAACAGCCGGTCTTTAAGCTTTGAAAAAAACGCCATCTGCCTCTCCGCGCGGGGTGTTTCAGCACCCCTACTGCGCTTTGACGGGAATGGGAAGGGCAGCGGTCAGACGAGCGTTAGCAGGAAGCCCAGCTGCGCGCCCCAGTAAAGCGGCCAGATCAGGGCCGAGGTTGCAGTGCGGGCAGGTGCGTCGGGAGCGAGGCGGAAGACCTCCCAGCCCAAAATGGCGTCTGAGGCGATAAAGCCCGCCGCGGCCAGCGCGACCCAGCCCATCGGCAGGGTCAGGGCTGACAGACCCAGCATGAAGATGATTAGGATATAGACCGCCACCGGGCCGCGCAGCTTGCCCGCATGCGGGATCAGCGCCCCGGCCATAAGCGCGGCCAGATTGATCAGCGCCAGCATCAGCCAGACGTGATCCGACACCAGACGGGATGGATCGCTGTCCGGCCGCGACAGGATCAGCCCCACCAGCGCGAGATGACCGCAGGCAAAGCTGATAAGGCCCAGCAGAAAGGGCCTCTGTCCAGGACGCGAGAGCGCCAGATCGCCCAAACTGCCAAACACAAGCGCAAGGATCAGCAGTGTCGGTGCCGCCTGCTGCCACGCGGCCAGCGCCAGCAGCCCCACCGCCGCAGTTTTCACGACCGAACGCGGAACCGACGGCGCGCGCCGTGCCATCGGCCAATAGATCAAAGCGGAGAGACCCGCGAGAACGGTCAGCATCAAAGCTCGTCTGGGAAATGCGCCATTGTCAGACGGATCGGGTTCGGCGCAGCCTGCCCCAATCCACAGATCGAGGCATCCGACATTGCGGTGCAAAGGTCTTCCAGTAGGGATTGATCCCAATGCTCGGCCTGCATCAGCTTGACCGCTTTCTCACAGCCGACCCGGCAGGGCGTGCATTGGCCGCAGCTTTCATCCTCAAAGAACCGCAGCATGTTCAGCGCAGCATCACGGGCGCGGTCCTGATCGGACAAAACCACCACCGCAGCCGAGCCGATGAACGTGCCATGCGGTTGCAGCGTGTCGAAATCGAGAGGGATGTCATCCATATGCGCTGGTAGCAGGCCCGAGGATGGCCCGCCCGGCTGATAGGCTTTGAAGACATGACCGTCCGCCATGCCCCCGGCCGCTGCGATAATGTCGGTGATGGTCGATCCTGCCGGCAGTTCATAGACGCCCGGCTTGGCCACGCGGCCCGAGACCGAATAATTGCGCAGGCCCGCGCGCCCGTTCTTTTCGACCGAGGACAGGATTTCAGGCCCTTCGCGCAGGATGCGCGTCACCCAATGCAGCGTTTCGACATTATGCACCAGTGTCGGGCAGCCAAAGATCCCGACCTGCGCCACAAAAGGCGGACGATGGCGGGGCAGGCCGCGCTTGCCTTCGATGGATTCGATCATCGCGCTTTCTTCGCCGCAAATATAAGCGCCCGCGCCGCGGCGCAGATCGATATAGCCCGGCGCGACCAGCCCGGCGCCTTCCAGCGCCGCAATCTCTTGGCGCAGGATCTCCAGAACCGCCGGGTATTCGTCGCGCATGTAGATAAAGCATGTCTCTGCCTCGACTGCCCAGGCGGCGATCAGCATGCCTTCGAGAAACAGATGCGGATGCCGCTCCAGATGGAAACGGTCCTTGAAAGTGCCGGGCTCGCCCTCATCCCCGTTCACGGCCAGATAGCGCGGGCCGGGATTGGCGCGGACAAAGCGCAGTTTCTGCCCCGATGGAAAGCCCGCCCCACCCAGACCGCGCAGGCCCGCTGAGAGCACCCGGTCCAACGTCTCTTCCCAATCGCCGTTTTCGCGCAAATCCAAAAGCGTGTCATACCCACCCGCCGCGCGATACGCGTCAAAGCTCTGATAGTCGGGGATATGCGGATGTGTATCACCGGCCGCGATGGCTGCATGCACCTTGTCCGGCGTCGCATGGTCGATATGGTTATGGCCCAACTCCAGCACCGGTGCCGTGTCGCAACGGCCCATGCAGGGCGCGCGCAACACGCGAACTTCTTTGGGGTCCAGACCGTCTTCAAGCGCCGATTTCAACGCCTGGGCGCCCGCCAATTCGCAGGACAGGGAATCACAAACGCGGATGGTCAGAGCGGGCGGCGGGGTCTCGCCTTCTTTCACGATGTCGAAATGGGCGTAGAAACTGGCAACTTCCTGCACTTCGGCCATCGACAGGCGCATCTCTTCGGCCAACGCGCGCAGATGCGCGGCGGAGAGGTGGCCATACGCGTCCTGAATCAGGTGCAGGAATTCGATCAACAGGTCACGGCGGCGGGGCTGATCGCCCAAGAGCGCCTGCACATCCGCCAGCGCCTGATCCTCAAGCTGACGGCCCTTCGGGGTCTTGCGCCCCTTGCCGCGCCCGGATTTCCAGATGCCTTTGTCGCCGTCCAATGCCATTGCTGCCTCCCTGAGCCTGCTCGGAGTTATAGTCTGGCTATACTGGCGTAGCAGGCCAAAAGCGACATATCCGGGCATGTATACGTTTTCGTGCATTGGCCGAAAGCACCNCCCGTGTCACATAGGCGCCATGCGTTTCCTATTTTGGCTTCTCGCCCTGTGGCCCATCACCGGTTTTGCCGGTCCGCTTTCGCCCGAAGAGTTCGAGCGGATCACCGAAGGGCGCACCTTGTTTTACGCCAATAACGGAGAGGTCTACGGCGTTGAACGCTATCTGCCTGACCGCCGGGTGATCTGGTCTTTTGATAACGGGCAATGTCAGGACGGCATCTGGTATCCGCGCGATGGGCAAATCTGCTTTGTCTATGAGGGCATCGACCCGACCCCGCAATGCTGGGTGTTTGAGCAAGGCCCCAGTGGGCTGATCGCCTATTTCAATGGCAGCACTCAGTCAACGCAATTGATCGAAACCCCCGATGCCGGGCGCGAGATGACCTGCCTTGGCCCGAAAGTCGGCGTTTAGGCGTCGGGAGTGACGGTCACGCTCTCATCGGCAAATTCGATGCTCAGCGATTTGGCCCGCGCGGCCTGCGCGGCCGAAGTCACAACCGCATCGCCATCGCGCACCACGGCATAGCCGCGCTGAAGCGTAGCCTTGTAACCCAGCGTTTCGCGCAGCCGATCAATCCCCTCCAGCTTGTCGCGCCAGCGGGTGATCTGCGCCGGACCTGCGCGGCGCAACCGTTCGCTCAGCCCGGCCAGCGCGCGGCGTTTATCGGCAATGTCGCGGCGGATCGGCACGGGCGACAGGCGCGCGGCCACCTCGGTCAATTTCTGGCGGCGCTGCGCATTGCCCCGCTCCAACGCCATGGGCAGCCGCTCGGACAGCCGGTCCAGATCACGGCGCGGACGGTCCAGCAGCGCATCCGGCCCCGGCAAGGCGCGCGACAGATCGGCCAGCCGTTGGCGCCGCCGGTCAATCCCCTGCCCCACCGCCTGCGTGGCGCGTGCGCCATAGCTTTGCACCGCCGCCAGCAGTTCCAACCGCACCGGCACAGCCATTTCCGCCGCCGCCGTGGGCGTAGGCGCGCGCTGGTCTGACACGAAATCAATCAGCGTCGTGTCCGTTTCATGCCCCACCGCCGAAATCAGCGGGATATCCGAGGCCGCCGCCGCGCGGGCGACAATTTCCTCGTTGAAGCCCCACAGATCTTCAACCGAGCCGCCGCCGCGCGCCACGATCAGCACGTCCGGGCGCGGCAGCGCGCCGCCGGGGGTCAGACCGTTGAAGCCCTCAATCGCCCGCGCGACCTCTTCGGCGCTGCCCTTGCCCTGCACGGCCACGGGCCAGATCAACACCTTGCGCGGGAACCGGTCACGCACGCGGTGCAGAATATCACGGATCACCGCCCCCGAGGGCGAGGTCACAACCCCGATGATCCCCGGCAAAAACGGCAGCGGCTTCTTGCGCGCAGGGTCAAACAGCCCTTCGGCCTCAAGCATTTTCTTGCGCTTTTCCAGCATCGCCAGCAACGCGCCTTCGCCGGCAACCTCGACCTCATCGACATTGAGGTTATAGCGTGACTGCGCACCATAGGCCGACAGCTTGCCAGTCACGATGACCTCAAGCCCTTCTTCGGGCAGCACGGCCAGACCCGCGACCTGCCCTTTCCAGCTGGTGCAGGAGATCACGTTGCGATCATCCTTGAGGTCGAAATACATATGGCCCGATTTGGGGCGGGAGACACGGCTCACCTCGCCCCGGACACGGACGCGACCAAACGCGTCCTCGAGCGTGCGTTTGACCTGCCCCGACAGTTCCGTGACGGTGAATTCGGGCAGGTTCTGCCCCGGGGAAAGATCATCGAGAAGATCGGCCATGGCTGCTCTCTTGTATCGCTGTGACGGCCAGCTTAGAACGCGGCGCAGCGAAGGCCAAGCATGAGAGGCAAAGAGATGAACATCCTGATCCTGGGCGGCGGGGGCCGCGAACATGCGCTGGCCTGGGCGGTGATGCAGAACCCCAAATGCGACAAGCTGATCGTGGCGCCGGGCAATGCCGGGATCGCCCAGATCGCGACCTGTGCCAGCCTGGAGATCGACAATGGCGGCGCAGTGGTGCGGTTTTGCGATGAAGAGGCGATTGATTTCGTGATCATCGGGCCCGAAGCGCCGCTGGCCGCCGGGGTGGCCGATCGCCTGCGCGAGGCCGGGTTCCACGTTTTTGGCCCGTCACAGGCGGCGGCACGGCTGGAAGCATCCAAGCATTTCACCAAGGAAATCTGTGACGCAGCCAACGCACCCACCGCAGGCTATGCACATTTCACCGATGCTGAGGCCGCCAAAGCCTATATCCGCGCACAAGGCGCGCCCATCGTGGTCAAGGCCGACGGGCTGGCCGCGGGCAAAGGCGTGATCGTCGCGATGGATGAGGCCACCGCGCTGGAGGCCGTGGACGACATGTTCGGCGGCGGCTTTGGCGATGCCGGCGCCGAGGTCGTGATCGAAGAATTCATGCAAGGCGAAGAGGCCTCTTTCTTCTTGCTTTGTGACGGTCAAACCGTCCTGCCCATCGGCACTGCGCAAGATCACAAGCGCGTCGGCGAGGGCGACACCGGGCTTAACACCGGCGGCATGGGCGCCTATTCCCCGGCCCCGGTCCTGTCGCCCGAGGTCGCGCAGCGCGCGCTGGATGAGATCATCCAGCCCACGATGGACGAAATGGCGCGGCGCGGGATGCCCTATCAGGGCGTGCTTTATGCCGGGCTGATGATCGAAAACGGCGCGCCGCGGCTGGTGGAGTATAATGTCCGCTTTGGCGACCCGGAATGTCAGGTGCTGATGATGCGGCTGGGCGCACAGGCGCTGGACCTGATGCTGGCCGCTGCCGAAGGGCGGCTGTACAAGGAACAGGTGAACTGGGCCGAAGATCACGCGATGACTGTGGTGATGGCGGCCAAAGGCTATCCCGGCGCCTATGACAAAGGCAGCGTGATCCAGGGTTTGGAGAGCCTGCCGGCAACCTCCTCGCAGATGGTGTTCCACGCCGGCACCAAAGAGGTGGACGGCCAGATTACCGCAAGTGGCGGGCGGGTGCTGAATGTGACTGCACGCGGGGACACATTGGCCGATGCACAGGCGCGGGCCTATGAGATGGTGGACGCCATCGACTGGCCTGAGGGCTTCTGCCGCCGCGACATTGGCTGGCGCGCGCTCTAGGCTTTACTGCCGCGCAGGCAGTGCCTCTGCGGCTTTGCGGATCACCGCGCCGATTTGCAAAAACTCCTCGCTCAGCGGGTTGGTACGTCGCCACGCGATCCCGATGGTGCGCGACGGTGCAGGTGCTGGGAAACGCTGGATCGATACAGCGGCCGAGCGGGTTTCCAACCCCAGCGCCATTTCGGGGATCAGCGTGACACCAATGCCCGCACCGACCATCTGCACAAGGGTCGAGAGCGAGCTGCCCTCCATGATCTGTTTTGGCTTCGCACCTGAAGTATCACAGACGGACAGTGCCTGATCGCGGAAGCAATGCCCTTCTTCCAACAGCAGCAGATGCATCATCTGCAATTGGCTGGGGCTGGGGATCGGCAGCGCTGCGTCGCGGGCCGGGCGCACCAGCAGGAAATCTTCCTCAAACAGGGCAAATTCCTGCAAAGCCGGTTCCGACACGGGCAAGGCCACAATCGCCATATCCAGCTTGGACGCCATCAGCTCATGGATCAGCGATTGCGTCACGGTTTCCTTTGGTTCCAGTGCCAGCCGGGGATAGCGCTCGGACAGGGCTTGGATGATTGCGGGCAGCAGATAGGGCGCAACCGTCGGGATCACCCCAATCCGCAACCGCCCGGCAAAGGGGTTGGCGGTGGTGCGCACCAGCCCGCCCAGATCATCCACCCGCTCCAGAATCTCCTGCGCGCGGGCCAGCACATCCTCGCCCAGCGCCGTCAGCCGAATCTCCCGCGCCGCACGTTCGACCAGCGGCCCGCCCATCAAGATTTCCAGTTCTTTGATCTGCAGGGACAGCGCAGGTTGCGAAATTGCGCAAGCTTGCGCCGCGCGGCCAAAATGGCCATGGGCGGTAAGTGCCTCAAAATACCGAAGATGTTTCAGCGTCAGGGTTTTCATAAGCAGCACCTATCAGGGGGATTTGAAAATCAAATTTGCGCTTATGGAATAGCCTGTCTATCTCCATGCTCACAAGCTCCAGTTTGCAACTTCAGAGGAGAAGGCACATGGACGGCAATCCAGTTAATCATCAGACGGGCGGCTGCCCGGTCATGCATGGCGGCAATACCGGCACCGAGAACTCGGTCACGAAATGGTGGCCCGATGCGCTGAACCTCGACATTCTGGCGCAGCATGACACCCGCACCAACCCGATGGACCCCGGCTATAACCACCGTGAGGCGGTGAAGGGTCTGGATTACGATGCGGTCTGCGACGATGTCAAAGCGCTGATGACCGAAAGCCAGGACTGGTGGCCAGCGGACTGGGGCCATTACGGCGGCTTGATGATCCGTCTGGCGTGGCACTCGGCCGGCTCCTACCGCATGGGTGATGGCCGTGGCGGCGCAGGTTCGGGCAACATCCGCTTTGCCCCGCTGAATAGCTGGCCGGATAACGCCAGCCTTGATAAGGCACGCCGCCTGCTTTGGCCGGTGAAGAAGAAATACGGCAATGCCCTGTCTTGGGCCGACCTGATCATTCTGGCGGGCAACATGGCTTATGAAACCATGGGCCTGAAAACCTTTGGCTTCGGCTTTGGCCGCGAAGATATCTGGGGCCCTGAAAAAGACGTCTACTGGGGTTCGGAAAACCAGTGGCTGGCGCCGTCGGAAAACCGCTATGGCGATCTCGACACGCCCAGCACGCTGGAAAACCCGCTGGGCGCGGTCCACATGGGCCTGATCTATGTGAACCCCGAAGGCGTGAACGGCAATCCGGACCCGGCGCGTACCGCGCTGCATATCCGCGAAACCTTTGCCCGCATGGCGATGAATGACGAAGAAACCGCCGCGCTGACCTGCGGTGGCCACACCGTCGGCAAGGCGCATGGCGCACTGACGGGGGACAATATCGGGGCCGAGCCCGAAGGCTGCCCAGTTTCTGGTCAGGGTCTGGGCTGGTACAACCCCGAACAGCACGGCAAGGCGACCAACGCCTTCACCTCCGGCATCGAAGGCGCCTGGACGAAAGAGCCGCTGAAGTTCGACATGGGCTATTTCGATTATCTCTTCGGCTATGACTGGGAGCTGACCAAATCGCCCGCAGGCGCAAACCAATATCAGCCTGTGAACATGCCTGAAGACGAAAAGCCGGTGGATCCGACCGATCCGTCCGTCAAGCGCATGCCGATGATGACCGATGCCGATATGGCGATGAAGGTTGACCCGGCCTATAACGCGATCTGCCAGAAATTCATGGCTGACCCTGCCTATTTCGCAGACACCTTCGCGCGCGCCTGGTTCAAGCTGACCCATCGCGACATGGGCCCGAAAGCCAACTATTACGGCAATCAGGTGCCTGCCGAAGATCTGATCTGGCAGGATCCGATCCCCACTGGCAGCAGCGACTATGATGTCGACGCTGTCAAAGCTCAGATCGCGGCCAGCGGGCTGAGCGCGGCCGAGATGATCGCCACTGCATGGGACAGCGCCCGCACCTTCCGTGGCTCGGACAAGCGCGGCGGCGCCAATGGCGCCCGCATCCGTCTGGCCCCGCAGAAAGACTGGGCCGGCAACGAGCCAGAGCGTCTGGCCAAGGTTCTGGGCGTGCTGGAGCCGATCGCAGCAGCCACTGGCGCATCGCTGGCAGATGTGATCGTGCTGGCGGGCAATGTCGGGCTGGAACAGTCGATCAAGGCCGCAGGCTTTGACGTGGCTGTGCCCTTCACTGCGGGCCGTGGGGATGCGTCTGAGGCGCAGACCGATGCCGACAGCTTCTCGGTGCTTGAGCCGCTGGCAGACGGGTTCCGCAACTGGCAGCTGAAGGAATACGCCGTGTCGCCCGAGGCGATGATGCTCGACCGGGCGCAGTTGATGGGTCTGACCGCGATGGACATGACTGTTCTGGTCGGCGGGCTGCGCGTTCTGGGCGCCAACCATGGCGGCGGGGCGCATGGCGTCTTCACCGACCGTGTCGGCCAGCTGACGACAGATTTCTTCGTCAACCTGACAGACATGAGCATGAGCTGGGAGCCGGTCGATGGCGGCACTTATGAGCTGCGCGACCGTACCACTGGCGACGTGAAGTTCACAGCCACCAGTGCCGATCTGGTCTTTGGCTCGAACTCCATCCTGCGCGGCTATGCCGAAGTTTATGCCCAGGACGACAACGCGGAAAAATTCGTCCGCGATTTCGTGGCGGCCTGGACCAAGGTGATGGAAAACGACCGCTTCGATCTGGTCGCATAAACGGCATCGGGCGGCTTGCCGCCCGTCATACCAATCGCACAGTCCCGGCAGAGATGCCGGGGCTTTTTTGCTTAAACCGTCGCGTTCCAGCCTCAGATGCGATCAGCTATCGAGCAAGGCGATGCCCGGATTGTCTGATATCGCCTCTGTCAGCCAAACCCAAAGCGAGCGCGCAATCTGTTCAGAACAGCGTAGCCTTCGGACAGCTCTTCACGCAGGATCTGCCGGGCGCCGTCGGACAAAGCAGTCGAGAAAAAGCCGTCGGGATAGCCCTCGCGGAAATCCGTCTTGTTGTTGTGCAGCTGATAATCCGGGCGCATCCCGGTGTCAGAAATGCTTGCGATGACCGCGTCGATATCCTCACGCAGCGTGGCCACGTCGCATCGATAGGTGTTTGACGCAGGCAGGGCCAACACCTGCGCCATTGGCGTATACCACGCCTGTCCCATGAGCATGCGACTGAAATGTCTGAACTCTGTCGCCCTTTGCTTGAGATCAAGGTCGGGGGACCGCAACCCTTGCACCAGCGCTTCGATAGTTGCGAATTCCTCGTAATACGCCGCGAACTTGCTGCCGTCCAATTTGCCGCGCCCATACAGGAAATGCTTGTCCCAATTGAACGACGACACAAACCGGCTGACCGGCTCGCGCGTGCAGACCACATAAATCGCGTTCGACGGCGGATCGAGCGCCAGGCAGGCTTTCAGGCGCTCATCGGAGTCAAAGCAATGCAGCTGGTAGAGGTTATACGCCTCGCCAACATGCTCAGACAGCGCATTGATGACAGTGTCCCCGGCACATTTGCCGACATGGACCACGATGATTTTCGGATCGGGATCTGCCAGGATGTCTTCTGCGCTGGGATTGAAGACACAGCCCTATTCTTCTTCAAAGCTCTTGCGACGTCCGAAGATAGCCCGTTTTGATTTGCGAAAAGCCACTTTTCCCGGGCGCAAACCACGTCGCAACGCCTTCATGGATGCCTCTATTTTCTCGCCACACACGCATGCCAGGCGCAAGGCCGGACCCTAGCGACGGCCCCAGGTTTTGGTAAGCAACGGCAAAACAGGATGGCACCCCCGTCGCCCAGTTCAGACCGGCACGCAAAATTCTTATGCACTCGGACACCGGCGCCAATCCGCAGGTCTCAGGCCGCATGGCCCGGGACCGAGATATCCTGCGGCGGGCCATCAGGCCCGCCACGATTTACTCAGCCGCTTCGGCATAGTCCTCCATCGGCGGGCAGGTGCAGACCAGATGCCGGTCTCCCCAGGCATTGTCGACCCGGTTCACCGGTGGCCAGTATTTGTCGACCCGGAACGCACCGGGCGGGAAACAACCCTGTTCACGGCTGTAAGGCCGATCCCAGTCGCGCACGAGATCCTCCATCGTGTGCGGTGCGTTTTTCAGAGGGTTGTTCTGCGCATCCATCCGGCCCGCTTCGATCTCGGCGATCTCGGCGCGGATGGCCAGCATCGCGTCGCAGAACCGGTCCAGTTCCGCCTTGGTCTCGCTTTCCGTTGGCTCGATCATCAGCGTACCAGCCACGGGCCAGCTCATGGTAGGGGCATGGAACCCGCAGTCGATCAACCTTTTGGCGATATCATCCACCGTGATGCCGGCGCTTTCCGCAAAGGGGCGCGTGTCGATGATACATTCATGCGCCACCCGACCCTTCTCGCCCCGATAGAGCACCTCATACGCGCCCTGCAGCCGTTCAGCGATGTAATTGGCGTTCAGGATCGCCACCCGCGTCGCTTGGGTCAGCCCCTCACCGCCCATCATGCGCACATAAGCCCAAGAAATCGGCAGGATCGAGGGCGAGCCATAAGGTGCCGCCGACACCGGCCCCTCTTGCCCGCCAGTTTCGGGATGGCCCGGCAGGAACGGCGCCAGATGCCCCTGCACACCGATCGGGCCCATGCCGGGGCCACCGCCACCATGCGGGATGCAGAAGGTTTTGTGCAGGTTCAGATGGCTCACATCCCCGCCCAGATCGCCGGGCCGTGAAATGCCCACCATTGCATTCAGGTTCGCCCCATCAATATAGACCTGCCCGCCATGCGCATGGGTGATCTTGCAGACCTCGCGCACCGTATCTTCGAACACACCATGCGTGGATGGATAGGTGATCATGCACCCTGCCAGCGCCTCAGCATGCTTTTCCGCTTTTTCCTGGAAATCGACCAGATCAATATCGCCCCGATCATCCGATTTAACGGGCACAACCTTCCAGCCCACCATCTGGGCCGAGGCAGGGTTTGTCCCATGCGCGTTCATCGGGATCAGGCAGACATTACGATGCCCTTCCCCCCGCGCCCGGTGATAGGCCGAGATCGTCAGAAGCCCCGCATATTCGCCCTGCGCCCCCGAATTGGGCTGCATCGAAATCGCGGCATAGCCGGTGATCTGACACAGTTTCTCGTTCAGATCTCCAATCAGTTTCGCGTAGCCTTGTGCCTGATCGGTGGGCACAAACGGATGCAGCGCGCCAAACTCGGGCCAGGTGATCGGCATCATCTCAGCTGCCGAATTCAGCTTCATAGTGCAGGATCCCAGCGGGATCATCGCCCGATCCAGCGCCAGATCCCGATCCGCCAGACGCCGCATATAGCGCATCATCTCGGTCTCGGCCCGGTTCATGTGGAAAATCGGATGCTCCAGATAGCCCGTGCGACGGATCAACCCGTCGGGGAAACGGTATTCCGGCGTCCAGTCATCATCGGCCATGACGATGCCAAAGGCGCGCCAAACCGCCTCGATCACAGCAGGCGTGGTGGTTTCGTCCAGCGTGATGCCGACGCGATCTTCGCCGACACGGCGCAGGTTCACCCCTTCGCGCACCGCCGATTGCAACACCCCGCGCTGCAGCAGGCCCACATCAACGGTGATCGTGTCGAAATACTGCTCCGGCTCGACCTTGAAACCCGCCGCCTCAAGCCCCTTGGCCAGCCGCACGGTCTTGCGATGAATGCGCTGCGCGATAGCCTTGAGACCTTCGGGCCCGTGGAACACCGCATAAAAGGACGCCATCACCGCAAGCAGTGCCTGCGCCGTGCAGACATTCGACGTCGCCTTTTCACGCCGAATATGTTGCTCCCGCGTTTGCAGGGACAGGCGATAGGCGCGGTTGCCGTGGCTGTCCACCGACACACCAACCAGACGCCCCGGCATCGCGCGGGCATAAGCTTGTTTCGTCGCCATATAAGCTGCGTGCGGCCCACCATAGCCCATCGGCACGCCAAAGCGCTGAGTCGTGCCCACGGCAATATCGGCGCCCATCGCGCCCGGTTCTTTCAACAGCGTCAAGGACAGCGGATCGGCCGAGATCACGCCGATCGCCTTCGCCGCATGCAGCGCCGAAATCTGATCGGTGAAATCGCGCAAATGCCCATGCGTGCCCGGATATTGGAAGATCGCACCAAAAACGGCCTCGGCCTGCAGATCCTCCGGCGCGCCCACGATCACCTCGATCCCCAAAGGCGCGGCGCGGGTCTGCATCACGGCGATGTTTTGCGGATGGCAGTTCTCATCCACAAAAAACGCTTTGACCTTCGACTTCGACACCCGCTGCGCCATGGTCATCGCCTCGGCGCAGGCGGTCGCCTCATCCAGAAGCGACGCATTGGCAATCTCCAAGCCCGTCAGATCGCTGATCATGGTCTGGAAATTCAGCATCGCCTCAAGCCGTCCCTGCGAAATCTCGGGCTGATAGGGCGTGTAGGCCGTATACCAGGCCGGGTTCTCAAGGATATTGCGCTGGATCGCGGGCGGTGTGACCGTGCCGTGATAGCCCTGCCCGATCAGCGAGGTCAGCACCGTGTTCCTGCCCGCCACCTCGCGGATCTGCGCCAGCAATTCCCGCTCCGACATCGGCCGTTCAAATTCCAGCGCGGCGGCCTGACGAATACCTTCCGGCACGGTCTGGTTAATCAGCGCTTCCAGATCCGGCACGCCCACCGTGGCCAGCATCTCCTCCATCTCCGCCGGAGAGGGGCCAATATGGCGCCGGTTGGCAAAATCGTAAGGCAGATAATCGGTCGGCGTGAACCCCATGACACAAGCTCCTGATATGACCTGAACGGAGCCCTGCCATCACAGCGCAGCGCCCCCATTTCTTCTCTTTCAAACTACCCCCGCCAGAGGCCGCGCCCGGCACGGGCGCCCTGCAGCCGGGGCAACGGGTTCAGCCGATGAAGGCCTGATAGCCCGCCTCATCCATCATCTCATCCATCGGCGCGCGGTCCGACGGTTTCATCTTGAAAAACCACGCCTCGCCCTGCGGGTCGTCATTGACCATGGCAGGCGTGTCGACGATGGCGTCGTTGATCTCGACAATCTCTCCGTCCAGCGGAGCCAGAATGTCAGAGGCGGCCTTGACGCTTTCGATCACTACGATCTCTTCATCCTTGGTGACCTCGGTGCCGACCTCTGGCAATTCGACAAAGACCACATCGCCCAGCTGCTCGGCCGCATGGCTGGTGATGCCCACCACCACGATCTCGCCCTCATCCTGCAACCATTCATGTTCTTCGGTGAATTTCATGTCGGTGTCCCTGTCCTGTTGTCAGCGTTTGAAATTGGCCGCCACGAAAGGCAGCGTGTGAACGGTGAGCGGCAGGCGCTTGCCCCGCAGCTCCCCAAAGACTTGCGTGCCGGGCACGGCCATATCTATGGGCAAGTAACCCATCGCCACCGGCCCCCCTACCGTAGGGCCAAACCCGCCCGAAGTGATGACGCCGATTGCCTCACCCTCTTCCGGCTCGGCAAACAGCACGACCCCCTCGCGCATCGGCGCGCGGCCTTCAGGGCGCAATCCCACGCGCGTGCGCGGAACGCCGCTCTCAATCTGCGGCAGGATTACTTGCGCGCCGGGAAACCCCCCTTCGCGGTCACCGCCCGCGCGGCGGACTTTCTGGATCGACCAGATCAGACCGGCCTCGACCGGTGTGGTCGTGCTGCCGATATCATTGTTATAAAGGCACAGCCCCGCTTCCAGCCGCAGGCTGTCGCGCGCACCCAGCCCCACGGGGCCGACGCCATCCATGTCCAGCAATGTCCGCGCCAGCGCCTCGGCCTGCGCCTCTGGCACCGAAATCTCATAACCGTCTTCACCGGTATAGCCCGAGCGCGAGACCCAGCAGGTCACGCCCTCAAGCTCCAGATCGGCCACATCCATGAACCGCATCTCGGCCGCCGCCGGTGCCAAACGCGACAAGGCCGGCTCTGCCCCCGGTCCTTGTAACGCGATCAGGGCGCGGTCGGTGACTTCTGTGACGGTGATGCCCAGAGGCTCAAGCCCGGCTTTCATCAGAGCGATGTCATCCGCCTTGCAAGCCGCGTTCACCACAACCAGCATGTGATCGCCCTTATTGGCAAACATCAGATCATCTTCGATCCCGCCCAGCGCATTGGTCAGAAGGCCATAGCGCTGCCGCCCCGCCGCCAGGCCAATCGCATTGACCGGCACCAGAGTTTCAAAACCCGCGGCAATGGTTGCATAATCCTGACCCGACAGGATCACCTGCCCCATATGGCTGACATCGAACAGCCCCGCCGCCTCACGCGTGCGGGTATGCTCGGCCATGATCCCGTCAAACTGCACCGGCATGGAATAGCCCGCAAATGGCACCATGCGCGCGCCCAGTTCCAGATGCAGATCATAAAGCGGTGTCGTCGCCAGATCGCTCATCTTCTTTCCTTCGCCCTGCTCCGGAAGACCTGACTGCGATCACCCGGCATTCGTTCCGCGCGGCTGCATGCCACGCCCGAATGCCCCCTCTGTCCTTTGGCCTGAGAACGTTATCCCGTCGGCGGGCGCAAGCGCCTCTCTCCAGAGTGTTGTGTCCTCACACGGTCCTGGGGCCTGAGAGTTTCCGGGGCGGTTGCTCCTTCGGCACCGGCGATGCGGTTCTCCCGTGCAAGTGGTGGCAAGTTACGCGCAGGCGCTGTGGCAGGCAAGGGGGTGGGCGGAAAAAATTTCCGATCGGAAACCTGTGTATTTCGAGGGCAGAGCGGGGGCGCTGCCCCCGCATCCCCGGGGTATTGTCAAAGCAAAGAAGGATCAGGTGCGCTGAGTCGCGAGCGCAGCGCCTTCTGACAGGGCGGAGAGCTTGGCATAGGCGATATCAGGGTCGACCGCGCCGAAACCCGCAAAGGTGCCAAAGCCACAATCCGAACCTGCGATCACGCGATCTGCGCCGACGATATCGATAAAGCGTTCGATCCGTTGCGCCACCAATTCGGGATGTTCGACGAAATTGGTGGTGGTATCGACCACGCCAGGCACAAGGATCTTGCTGTCCGGGATGTCGGATTTGCGGTCGCGGAAGACTGTCCATTCATGCGCGTGGCGCGGGTTGGAGGTTTCAAAAAGCACATAGTCGGCCTGAGCATCCATCAGGGTCGAAAATACTTTTTCCATGCCAATATCGCAGACATGCGGGCCTTCGTAATTGCCCCAGCAGATATGGATGCGGATGCGCTCCGACGGCAGGCCCGCCAGCGCGTGGTTCAGCGCCTCGACATGGGAGGCCGCGATTTTGAGGAATTCCTCATCGCTGAGATCGGCAAAGAGCATATGGCGCGACAGCGCCAGATCGGGGCAGTCAAGTTGTAGGTCCAACCCGGCGGCAATGATGGTGCGGTATTCTTCGGCCATCGCATCGGCTAGCGCGGCGAGATAGGCGTCGCGCGTCGGGTAATAATCGTTTTGCAGAAAGAGCGCGATCACACCGGGTGAGGCCGCATTCATGAAGCCGCGCGCCACGCCATGTTTGGCCATGGCCGCCTTGAGATTGGAGATATCCTTTTCCAGCTCGCCCTGCCCTTTGGAGCGAACGTCTCCGGTGCACATAGGGCGGGCATATTTCGGCGTGCCGCCATCATCGGCGAGCCGTTCGAGGAATTTGGGAAAGAGTTTCAGATCGGCGGGCGCGTTGCGCGGGCTATCACCGGAAAAGCCGGTGTAGCGGTCCTTGACGTATGTCGCGTAGCTGATTTTGGAGGTTTCGCCATCGCTGACGATGCTGACGCCGGCCTCGACCTGTTTGCGCACGGTCTCATCTACGGCGGCTGTCATGGCAGCGTCGAACTCGGCCTGCTCATAGGGCGTTTCATTCTCGCGGGCAAAGATGAAATCCACCACCTCCTGCGTGCGGGGAAGACTGCCGACATGGGTTGTGGCGATGGTCATGTGTCATCTCCGAAATGGTCTGTGAGAAAGCGAAGCCAGTTTCCGTGGCAAAGTTTTGTGATCAGCTTGGGCCCATAGCCCGCTTGTTGCATGGCCTGGGTCAGCACCGGTAGATCCTGCGCCCCGTCCATGCCTTGGGGCAGGCGCGCGCCGTCGAAATCCGATCCAAGGCCCACGTGATCTTCGCCCGCGACGGCGATCATGTGATCCAGTTGGCGCAGCGCATCATCAAGCGTGGCGACCCCGGTTTTCCAGCCGACTTCTGACAGGAACCCGGGCTCGAAATTCAAACCGACCATGCCGCCGGTCGCTCCGATACAGCGCAGCTGCTCATCGGTCAGGTTGCGGGCGCTGGGGCAGATCGCATGGGCGTTGGAATGGGTGGCCACGACCGGAGCGCCCAGATCGGCAATATCCCAGAACCCGCGCATCGTGATGTGGGAGGTGTCGAGCATGATGCCCATCTCAAGACAGCGCCGGGCCAGACGTTGGCCTGCCTGGGTCAGACCTTCGCCGGTGTCACCGGTGCTGTTGAAGTTGAAAGGCACGCCCTCACCGAAAATGGTCGGGCGCGACCAGACCGGCCCCAGCGAGCGAAGGCCCATCGCGTAAAGCGCTTCCAGCGCCAGAAGGTCGGGGTCGATGCAGTCGGCGCCCTCGAGATGCAGAATACAGGCTATGGGCTCAGCATCGAAGGCCGCGCGCAGGCTGGCGGCATCGGTGGCCAGAGCGATGCGACCCGCCGCCTGCAACTGCGCCGCGATGCCCGCCTGCCCGATCGCCGCGCGCAGGGCGGCGGTCGGCTCCAACGCGGCTGGCAGGGGCATGGATTGCACCCCGTTCGGGATCAGGGCGAAATCAAACGGCTTGCGGGACGCCGGCGCATAGATCGCGAAAAGGCCGCCCGCCAACCCGCCGGTATGGGCAGACGCGGCGTTGATATGGCCATCGCGCCCGGCAAATGCCGCAACGGCATCGTCATTGCGGCACCATAGCCTCCCAAGCGCATCGTTATGGCCGTCAAACACCTGCATCATGCAGGATCCTCTGGAGTGTCCTCAGCCCAAAGTGTCGGTTTCTCGGAAATGAAGCGCGCCATAAAGGCGGTGCAATCGGGGTCATCGGCCACGATCACCTCCACTCCGCGGCTGCGCAGGAACGCCTCATTGCTGCGGCAATTGCGGTTTTCACCAATGATCACGCGGGGCATGCCGAATGGCACAAGGGTGCCCGCGCC
>JABSSB010000070.1 GCA_013214715.1 Paracoccaceae bacterium | reverse complement strand
TGCCAATGCTGCGTATGGTTGAATGCCGGTGCGGCAGCGCAATCTCATTGCTCGCTCGGCCCAGGGCGATGCGCAAAGTGGCGTCTGCTATAATGGTCCTGTGGCAGGTGCAGCACGGCTTGTCCAGATGGTATGCAGAGACCACCAACGGATCGGAAAGAAGATAGCCAAACCATGTCGCAACCCTCCAATTCTCGGGCATCGCTGGCGGCGGATCTGCGCGCCCTTGGGGTTGGCGCGGGGCAGGTGTTGATGGTGCATGCCGCTTTCCGGTCCGTGGGCTGGACAGAGGGTGGCCCCGCAACATTGATCCGCGCGCTTCAGGATGTGTTGGGGCCGGGGGGCACATTGGTCATGCCTGCCGCCTCTCCGCAGCTGGGGCGCGTCGCTGGCTCTGGCTCGCAGCCCGACGAGATGTTTGACCCGGCGCAGACGCCGACGCAGATGGGCTATCTCGCTGAGACATTCCGCCAATGGCCCGAAACCCTGCGCAGCGATCATCCGCTTGAATCGGTCTGTGCGCGCGGGGCCAAAGCCGCCGAGATCGTGGCAGATCATGCGACCGAGTTTTGCGAAGGCGCGGGCACGCCGTTTGAAAAGCTCTACACGCTTGATGGCTGGACATTGTTGCTGGGGGTCGGGTTCAACCGCTGCACGTCGCTGCATTACGCCGAATTTCTGTCGCCCCGGCGTCGGACAATCCGGCATGATCTGCCGCTGATGCAGGATGGCAAACCAGGTTGGGTGACAGTGTCGGATATGGCCGCCGATAACAGCACGCATTTTCTGCAAGTCGGTGCGCGCTTTGTGGCCAGCGGCGCGGTGCGCTCAGGCCGGATTGGCTCCGCACCATGCCTGCTGTTTTCCACCCGTGCGATGGTCGCGTGTGCTGTGCCCTATTTCAACGCCAGCCTTGATGCTTCGCGGTCAAAGGATGCGTAGGGGGTTTACCCCGCCGCCCAACCGGAAAATGGCGAGGTAAACCCCACCTTCACTGTCACAGCTGATAGATCATGTATCGCGCCGGGTCGACATGGTCCGGCCCCTTCATCTGCGTCATGCCCGCCATCGGCTGGCCCGAGACCACATAGCCGCCCGGCACCACGACCTGCGCCAGATGTGGCGACAACCTGCGCGATTCCGCCTGATCCACCATATCCGTGCCGGAGCCAAAATCATAATGGATCAGGGCCGCACGCACCCCGCGCGCGTGCAAATCATCCAGCATGTGCTCGGCCTCGCCCTGCAAGAACAGCTCTTCAGGCGGGACGCAGGAGGGGTGACAGTTCAACGCGCGATCGATCACCCAGATCCGCCGATCAGGAAACAGCTCGCGCAGGTGATCATAGGTCCGGCCATTGCCCAGACCCATTTCAATCACATCGCCCTCCAGCCCCTCCAGCCGCGGTGCGACCCAGTTCAAACTGTCGCGCTGGGCGCCCATGCGTCGTAGAAAACTGTCCAAACGGCTCATGTCAGCCCTCCTTCAGATGCGCGCGCAGATGCACGGGCTGGGCACCGGCGTCAAGCAGTCGCGCCAAAAGCGCCTCGGCTGCCGACCAGATCGCGGGGTCGTGCACAAGGTGGTGGGTCAGCACGCCATAGGGCTCTGCCCCATCTGTAGCACCCATGCGCCGCTGGGCCAGATCGCGTGTCAGCTGGCCGATCAGCGCTTCAAACGCCACAGCCGAGCGCGTGCCACGCCAGTCGATCGGGTCGAGATGCGTGTTGATCTGCACAACGCCCGGCGCAGCTGTCGCCGCTTTGCGGGGGGTGAAGGTGGACAGCGCAGATAGCCCCGCTTGCGGCAGCAAGGGCACAAGATTGCAGCTGATCCGGTTCCAGGGCGGCACGAGGACGGGCAGCAGATCATCGCCAAAGAGGGCGCGCAGTCGACTTGCCCCATGCGAGAGCTCATCACACATCGCTGGCGCTGGGCGATCTGTGCCGAACTCGGCCTTCTTTTCGCCATCCGGCGCGTGGTTATGATGGGCCCAGCCATGCTGCAGCACCGGCACCGTGTCACGGCACAGGCTGGCCAGAGCCCGCGTGGCCTCCGCCGGGATCACGGCCAAATGCACCGGCAGGCTCAGCTTGTCTGACATCTCCAGCAGCCGGTCCAGCGCCGGTGACGGCGCCACCGCATCATCATCGCGCCACCACAGCGGCAGAACGCGCCCTTCGGCCCGCCAAAGCGCCAATTCCCGGTCCAGCGCCGCCCAGTCCGTCATGCGCGTAACCCTGCCGTGACCAGCCGAATGGTTTCGCCTACGCCGTCAAAGCGCAGATGTGTCACATCGCGGCGCTGAGCCGCCTGCACCCGGTCCAGCGCAGCGGCCAGACGTTCAGGCGTCATCTCGGCCGTCGGTAGGCAGGCAAAGCCATCCAACTGTGCGAGGCTTTGCGCGCGCAGGCTTTGTTCCACCTCTTGGCCGGCATCAAAAGGCACAATCACCGACGGGCAGCCGGTCTGCAGCAAATCCATCGCGGTGTTGTAGCCACACATGCTGACCGACGCTGCCGCACGGCAGAGCATCTGCCGGAAATCCGGCCGCACGGGTTCGACATGGACCCCATCGCCCGCTTGTGCCGTCCACTGAGCCACACGGTCGGCACCGCCTCCGATCAGCAGGCGAAAGCGCAGATCGGGCCGCAACCGCGCGGCACCCAAAGCTGCGGCAAAGATCGGATCGCCCACCGCCCCGCCGCCGGTGCTGACCAGCACCTCGCCCTGGCCTTCGGCCGCCGGATGTGGCTCCGGGGCCGGGCCGGAGACATAGCCGGTGTAATGCAGCCGATCTGCGATGCGGGCGGGCAGGGGCCAGCTGGCCTCAAGCCGCGTCACGGCAGGGTCGCTATGGACCAGAACCCCATCATAATGCGCTTCGATCACATCGGCGGCGGCCTCCGCCCGCGCGGGTTTGGAGGGCGGTGCGAGGATGTCGCGGATGGACGACAGGATCATCGGGCGCGGGTGCCGCGCCTCTGCCGCCTCCAGCAAATCCAGAAACTCATGGCGTAGGATGCGACGGCCAAAGGGATACAACTCGGTGATCAGCACATCGGGCGCGAAATCAGTCAGAGCCTGCCGCAATGCTTGCCGCCGGTCCGCAAACAAGGCCTCCCCTGCGGGAGCGCCCGTGTCATCCAGCAGCGTGGCAAAATCTGTCCCGTCCGAGGCCAGCGCCGGAAGCTGAAGCAACGTCGCCCCGCCGGCCTGAAGATGCGGCGCGGGCCGTCCGCCGCTCGCCACCATCACTGTATGCCCAGCAGTGGAAAAGCCGCGCCCCAGCGTCAGCGCCCGTCCCAGATGTCCGGTGCCCAGCAGATGGGTGACGACGATCATCACCCGCATCAGGGGGCCTCACGCGCAAGCAGGCGCACCGGCTCGGCCCACGGCACCAGCCGGTCTTGCGTGATCTCAAGCACAAACAGGCGATTGCGTTTGATGCGAAACGGGGCCGGTCCGTCGAAATCCCAGCCATGGGCCTGCGCAAGGATCACGCGCATGATCCCGATATGACAGACCGCCACCATGTCGTGCTGCAGGCCCGCCAGCCACGGCGCCAGCCGTGCACGCACATCTGCCGGGCTTTCGCCACCGGGCGGGCGGAAATCCCAGCCCCAGTCTTCGATATGACGATAACCACTGCCGGGCTGGGCCAGCAGGTCTGCCCCGTGCTGCCCTTCCCAATCGCCCCAGTTCATCTCGGTAAGCGCTTGCACCTGCTGCGGGTCACGGTCTGAGACCAACCGCGCCGTCTCCACCGCGCGCGACAGGGGGCTCGCGCAGATATCCGCCTGATCCCACGGCGCAGGCAGGCGCAGGGCGGCCAGCCCCTCGCGCGCTTCGGGATCAAGTGCGATGTCCGAGCGTCCCTGAATCCGGCCCGCCCGGTTCCATGGCGTATGCCCGTGCCGCAACAGCGCCAGCCGGATCATGGCCGGACCCCCAGATGCGTGTCCATCAGGCTCCAGAACCGGTTCACCGCGCTGCCTTGCAGATGATCCGCCGCGACATGCGCCTGCGCATCCTGCCCAAGCGCGACGCGTTGGTCCGGATCGGCCAGCAACGCGGACAGGCGCCCGGCCAAAGCCTTGGCGCCCCCTTCGACCGGGCACAGCGGCACGCCGCGGACCACGTCACGCACGCCGGGCCGGTCCTGCGCCACGCAAGTCAGACCGGCGGCCTGTGCCTCAAGATAGACCATGCCGAAGGCCTCGTTCACGCCGGGCCAGAAAAACAGCCCCGCGCGTGCGTAAATCTGGTCAAGCTCGTCCGAGCGCACCTGCCCCAGGAACCGCACCTTATCGCCAAAAGGCGCCATCAGCGCCTCTACCTCGGGCCGGGCGGGGCCATCGCCGGCGATCTCAAGCGTCCAGCCGCTGTCGGGCAGGGCGGCGAGCGTGTCGGCCATGACCGTGAAACTGTCCAGCTTGTCGCCATAGCGCATCATGCCCACGGCCAGCATCGGCGCGCCGGGGTCGTCATGATGCTGCGCTTCTTTCGGCAGGTCGCGGCGTCCCAGAAACGGGCGCAGCCAGGCCAGATGCTGACCTGGCACCCGGTCGCGATGCAGCGCTTCGGCGTCATGCTGCGTGAAATACAGGATCAGATTGGCTGCATCGCTGGCCGCTTCGGCATAGGCNGCAAAATCGGCCCAGGGTCCGGTCAGGCGTTTGCGCGCGCGGGTCGCTTCGATGATGACATAAGGCAGGTTCAGCGCATCTGCGACCGCCGGGCCGATCAAGTCCGGAGCCTTGTAGTAATTGTGATAGGTCACCCAGAGATCCGCGCCCTTGTCGCGCAGATAGGGGATCAGCCGTGCGACCTCCCGCTCGGCCTCCTGCGCCAGCTGGGCTTGCCGTGCGGCGTTGCCGTCAAATTCCCGCATGCGCAGATCCGACACCAGCTCCAGCGTGGCCCCGCCGCCCTGAATCACGCGCATCAGGTTCAAGGCGATGGTGCGATCACCCGACGGAACCGGGTGGGTTGGCGGCTTTAATGGTGCGTAAAAGGCCACATGGGTCATGGCCCAGCCCCGTCTATCAGCGCGCGCAGCTTTTTCGAAAGGCGGTTGATGCCGGGCTGCATGGCAAATTCGGCATGCAGGCGGTCATGCGAGGCCTCGGCCAGAGCCGCCGTCCGTGCCGGATCGTTGGCCAGCGCCGTGATCGCGCGCGCCAGCGCATCGGGCGCGTCCTCTGACAATATGCCATGCACGCCATCGGTGATGAATTCCGGGATCGCCGCTACTGGTGTGGACAGGATGGCAAGTTTTTGCGACGCGGCTTCCATCAGCACATTGGGCAAGCCGTCGCGGTCTCCGTCCGAAGCAATGCGGCTGGGCAGGACGAATAGATCGGCGGCGCGCATCTCGGCAATCACCTCGGGCTGATCGCAGGCTCCGCGCCATGTGATCCGATCCTGCAGGCCCAGACGCGCGGCCTGATCACGCATCTGATCCTTTAGCGCACCCCCGCCAATATGGGTCCAATGCCACTCCAGCCCGTCCGGTAGCAGAGCAAAGGCATCAAGCAGCCGATCAAAGCCCTTTTTCTCGACCAGTCGCCCCACCGACAGCATCCGCAGCGGCGCGTCAGCGGCGCGCAGCGCGCGGTCCGGCGCGGTTGGAAACCGGGCGAAATCCAAACCATGATAAACCAGTTCGACCCGCTCGGGCGTGTCGGCCAGCCCTTGCAGATGCTCGGCCCCATAGGCCGTGCAGGTCACCCCGAAGCTGGCGCCAAAGCTGTCCGGTGTCAGCTTTTCGCGCTTTTCCCATTCGGGTGAGGTCCAGATATCCTTGGCGTGGGCGGCAAAACTCCAAGGCGTGCCGGTCATGATCGCGGCATAGCGTGCCACCGATGAGGGCGTATGCATGAAATGCGCATAATAGGCGCGGATCGTGGGGGCCGCTTCTGTGGCCAGCACGCAGGCCTGACCAAAGCGGCGCACGCGGTTGCGCGTGCGGTCGCGGACCAGATCAGCCCGCCACGCCCGCCACGCTGCGCCAAATCCGGGCAGGCGCATCGCGCGCCGCACCGCGCGCGCCACACGCCAGGGCTCCTGATGCAGATATTCGGGCAGATAATGCACCTGCGCCCGCAAGCGGTCATGCAGCGGGTGCGTTTTTGTGTCGGTGGGAAAGCGCAGGGACCAGATGTGGAAATCGTGCCCTGCCTCTTCCAGCGCGACCAGTTCCTGGGCGATGAATGTCTCTGACAGGCGCGGCCAGCCTTTGACCAGCACCGCCAGATCGGGGGGTGTCGCGGTCATTCTGCTGCCCGTGCTTCGCGCCCTTGCAGCAGCGTACATGTGCGTCCGGTGACATAGCCCAGCCCATCCAGCAAGCCGTCGATCTGCGCCTCGGACGGGCGTGGCTGCGCTGGCAGGGCGCGGATCGCTTCGATCATGGAGCGCGGGGTCAGACCGTCGCGATGTTCGTCCAGCACCCGCACCAGACCCAGCTTTTCCGCGCGCGAGGCGCGGATATATTGTTCGAGCCGCGGTTTGGTCCGCGGCACGATCACGGCGCGTTTGTCAAAGGACAGCACTTCGCAAAACGTGTTATAGCCGCCCATGCACACAACGCCCGCTGCTCCGGCAAAGAGCGTTTCGATCTGGCTTTCAAAGCCCACCGCCGTGACCCGCCCGCGCAGCCGGTCGACGCGGGCTTCAAACGCGGCGCGTTTGTCCCCGCTCAGGAAGGGGCCATAGACCAGAACGGCGCGGGGACCCAGCATTGGGTCCTGCTCATAGGCAGACAGCACCAGATCGACCATTGCCGCCCCGTCGCCACCGCCGCCGGGTGTGATCAGGATATAGGGCTGCTGCGGCGGCGCCCCCAGATCGCCCAGATCGCGGCGCAGATACCCCGTCCAATGCGTCAGCCCGCGCAACTTGGCCGAAAACTCCAGCCCCTCGGTCGGATCATAGATGCCTTTCAGACCATAAACCCACAATTCGTCATAAAACGCTTCGGCCGCCTCCAGCGCGCCTTTGCGGGCCCATTCGGCGGCCAGCACATGCGGCTCATCCAGCACATCTCGCAGCCCCAGCACGACCCGCGCCTTGCCACGCTGTTTCAGATGGTCCAGCGTTGGCAAAAGCTCTCCGCGAAAGCCGGTGGGCTCCTTGTCCACGATCAGCAGATCAGGGTCGTATTCCCGCGCTGAGGTGAGGATCAGCGCCTGCCGCAACCGCGTGGTGTCGTCGATATCAATGCCCATTGCAGCCGAGACATAAGACCCGTCCGACCGTTTCGTCACACCGGGCAGGCGGATATGATCGACACCGGGAGCAAAGGCAAACCGCCCTGCCACGGGTGATCCCGTCAGGATCAGCGAAGACGCCTCGGGCAGGTTCGCCTCGATGGCCTGCGCCAGGGCGCGGGATCGGCGCAAATGCCCCAGACCGAACGTATCGTGACTATAGAACATCACGCGCGGTGCCTGACGCACCGGCACGGCATCGCATGATCCTTGTAACTCTGCGGTTCTCGGGGCCACCGTTTTGTGCCTTCCTTGTGACCAACAGCCAAGAGGGGCAGGGGGTTCCCGCGCGCTCTCTCGCATCGGTTCTGTTGTCTATTGAAATCCGGCCATAATGCAAAGACGATTTTAGCTGTGACTTGATCTCGTCTCCGGTATGCGTGACGCAGGCCACAGATTTGTAGGAGGGCGGCCCGCCATGACCCGTTTCGTCAAATTGTTGACGGTTTTGACTACCGTGCTGGCGGTCACATGCCTTTTGACCTCGGATCCCGCACAGGCACAGGCGCAGTTTCTGACAGGTGGCGGTGGCGGTTCCGAGCCTGCCGAAGACAGCGACAGCAGCACGGTGCTGGTCGACACGATCCGCGCCGCAGCCGAAAGCGGAGCCACGGTGGTGGTCGTGGACGGTCAGGGCCAGGTTTTGAGCGGCTCGGAGCAGGTTCCGAGCGAACCGGCCGCGTCGAACAGCTCGGTGATGATGCAACTGCAATCCGAGGCCGACGTTTTTGGTGCAAAGCTTCGCGAGCGGCTGCAATCACTGCCGAACTCCATCAACGAGGTTTTGTATGTCCTGCGCGCCACCTCTCCGACCGGAGAAATTTCAACCTATGTCGGGATACTTTTCATAGACCTGCTTTTGCTGATGCTGGCGCGTTGGATCACGCAGGAAATTTATGCCAANCGTTTCCTGCGGCGATATCTGATNGGCCGCATCAAGGACGCCCCCGNAGGCTTTCGTGAAAAGATGCCGTTCCTGGTATTTCGATTTGTCATGGGGATCACCGTCACCATTGTCTCGGTGATTGTGGCTTACGTGCTTGGCTTGCTATTGCTGGGGCAGGTCGACGACACCTCAATCCGCTTCACCGTCACCGCCATCATAACAGCCTTTTTCTTTACCCGCACGGTGGCGGATTTCTGGCGTATGTTGCTGTCACCATTCCTGGCACAATATCGCATCCCTCATTTTTCAGATCGCGATGCAAAGCGGCTCTATACGTGGGCATGGGTGCTGGCGATGTATGGGATCTGGTCGGTCGTCTTCGCCACCTGGATCAAGGATTTCGGGCTCAACTATAATGTTTATGCAATCCTTTACGGGGTGCTCGAACTGGGCGGTGCACTGGCCAATATTGCCATGGTCATCTTCAATGCCCGGCCCATCTCCAATGCGATCCTGCATGGGCAGAAACCCGAACAAAGCTCATGGATCCTCAGGCTTGTCTCGAAAGTCTGGGCGCCGGCGCTGATCGTCTATTTCGTGATCGGCTGGCTTGATCTTCTGTTTGATCTCGTGCTCGAACGCGAAGAAGGCATGCCCATGATCATGGGCCTCTACCTTGCCTTCATGTCTGTGATCACCGTCTATGCGGTCATCAATTACCTGATCGAGATCTATTTCGAGCGCGCCCGCCGCCTGCGGGAAATCAGGGAACACGCAGACTCTGCGGCCGCAGCGCCTGCGCCGACGGCACTGGGCGAGGTGTCCGAAGCCCCGCTATCTGAGCGGGCCGCACCGCAGGTCTCATCTGACGACATGGACGTGCTGGACAGCGATGATGGCGATGATGGTGAAGATGACGGCGACGGTGGCCCAACCCAGCTCGAAGAGCTGAGCGACATCAGACTCGCACCAGTGCCGCATCACACGATCATGACCTATGAAGGGCTGGCCCGACGCGTGGCGGGGATTATCGCCTTCTGTGTCGGCATTTACGCGATGATCGAGATCTGGAATCCCGCACTCCTGGACCATGATGACGGCTTTGTACCGCGCATGCTGGATGTGCTGGTGCTGATCTTCTTCGGGTACATCATCTATCACGCGTTCCGCATCTGGATCGACAGCAAGATTGCCGAAGAAATCGAGGACATGCCCGAACCCGAGTTGGGTGATGAAGGCGGTGGCGCGGCTTCGGCCTCGCGACTGGCTACGCTGCTGCCGCTTTTCCGGGGCACCATTCTGGCCACTGTCGTGATCTCGATAGCGCTTTTTGTCATGATGGAGCTGGGCGTGAATGTCTCGCCGCTCTTTGCCGGTGCCGGTGTGGTCGGTCTGGCGGTGGGCTTTGGTGCACAGACGCTGGTGCGTGACATCTTCTCGGGCGCGTTCTTCCTGATCGATGATGCCTTCCGCAAGGGTGAATATATCGATATCGGAGAGGTAAAAGGCACGGTCGAAAAGATTTCGGTCAGGTCGATGCAACTGCGCCATCACCTTGGCGCACTCAACACCATACCCTTTGGCGAGATCAAGGTGCTGACCAATTACTCGCGCGACTGGGTGATGATGAAACTGCCGCTGCGCGTCACCTATGACACCGATGTGGAGCGTGTGCGCAAGCTGATCAAAACACTGGGTCAGGAGATGTTGAAAGACCCCGAGATCGGCGAGAATTTCATCCAGCCGCTGAAATCGCAGGGCGTGATCGAAATGCAGGACAGTGCGATGATCATCCGGGTGAAGTTCATGACCAAGCCCGGCGACCAATGGACGATCCGCAAGAAGGTCTATCAGGAAATCCGCGAGCTCTTTGCGCGCGAAGGCATCCGCTTTGCCCATCGCGAGGTCACCGTGCGTCTGGCCGACGGGCAAGACCCGGATGAGCTGACGCCCGAGCAGAAAAAAGCTGTCACCGGCGCAGTGGAGACCGCGATTGAAGAAGGCGATTTGGCAGGCCAAGGCACAACGACGGTCGATCGCTAAGATCGCGGGTTGGGCTTTATTCATATAAACGGCGGGGTGAACCCCGCCCTACGCTGGCCAACAGCTCGGCAAACAATCGCATGCTCCGCCCTGACGCATGCCTGAGTGTTTGACTCGGATTATCTGCGGCTCCGCAAGAACATCACTTGGGGAGCACGCATATGTTCAAAGGTCTCACGCTGTCGATTATCATCATCATGATCGCCATGCTCGGTCTGCCGGTTCTGCTGATGGGCATGGTCTGATCGGCAGGGCAGTTCAGCCCCGCAGATCGGTATTTGCCGCCAAAATTTCATCCGCCAACAGATCGATATCCGCGCGCTCGGTCGCGTGATTGATGATCGAGGCGCGGATGATCTGCCGCCCCAGCCATGTGCCATGGCTGGGGTAAACACGTGCATTCTGTTGAACCCGCGCCAAGACCTGTTGCGTTCGCTCATCGTTTTCGCAGGCGATCGCAACCTGGTTCATGACCACATCATTCAACACAGTGATCCCGTCCTGCCCATCGAGCCGCGCGGCCAAATGGCGGGCCAGACGGCAATGGCGTGACACCATCTCCTTCAGCCCCTCTCGGCCCAGATGCCGCAAGATCGCATAGCTCGGCACACCCCGCGCTCGGCGGCTCAACTCCAGCGTGCTTTCGCTTGGCTCCCATGTCTCGCCAAGGTCCGGCAGATAGGCGCCGCGCGCGCTCATCGCAGTCACCAGATCGGCACGGTTGCGCGTGATGCAGAGGCCGGCGTCATAGGGCGCGTTCAGCCATTTATGCAGATCGACGGCCCAGCTATCGGCCTGATCCACGCCCGCAACGCTAGGTTTCAATTCCGGCACGGCATTGGCCCATAGACCAAAGGCGCCATCGACATGCACCCAGCCCCCCGCCGCATGAACCAGCGGTATGATATCGGCAAACGGGTCGGAGGCCCCGGTATTGATCTGCCCGGCTTGCAGGATCACCAGCGGGGGCTGGTCACAGGCCGCAAGCGCCGCTTGCACCGCCTCCACGCGGATGCGCCCCTGATCATCGCAGGCCAGCTTCACCGCGCGGCCCAGCCCCAGCCCGGCATAACGGATGCCCGCCAAGGGCGCGGAATGTGCCGCATCGCTATGGATCACCGGGATCGCCGGCGCGCCGAACAACCCATCACGATCACAATCCCAGCCCTGCCGCCGCAACAGCACATCGCGCGCTGCTATGATTGCCTGCGTGTTGGCCACCGTCGCCCCCGACACGATGCCGACCCCGGCCTCGCGCGGCAGATCCAACAGATCAAGGCACCAGCCACACAGAATCTGCTCGATCACCGCGACAGATGGGCTTTCCCAGCTTGAGGCGGAATTCTGTCCCCAGGCGGTGACCAGCACATCCGCCGCTGCCCCCACCGGCATCGACCCGCCGCAGACATAGCCGAAAAACCGGGGCGAGGTGTGGCCATGCACGCCTGGCGTGGCCTGCTCGATCAGCTCAGCCAGCACCGCGTCGGCGGGCTGGCCTGTCTCGGGTAACTCCGCCGCGATCCGCGCCGCGGCCTCGGCCGGGCGGCAGGCCGGGGTGACCGACGCCTCTGCCAAGCCGGCGCGAAACTCTATCGCCTCCCGCGCGGCCCGCTCCAGTGCGCGGCGCTCATCGTCGGTTAAAGGCGGACGGGCATTGGACAGCATCACTTAAAACCTCCGAACACATATGCCAGGACGCTACTGTGGTTTTGCCAACCGGTCGAGGCTGGCAGACCTTCCTTGATGCCGCCGAGCGCGACTGGCATCCTGCTTTTATCCGGGAGGAGCCTGCCATGACCGTGACCCAAGCCGACGCCCGCCGCGCGGCGGAGCAATACCGCGAAGAAGGTTATGCCATCCTGCGGCAATTCGTGGATGGCGACGATTTGCAGGCTCTTCGCGCGGAAACCGCCCGCATCTATGCCGAAGGACTTAAACATCCGGCGACATGGCGGCATGGCAATCTGAGTTTTGAAATTCTGCCCGAAGCCGATTTTGGCCAGCGCTATGTGTTGCAGGCCTATTGGTTCAGCTGGATCTCTGAATTTTTCGAACGCTTCCGCCGATCCGAACGCTACTTGACCCTGTTGGAACCGATCCTGGGTCCGTCGATCAAACAGGTCGCGCAGCAAATCCACTGGAAACCGCCCGGCGCGGGGCTGACCGGGTATCGCTTTCATCAGGATGTGCGATTTCGCGAAGCGCGCGACGCCTATCGCGATGTGGTGGCCTCAACCGTCAATACCGGGCTGGCGATTGATCCCTCGACCCGCGACAATGGCTGCCTGCAGATCATCCCCCGCTCCCACACCCGCGGCTATCTGGGCCTGTCCGATGACAGCGAAGGCGGCCAGATCATGAAGGGCCTCACCGCCGAGGATGAGTTGACCCGCGCCGGTCTGCACCCGGACGATATCATCTGGGTCGAGATGGAGCCTGGAGACATTGCCATCTGGGGCCTGCTGACGGTGCATGGGTCACTGCCCAACAGCTCGGATCAGGACCGCGCCTTTGCGATCTCAAGCTATGTGCGGGCCGACACGTCAGACCGGGGTGAATGGGCTTTTCGCGATGGGGTCTCCACGCCCTTGGGGCCAAGGCCCGTCCTGTGCAAATACGAGCAGCTACATGACAGACCCGAGCCGCATTATGTACATGACAAATGGTATGCAGATGCGGGCTAGGGCAGCGTGCGCATGGCTAACGCGTCGTCAATCCCGCTCAGGCATCCTTTGGCGCATCGCGATAGGTCGGCTAAACACCCGGCCGCAAATCAATGGATACGGCCCGGCGGTGTCATCCGCCGGAGATCGGGATATTTGTCTTGATGCGGGCTTTCCACCCGCTCCACCATCCGCAGGCGCCGCAAATCAGGCCCCAGAGACACAGACCGTATGAGCCTCAGGCAGATCACCGGACCGGACCATTTGCAGCCGACGGGGCCACCCCGCGGGGTGCGCGCCCTTGCGCGCCCCGCGACTTATGCAGCAGGCGAGGCTTGGCCTTTGCGCCCTGCGCAGCGGACCTTCGCTGCGTCGCTGTGGAGTGTTTCAGGTTGCGCTCGAAGCACCATTTCGCTGCTGTTGCACCAATGACGCGTTCCTGCGCGAATGTCGGGTGGAGCTAGTGGCTGTTGGTCAAGTCATCGGTGTTCATACAAATTTTGATATCCACAACGAAATGTACACTTCGCCTTAGTTGGTTCGCAGGAAACGTCCAATACTGTCGTTCTTACCAGCAACACTGCGACCAAACCGACACAAGCTTTGTTCATTCGACGGATCGAGATCTCGCGCCACCAACGCTGAGGTGCCCTGTTGTTCAAGCAAAGTAGTTTTACTGTAAAAAAGTAATCTAAGTACTTTTTGTCGCCTCAAGCCGTGTTGGGACCTGGCCACGTCTGCAGCACCCTCTTGATTTAATGCGGCCATTCCTGGACAAGATCTCGCAACCAGAACCGATGCCACCCATTGGCCAACGAACTGATTATACGCATCCTGAGCAAGTGTGACAGTTGGAAAACTTAATAGACACAAGACTATGTAAACACGCACAGCCTGTCTCATTTTTCCAATAATCCAATACCCAATAATCCAATACTTAAATTATCGAGTTGATCCGTGGGTTCGAGAAGGTCAGTAAAGGTTACAGCATGTCAAGTGCGTTGTGTTTTGCAATGCGCAGTCAAACACCTGGATCGCATTCATCAATACAGCGCCCAGCTATCAGAAAAAATCATGCTTCCCTTGGGCGACAGTGTGGGCTTTTCTCCATCACGCGCCCCCCTCAACCTTCGCCGCTTTCCATCGCAAAACCGGCCGAATGATTGCCGTCTTTTTGGGTCGGCCGCCCTGGGGTCATAGGCTACCAGGACCCGCGCGGGTTCGCCCTCTGGTCTTTCCGGCTCAAATTGCGTATGTCCCCGCCAACCCGCGCCCTACGCGGCTTTTCCCAAGACACGACGAGACGCCCGATGACCAAGAAGCTCTATATCAAGACCTATGGCTGTCAGATGAATGTCTATGACAGTGAACGCATGGCCGAAGCGCTGGGCGGTCAGGGCTATGTCGAAACGCAATCGCCCGATGACGCGGATATGATCCTTCTCAACACCTGCCACATCCGGGAAAAGGCTGCCGAAAAGGTTTATTCCGAGCTTGGCCGGTTCAAAGGGCTGAAAGCTGAAAAACCCGATCTGAAAATCGGCGTCGCGGGCTGCGTCGCGCAGGCCGAGGGTCAAGAGATCATGCGCCGCCAGCCCATGGTCGATCTGGTCGTCGGCCCACAAAGCTATCACCGCCTGCCCGAGATGGAGGCCAAGACGCGCGTTGGAGAAAAGGCGCTCGACACTGATTTCCCTGAAGAAGACAAATTCGAGCATCTCAAATCCCGCCCCAAGGCCAAACGCGCCCCCTCGGCATTCCTGACGGTGCAGGAAGGCTGCGACAAGTTCTGCGCCTTCTGCGTTGTGCCCTATACGCGCGGGGCCGAGGTCTCCCGCCCGGTTGAGCGTATCCTGACCGAGGCGCGCGATCTGGTGGAGCGTGGCGTGCGCGAAATCACCCTGCTGGGCCAGAACGTGAACGCCTATCACGGCGCGGGCGCGGATGGGTCGGACTGGTCGCTGGCGCAGTTGATCTGGGCGCTGGACAAGGTGGACGGGTTGGAGCGTATTCGCTTTACCACCTCCCACCCCAATGACATGAGCGATGATCTGATCGAGGCGCATGGCACCTGCGCCAAGCTGATGCCCTATCTGCATCTGCCGGTGCAGTCAGGCTCGGACAAGATCCTCAAGCGGATGAATCGCGCTCATACCGCCGATAGCTATCTGCGCCTGATCGAACGCATCCGTGCCGTCCGCCCCGATATCCTGATGTCGGGCGATTTCATCGTGGGCTTTCCCGAAGAGACCGAAGAGGATTTTCAGGCGACCTTGGACCTCGTGAAAGAGGTGCAATATGGCTATGCCTATTCCTTCAAATACTCAACGCGTCCAGGCACGCCTGCGGCGGAACGGCCTCAGGTCGATGCGGCGGCGGCGGATGACCGTTTGCAGCGCCTGCAAGCACGGATCACCGACGATCAGCGCCTGATTCAGGACAGCATGGTCGGGCGCGAGGTAGGCGTGCTATTTGAAAAGCCGGGCCGCAAACTGGGGCAGATGGTGGGCAAATCCGATTATCTGCATGCCGTGCATGTCGCTGATTGCCCGGCACAGGTTGGGGAGCTGCGCCGCGTCCGCATTGTCGACAGTGGGGCAAATTCACTGGCCGGGGAATTGGTCGACTGATCTGCGCCGCCTACCTCTGTGACAGGAGGTCTCATGGCGCTGAACCATTTTTGCTGGACCGATCTGTCCACTTTTGACCTGCGCGCCGCGCGCAAGGACTATGCCGGGCTGTTTGGATGGCGCTTTGGTGGCGATCGGGATTATGACGTCGCGCTGCTGGACGGGCAGCCCGTGGCCGCGATCTTTCCAATGCCTGCCAAGCTGGCCAAGATCAACATGCCCTCTTTCTGGATGTCTTATGTCCATGTGAAGGGGCTCGAGGCGCTGGTCACCCGCGCTCGCGCCCATCCCGACGTGATTGTTGAAATCGAGCCGACGGCTTTTGGTCCCGACGCGCAGACTGCCTTGGTGCGCGATCCCTCTGGCGCGGGGTTTACCCTTTACGAGGGGCCAGAGATCACGCCCGCGCCGGGGCCGGGGCGCGTGTTGGCACGCTATCATCATCTGACTGATGCCACGCAGATCGAAGCGTTTTATGCCGATCTGTTCGGCTGGCGGTTTGATCCTGCGACCGGTGGACCTCGGGGCGCAAAATGGCCTTGCTGGGACATTTGCCATGCCGATGGCGACGTGATCGCGCATGTCGAAGAAGTGCCGCAAGAGGTGCGCAGGACCTATCGATATTGGATCCCCTGTTTCGCCTGCAACGTCGGGCCTAACCCACAGGGCATGACGCGCCTGTCGGATCTGGGCGATGGCTGTGTGATCTATGCCGACAGGCAAGGGGCGAGTTTCATGCTGCGCAATGAGCCCTGACCGCCCATGTCTGACGCAATGCGATCACCAGAAGTGTTTCAATTTGATGAATTCCCGCAGGCGATGCTTGCGCGATGCTTGTGGGTTTGGCACGCTCACATACAGCATCTAGCCCAAGGAGCCGCGTTTGCCGATTGAAGCCCCGACCCCGTCCCTCACCGAGACACCGGAAACGGTGATCGAATTCCCGGACAACCGTTTGATGGTCGAACTCTACGGCG
>JABSSB010000007.1 GCA_013214715.1 Paracoccaceae bacterium | reverse complement strand
CAGGGGCAAGAGCGTGATCACGTGGCTCCAGACGCTAATGGGGTTGGCGTGGCGAATCCATGTGCCTTCGTCCATCGACATCAGCCGTTCGGCTCAGCCAAAGATATCACGCGATTTGCTGACCATCTGCTTTCGGCCCTTGGTTTTACCCGCACACAGGGTCATATAAGGCCCGAAAGACGGTATGAGGACCTCAAGCGATGGATATTCTCAACAGCGGTGGCGACGCAGCCCCGGCGGATCTGATCAAGGACAGCTCCGAGGCGACATTCATGCAGGATGTTGTCGAGGCATCGCAGCAGGTGCCTGTGATCGTTGATTTCTGGGCGCCCTGGTGCGGCCCGTGCAAAACACTTGGCCCGGCTCTGGAAGAGGCCGTGACCGCCGCCAAGGGCGCGGTCAAGATGGTCAAAATCAATGTCGATGAGGCGCAGATGCTGGCTGGACAGCTGCGCATCCAATCGATCCCGACGGTCTATGCCTTCTGGCAGGGCCAGCCGATTGACGGATTTCAGGGCGCGGTGCCCGGTTCGGAGATCAGCGCCTTTATCGACCGCATCATCGAAGCCTCGGGCGGGCAGTCACCGGGCGCGTCGCTAGACGAAGCCATCGCCGCCGCCGAAGAGATGCTGGCCGAAGGCGCCGCCCTGGATGCGGCGCAAACCTTTGCCGCCATTCTGGGCGAAGACGCCGCCAATGCCGCGGCTTATGGCGGTCTGGCCCGCGCGCATATCGCGATGGATGATCTGGACCAGGCCGAAGCGATCCTGAACGGCGCACCAACCGACATCTCTGCCGCACCAGAGATCGAGGCCGCTTTTGCGCAACTGGAACTCGCCCGGCAGGCCGCGGATGCAGGTCCGGTAGCCGAGCTGACCGCCGCGGTCGAAGCCGATCCAACCAATCTGCAAGCCCGGTTCGATCTGGCACAAGCCCTTCATGCTGGCGGACAAGTGCAAGAGGCGGTCGATCACCTGCTGGACCTGTTCCGCCGTGATCGCGAATGGAACGACGGCGCGGCCAAGGCGCAGCTTTTCACCATTTTCGACGCGCTGAAACCGAACGATCCGATCGTACTAAATGGCCGCAGGAAGCTGAGTTCGATGATATTTGCCTGACCGGAATCTGGGTCTATCTGATGCGCATGTTCAAGGCCTCAGACCTCCCCGGCACAATCGCCGTGTTTCCGCTGCCGGGCGCCCTGCTACTGCCGCGCGCCCGCCTGCCGCTTCACATCTTTGAACCGCGCTATTTGCAGATGCTGGAAGATGCACTGAAAACGCCCCAACGGCTGATCGGCATGGTGCAGCCCAACCCGACCCGCGACCGCGAAAACGGGTTGCACCGCATCGGATGCGCTGGGCGGGTGACGCAGTTTTCGGAAACCGAAGACGGGCGTCTTTTGATCACGCTGTCGGGGATTTCGCGCTTTCGGATCAGGGAAGAGGTCGAAGGCTTCACCCCTTATCGACGCTGCAACGTAGATTGGGCCGGGTTTGACCGCGACATGGGCAAGGCCGAACGCGATGATGGCTTTCACCGCGAAAAATTCATGAACCTGCTGTCGCGCTTTTTTGAATCGCGAGGCCTATCGACCGATTGGGAGTCGCTGACAGAAGCGGATGATGAGTTGCTGATCAATTCGCTGTCCATGCTGTTGGACTTCAATCCCGAAGACAAACAGGCGCTGTTGGAGGCACCGTCCCTTGCAACCCGTCGGGAAACCCTTGTGACCCTGATCGAATTTGCACTGCGAGGTGGCGATGATGAGGAATTGCTGCAATGACCGACCAGACCCCCGCTTTTGACCGCCGCATGATCGAGGCGCTGGTCTGCCCCGTTACGCAGCATCGGCTGGATTACGACGCGGCCCGGCAGGAGCTCGTGTCAAAACCCGCCGGTCTGGCTTTTCCGATCCGCAATGGCATCCCGGTGATGCTGGTGGACGAGGCACGCAAGCTGGACGACTGACCCAACGCTCTTTGCCCCTGCGCTGCGGCGCAGTATAACCGCGAGCATGGCAGGCAAGACAAAGAGCGAGTCGGCGAAAAAGGGCAAAGCCCGCAGCGCTGTGAAAAAACCGAAGGTGAAAGAGGTCGAAAAGACGCCGCTTTTGCGCCGTCTGTGGCGTGGACTGTGGCGGTGGGTTCCGCGCATCGCCTTGGGTTTTTGCGCTGTGGTTTTTGCCTTTATCCTCCTGTTTTCCGTGGTCAATCCGCCCTTTACCCTAACCATCTGGTCCGAAGCCCGCGCCCATGGCGGCACGGTGGAGCGGCAATGGGTGCGGATCGAAGATGCCTCTATGGTCGCGGCGCGGTCTGTGGTGGCGGCAGAGGATGCTAATTTCTGCCTGCATTGGGGCTTTGACGCGCAGGCGATCCGCAGCGCGATCGAAGAGGGGGCGACCCGCGGTGCATCGTCGATTTCACAACAGGTCGTGAAGAATGTGTTTCTTTGGCAAGGGCGCAGCTGGCCGCGCAAGGCCGCCGAAACGCTGATGACGCCACTGGTCGAACTGGTCTGGAGCAAACGGCGCATTCTTGAGGTTTACCTGAACGTGGCCGAAATGGGGGACGGCGTCTTCGGGATCGAAGCCGCCGCGCAGCATCACTTCGGCGTCAGTGCGGCGGAATTGAACGCGGTGCAAGCCGCACGTATCGCAGCGATCCTTCCTGCGCCCAAAACCCGAAACCCGGCGGAGCCAAGCCCGTGGTTGAGGCAACGCGCAGCATCGATCCGCGATGGCGCGGCCACGATTGCCGCCGATGGCCGCGCGGCCTGTTTCGAGGATTGAATTTCGCGCCGTACCACGGCACATCTGATGATGTTATTGACCCCAAAGGATCCTCATGGCCCGATTGTATCATGTTCCGCTTTCTCCGTTCTGCCGCAAGGTACGGCTGGTTCTGGCCGAAAAGCGAGTTGAGGTCGAACTGGTGGAGGAGCGGTATTGGGAGGAAAATCCCGATTTCCTGCGCCGCAATCCCGGCGGCAAGGTGCCGGTGCTGCGGCTTGATGGGCTAATGCTGGCGGAAAGTGCTGCGATCTGTGAGTATCTGGAAGAAACCCGCCCCGACCCCGCGCTGATGCCCAAAGATGCTGCAACACGGTTTGAAGTGCGGCGCCTGGTGGGCTGGTTCGATGACAAATTTCACCGGGAGGTGACGGCGAACCTGCTTTATGAGCGAGTGAACAAAAAGATCACCGGAGAGGGCTACCCCGACAGCCGCAATGTCAAAACCGGGGCGCGGGCGATCAAATATCATCTTGATTACATGGCCTGGCTTCTTGATCACAGGCGCTGGCTGGCGGGCGACGCGATGAGCCTGGCCGATTTCGCCGCCGCGGCGCATCTGTCGGCGCTGGATTACATTTCGGACGTGGATTGGAACCGGTCAGCCGTAGTGAAGGATTGGTATGCCAAGATCAAATCCCGGCCAGCTTTTCGGTCGATCCTTGCCGATCAGATCCCCGGTTTTCCGCAACCTGGCCATTATGCAGATCTTGATTTCTGAGTGGGTCCAGGGGGCTGTCTGCCCCCTCTTGGCCCCGTGCCGGGGCCAATTCACCCCCGAGGGGTATTTGGAAAGCGGAGAAATATGAGCGCGGCGCTGAAAACGCGGTTGGTCGCGCGCGCCCTTGAGGAAGGCTTTGTCGCGGCGCGCATTTGCCGCCCCGATGCTGTGCCGCAGGTGATGGGGCGGCTGGAGAGCTTTGTCGCGCGGGGCTGGCACGGGCAGATGGGCTGGATGGCCGAGAGAATGCACTGGCGCGGCGATCCGCAGGCTTTATGGCCCGAGGCACGCTCAGTTCTGATGCTGGCGGAGAGCTACACGCCTGACCATGACCCCCGCGCCATCCTTGCGCAGCCAGATCGCGGCGCGATTTCGGTTTATGCGCAGAACCGCGATTATCATGATCTCGTGAAAAAACGGCTCAAACGCGTGGCGCGGTGGCTGATTGCAGAGGGCGGCGGCGAGGTGAAGGTGTTTGTCGACACAGCACCTGTGCCGGAAAAGGCGCTGGGAGAGGCGGCCGGGTTGGGGTGGCAGGGCAAACATACCAATCTGGTCAGCCGTGATTGGGGAAACTGGTGTTTTCTGGGATGTGTGTTCACCACGCTTGAATTGCCCGTCGATGCGGCTGAGCAAGATCATTGCGGGTCATGCCGTGCCTGTCTTGATGCCTGTCCAACCGACGCCTTCCCGGCGCCGTATCAATTGGATGCGCGGCGCTGCATTTCTTATCTGACCATTGAACACAAAGGGTCAGTGGAGCCAGAGTTGCGGGCTCAGATGGGCAATCGCATCTATGGCTGCGATGATTGTCTGGCCGCCTGCCCATGGAACAAATTTGCCGTGGACGCAAAGGAGATGCGCTATGCCGCGCGCCAGGATCTGTTGGCACCGGATTTAGTGGAACTGGCCGGTTTGGATGATGCAGCATTTCGGGCGCGGTTTTCCGGCTCTCCGATCAAGCGGATCGGGCGGGATCGGTTTGTACGCAATGTGCTTTATGCCATTGGCAATTCGGGCGACGCGCGGTTATGCAGCGCAGCACAGGCGCTGATCGATGACCCTGATCCGGCTGTGGCCGATGCCGCCCGCTGGGCGGTGGCGCGGCTGGGCCTTTGAGGTCGCACATAGGCTGGCCTTCGCGCCGGTGAGGCGGCATCACGGCGCAAGGGGATTTGCGGGGAGTTGACATGGCACTGGCGCTGGGTGTGGACACAGGCGGGACATTCACCGATGCGGTGCTGATCCGCGACGGCAAAGATGTGCTGGCCAAGGGCAAGGCGCTGACAACCCGACAGGATCTGGCCCTTGGCGTAGGCGCCGCCGTGCGCAAGGTGCTGGTGCAGACCGGATCTGACGCGGCCGAGATTGGTCTGGCGGCACTGTCAACGACTTTGGCCACCAATGCTTTGGTCGAAGGTCAGGGCGGCTCTGTCGGATTGATTTATATCGGGTTTCGTGCCGGGGATTTGGACAAGCATGGCCTGTCAGAGGCCTTGCGCGGCGATCCGGTTCTGGAATTGGCGGGTGGGCACAGCCATGCCGGGACGGAGGTCGCGCCGTTGGATCACACAGGTTTGCGGCAATGGCTGGCTGGGCCGGGCGCGGGGGCCAGCGGTTATGCCGTGGCCGCGCAGTTTGCCACCCGCAACCCGGAGCATGAACTGGCCGCCGCGCGTCTTGTGGCCGAGGTGACAGGCGCGCCTGTGACCTGCTCGCATGAGTTGTCGGCCAAGCTCAACGGTCCGAAACGGGCGCTGACGGCGCTGTTGAACGCGCGTTTGATCGGGCTAATCGATGGGTTAATCGATCGCGCCGCGCAGGAATTGCAGCGCATCGGGATCACTGCGCCGCTGATGGTGGTGCGCGGGGACGGCGCGTTGATGAGCGCGGATCAGGCCCGCGCCAAGCCGATTGAAACGATCCTGAGTGGCCCTGCCGCCTCGCTCGTCGGGGCGCGGTGGCTGACGGGTAGCGACACCGCGCTAGTATCAGACATTGGCGGCACGACCACGGATGTCGCCCTGCTGCGGAATGGGCGCCCGGCGATTGATCCGCTGGGTGCGCGAGTCGGCGGCGTGCGCACGATGGTCGAAGCGGTGGCCATGCGCACCACGGGGCTGGGCGGCGATAGTGAAGTGCATGTGAATGCCTCAGGCCTGCAAGGCGGTGTCCGGCTGGGCCCGCGGCGCGTGGTGCCCGTAGCGTTGGCTGCGATGGACGCGCCCGATCTGGTGCATCAGGTGCTGGATATGCAACTGGCCGCGGCGGTGCCGTCGGAACAGGATGCGCGGTTCCTGCGCGCGGTGCCAGGCATGTCATCCGCCGCCGCGCTGGGAGAGGCGCAGGCTGCCCTGCTGGGGCGGATTGGACCGGCGCTGCGCCCAATGGCCGAAGTTCTGCGCAACCGGCGGGATCAGGGCGTGCTGAACCGTCTGGTGGATCGCGGTATGGTCCAGATTTGCGCTGTCACACCCAGCGATGCCTGTCATGCATTGGGGCTGCAGTCGGGCTGGGATCGCGACGCCGCCAAGAAGGCTTTGGCCTTGTTGGCACGTAAACGCGCCGGGCATGGCAACGTCCTGGCCAACAGCCCAGAGACCATGGCGCAGATCATCCGCAACCAGATGACCGAGCAGACACAACTGGCCTTGCTGCAAACCGCGCTGGCCGAAGACGACCAACCCTTGGGCTCTGATCCCGAAAATCTTGCCGATCATCTGCTGTTGCGGGCCGGATTAAAGGGGCGCGAGGGGCTGCTTTCGCTACAGACGCGGCTGGCGGTGGATGTGATCGGGCCTGGACACTGTCGACGGACAGCATCCGAGAAGCCTGCGCTGCGAAAGGTAGGGGGACGATCATATGACTTCCGGGCAGCAGCCAGCGGCCGATGGTGGGGACAGAATGGACAGCGTGGTAGACGAGCTTCAGCCCGGCACCAAGCTTTTGCATGGCCAGTATACGATCACTGAGTTTCTCAACAATGGTGGGTTCGGGATCACCTATTTGGCCAAGGACAGCTTGGATCGGACAGTCGTCATCAAGGAGTGCTTTCCCAACGCCTTCTGTCGCCGCTCGGCCACTTTGGTGCGGGCGCGGTCCCGGGCGCATACGTCCGAACTGAAGTCGGTGGTAAAGCTCTTTGTCAATGAAGCGCGCAACCTGTCGGTGTTGCAACATCCCAACATCGTCGGCGTGCACCAGGTTTTTGAAGACAATGAAACCGCCTACATGGCCATCGACTACATCGATGGACCAGATCTTCTGGATTTGATCGAGGATCGTGGCGCAGCCTTTGCCCCTGATGACATCGTTTCGATTGCGCGAAAGCTGATTTCTGCCGTCGGTTACATCCACAGCAACAACATGCTCCATCGCGACATCTCGCCGGACAATGTGTTGATCGACAGCACCGGAGAGCCCGTCCTGATCGATTTTGGTGCAGCGCGGGTTCAGGCTTCGAAACAAAGTCGGACACTGACGGCGCTGCGCGTTGTCAAAGACGGCTATTCACCGCAGGAATTCTACATAGCCGGGTCCGAACAGGGGCCATGGAGCGACCTTTATGCTCTTGGGGCCACCCTATTCCACCTTATCACTGGAGAAACCCCTGTGAATGGGCAGGAACGGCTGGCCGCACTGGCCGAAGGCCGCCCCGATCCGCATCAACGCCTGGCCGGGCGGGTGCCCGGCTATCCCGACGGTTTCCTGCAGGCCGTCGATGCCGCCATGAACATCCTGCCCAAAGAACGTCTGCAAAGCGCTGAAGAATGGCTGGATTTGATTTCAAAGGCCAACCTGCGTGTCATTGACGAATATCGCGGCAGCGCGATGGGCGCGCTCGGTGAGCCGGGCGACATCGCTGCGGACGCGCTAGCCAGCGCAGTTCAGGCAGCGGTCGAAGAAACACGTAACGTCCCTAATGCCGAGTTATTTTCAGAAGCTGAAGACCCACCTCTGGCCGAAGAAACGCTGGCGGCTTGGGACGATAGCGAAGCCACGCCACGCCGCAAGGGTGGCGTCTTGTCAAAAGGTCTGGCCGGTCTTGTCGTCTTGGGAGCCATTGGGGCCGTGGCTGTCGAGTTTGGCGGCGAAAGCATGGGGATAGACGGCGGAATTGCCGGACTGTTGCAAACCGAACCCGCCTCAACGGTCATTGCCCTTCCCGATGATGGCGCTGTGGGGCAAACGCCGTCCGTCGCGGCCTTAGCGCCAGTGCCGAGTACGACGCCTTCAAAGACCACGGAAACAGACGACACTGATCTCGCCAGTATTGATCCGGCCGCCGCGGATGAGGTCGAGCCCGCAGCCGGCATAGAGACAGCCTCACTGGCCCAGGCAGAGACTGCGCCAGAGCCGATGGCGGCGGGTCAGACCGCCGCGCTTGTGGAGCCGCAGATCGCTTATGCGCACTGGGATGTGCGCCTGCCTTTCACGGCTGCACCGCGCCGCGCCAACAATGCCAATATCGCCTTGATCAAGGATGTCAGCGGAGATGGCAGCGCAGACACACTTCCCGATTGGATTGCGCCGGGCGCTGCGATCTTTTCGGTCAATGGCAACGCATTGCCCCGCCGTGGCGATCTGGGGGCCGTGATCCTGTCCGACATGGGGGACGCGGAAGAGGGAACCACACAGGTTCGAGTTGCCTATAAGGCCGCCGGTAGCGACCGCTTCGAAAACGGAGATCTGGTGGTTCCGCTGATCCGGTCCGTCGGGCTGGCCTCAGGCGCCGAGGTTGAGATTCACAAGCAAGGCGACGCATGGAAAACGGTTGTCGTACGCACCAAAGGTGGTGAGTTGCTGCCCGGAGACGTGATCCTGTCGGAAACCGGCACAGGCCTGGATTTGACCGATCATGCGGCTTTGGAAAAGGTCATGGAAACGCTGGTGGACGAAGGCAACGACACCGCAGAATTCCAGCTTGATCGCAATGGCGTAATCACAACGGCCCGCGTGTCCTTGTCCGACGATCAGGACGGCTGACCCATCAGGAGACGACGTGCATGACACGCCAAAGCCCGCTTGACCCCGGCCCTGCCAAATCCGACGCAGAGGCGGACCCTGTCGCAGCACTGATGCAAATGCTCGAAGCGCTGCCGGATCAGGACACGGCGCCCAAATCGGAGCCGGAACCCGTCAACTCGCAGATTGACCTGCGCGATGCGACACCACCCGACTCCCCCTCTCCGGACACCAGGACCTCGGAACCCCGTCGGGCGCGCGGGAACAGGGTCAAAACAACGTTCTTGGGGTTTGAGCCTTCGCGACCGGTCAGCGATGAGGTGGCAAATGACCCGGACGAGCAAGACATTCCCGTGGCGATGTTCCCCGCCGGATGGCTTGTGATCGTGTCCGGGCCAGGACGGGGCGCGGGACTGCCGGTCTTTGCGGGTGTCAGCCAGATCGGACGCGGGGATGATCAAACCGTCCAACTGAATTTCGGCGATGCGGGCATTTCGCGGTCCAGCCATGCCGTGGTCGCATATGATCCAGAAACGCGGCAGTTCTACCTTGGACATGGCGGAAAATCGAACATTGTGCGGCGCAACGGCATGCCAGTTCTGGCGACAGAACCGCTCGGCGATGGCGACGAAATTCGTATCAGTGACACAACACTGAGGTTCTGCCCTTTGTGCGGGCCAGACTTTTGCTGGTCAGAGTCGGAATGACAGGAGGTCGTATCGATGCAGTATGATGTTGCAGGCTCGATCAGTCGGGGGAAACGCGAGCATCAGGAAGACGCGATCGAAATCTGTTTTCCCTATCATGACCATCCGGGATTTGTCGTGATCGCCGACGGGATGGGAGGTCATGAAGCCGGTGACATTGCAAGCCGTCTGGCCGTCGATGGGTTCATGTCGGCGCTGAGCCCGCGTTTGGGAGAGGCCGAGGTGCTGCCAGACACGATTTCCGTGTTGCTGGAAAACGCAGTGCGCGAAGCCAATGACCACATCGCGTCGCATGTTGCGGATCATCGGGAATTGGCCGGTATGGGCACGACGCTCGTGGCGCCGGTGGTGGTCGACCGGAATTTGCATTGGGTTTCGGTCGGGGACTCCGTCCTGTTTGTTTACGACGGAGAAGCCTTGCGCCAGGTAAATGAAGACCATTCGCTCGCGCCGCATATCGACATGATGGCAGCGATGGGACAAATGGATCCCGATACCGCGCGGACACATCCCGATCGCAACTGCCTGACATCGGTCCTGATGGGGGCCGACATCGCCAAAATCGACAATGGCAGGGAACCCGTGCCCCTTGCATCAGGAAATATCGTGATTGCGGGCAGCGACGGGCTTTTGTTCCTATCGGATTCTGAAATCTCAGAGATCGTGAATCAACACAAGGAAGACAGCTCCCGCACGCTTGTGGGTGCGCTGATGGACGCCATTGAATCACTCGACGACCCTGATCAGGACAATGTCTCGATCGCGGTCATCAAAGTAGCCTGACCCGTTGGGTCGACAAAAAAGGACGACTGGAAGAATGGACAAGAAAGGACTGAAACCTTCCCACATCGCCAGGACGCTTGCTCCGGCCTTGATGGTTGGGCTCGCAGGCGGCATCGCCGCGGCACAGGAAGCTTCACAAACGCCCGAAATATGCACCGAGCACACGGTTGAACGCGGCGACACGCTGCGCAAGATCGGGCGCAAGTATTACGAGCGTCGCAACGACACCGATTGGGACCTGATCTATCAGGCCAATCGCAAAACGATTGGGCGCAAACCGGACATTATCGAAATTGGCATGGTGCTGAAATTGCCCTGCCTGCCCGGAGAAACACCAACCGTGACCGCCGCCTTGCAGGAACCAGTCGCGATGCCGGGATCCGATGCACCGAGCGACAATGCCGAAAAGTTGGCCGCCGCGGAAATCGCGGTCGAAGTTGAAGATGAGGCCGATGGAGCGACTGCGACCCTGGCCCCGGTCGTGGCGGTTCAGACCTCAATCAGCGCGCCATCCATAGTGATCCCCGGCAATTTGGCACCAACGCCTGACGACGCCAACGAAGAGAGCGTCACCGAGGTTGAAGAGATCATCGAGGAAGAAGAGCCTCAGGTCGTTGAAACCGTCGCCGAACCTGAGCCGGTCGAGGAAGTAGTTGTTGAGGCCGCACCCGAACCGGTTGTGGTTGAAACCGAGGACGTCGCCGAGTCAGTGGTCGAGACCGAGACCGACAGCGACAATATGCCGATGGAAACAGCTTTGCAGACTGCGCTGACTGCTGATCCGAACGCGCCGGAGCCGATCCTTCTGGTCACTGGGAATGGCTACCCGCCTTTCACTGACGAAGCCCTGCCCGGTCGCGGCTTTTTCACCCTGCTGGTGCAAACCGCGATGCTGCGAGCCGAACCGGATCGCCCCTATACGATCAAATTCGTGAATGACTGGGACGCGCATCTGGACGCTTTGATGCCGACACTGGCTTTTGACGCGTCCTTCCCATGGGCTGAACCGGATTGCTTACAAGCGTCGTTGCTGTCTGCGGCAGAACAGGCACGCTGTGCGACCTACAAGTTCTCGGATCCGTTTTACGAAGTTGTGGATGGGTTCTTCTCGCGCAAGGGCAGCGGATTTGACGAAGCGACAAACTATTCGGAATTCAACGGCGCCGTCATCTGTCGCCCCGAAGGCTACACCCGCTCGCATCTTGATTTGGTGGGTTTGAAAGAGCCTCTGGTTACCTATGTGAGCCCTGTCGAAGTGTCGGCCTGTTTTGAAATGCTGATGCGCGCTGATGTCGACATGGTGTCGATCGAAACGCAGGTCGCTGATGATGCTATCGCGAAACTCGGCCTGCGGGACGATATNGGGATGAACCCCAATTTGGCCGCCGTGCGNCCGCTGACGATCATTGTCCACAACGANAATGAAAATGGCGACGAGTTCCTCGACATGCTCAACACCGGCCTGCAGATCATGCGCGACAGCGGCGAATGGTATGCCATCACCTCACGCGCGCTGATGGAGCAAGCTGAAGCCGAATCCTGAACCGCCAGCGCCACGAGGCCCCCAATAAAGAACCGCCACCGATCAAAGGCGGAAAACAACAACAGGGAGAAACTACAAGATGCTGACACTCACGCGCTGCGCCAAAACGGCACTCGCGGCAACAGTCGCCGCCGCGATCTGGACACCGGTTGCGGCAACTGCACAGGAAGCCTGTACGACCTATGAGGTTCAGCCAGGGGACAGCCTGGGAACGATCGCCTTTGCGGCCTATGGCACCTATGACTATCAGCTGATCTTCAATGCCAACCGCAACACCGTCGGGCCAAGCCCGAACAACTTGCAGGTCGGCAGTCTGCTGACCCTTCCCTGTGAAGACGGCGCGCTCAATGATGGCCAATCACTTGACCAGATCATTCAGCAACAGCGTGTGATCAACCAGGCGCGCCGGTCCGACAGCACGGGCTACAAGCCGCCGATCCGCATGGTGTCGGGATCGAACTGGGCACCGTTTTCGGATGAAAGCCTCGATGGTGGGGGATTTGTTCCGATCCTGGCCCGCACGGCCATGGAGCGGGGTGGCAACACCCGACCCTATTCCCTGCATTATGTGAATGACTGGGGATCGCATCTGGAAACGTTGCTGCCCACCGGCGCATTTGACGTCACCATGGCCTGGTTCACACCGGACTGCGACAAATACGATATGTTGTCGGGCCCGATGCGGGATCGTTGTGACAACTTCCTTGCATCCGTGCCCGTCTATGAACCGGTGCAGGCCTATTTCACGCGGGCCGGATCGGAATATGCAAACATCACCAGCTTCGACCAGCTCAAGGGCGCCCGGGTCTGCCGGATGGAAGGCTATTCCACCAACGACCTGGAAGAAGAAGGGCTCGCACCGCCTGATATCACCTATATCAACCCCACCCTGCCCGAGGAATGCATCGAGGCGGTTCTGTTCGGCAATGCCGATATCACCAATATGGAGCTGCAGTCGGGGACCGACGCGATCACCAAGCTGGGCGTATCGGCTGAAGTGGTCGAAATCCCTTCGCTGGCAAAGGTGCTGTCGCTGTCCTTCATGGCGCACAGGTCAAACCCCAATGCGCGCGAGTTCATCACCATGCTGAATCGCGGCCTGAACGAGATGCGCGAGACCGGGGAATGGTATGCGATCGTGTCGAATGCGCTCAACGAGCACAACAAGATGCTGCTGTCGCAATAAGCCGACGAATCTGGCCGTGGCACACGCTGAAAAAGGCGTGTGCCACGGCAAAAACACACTTGGCGGCAAAAGACTTACGGTCGCCGGCACAACAAAGAGTGGATTGACATAGAAATGCCCGTTTCTTCGTCTGAGATGAGCGCTAGGCACACAAATCCACCAAACAAAAGGACCACAGGGATGAGTCTTGCGTTTACCCAAGCCCGAAAACTAGCGGCAGTCTGTGCCGTTGCCATGTCCGTGCCAGGCGCTCTCTGGGCGCAAGAGGCGTGTACGACATATGAAGTGCAGGTCGGCGACACGCTCGGAACCATCGCGTTTGCGGCCTATGGCACCTATGACTATCAGGCGATCTTCAACGCAAACCGCAATATCGTTGGGTCCAACCCAAACGATGTCGAGGTTGGCACGCTTCTTACCCTGCCCTGTGACGATGGTGCACTGGCAGAAGGCGAATCGCTTGAGGCGATCATTGAACAGCAGCAGGCCGCAAACCCAAGGCGCATCACGTCAAACGGGTATGAACCGCCAGTGAAATTGCTGGCAGGCTCCAACTATGGCCCGTTTTCCGACGAAAACATGACCGGTGGTGGCTTCCTGCCTGTTCTCGCGCAGACGGCTCTGTCGCGCGGTGGCAACCAGCGTGAAAACTCGTTGGCCTTTGTGAATGACTGGGGCTCACATCTGGATGTTCTGCTGCCGACCGGCGCGTTTGACATTGGACTGGGCTGGTACATGCCGGATTGTTCCAAGCTCGATCAGCTGTCGGACGGCATGGCGCGTCGCTGCAACGAATTCCTGTCCTCAGTTCCGGTTTACGAGCCAGTGGTGGCTTACTATGCGCGGGCCGGATCGGAATGGGCTGGGGCCACCAGTTTTGAAGATCTGCGCGGCGCACGGGTCTGCCGCATGGATGGCTACTTCACCCATGATTTCGAAGAAGAAGGCATCGCCAACGACATCACCTGGGTTCGCCCGACGCTACCCAGCGAATGTATCGAAGCGGTTCTGTTCGGCAATGCAGATGTCGCTGGGATGGAGCTTCAGTCTGGCACCGAAGCCATCACAAAACTGGGTGTGGCCGAAGAAGTCATCGAAATCCCCAGCCTCGCCAAAGTGCTGGCTCTGACCTTCATTACGCATAAATCCAACCCGTTTGGCCGCCAGTATATCGTGCTGCTGAACCGTGGTCTGAACGAGATGCGCCAGACCGGCGAATGGTACGCCGTGGTGTCCAGCGCGCTGACCGAACATAACCAGATGCTGCTGTCGCAATAAGATCAGGATTAACCTGACACGCAGTTCACGCCCCGGCCCATGTGCCGGGGCGTTTTGCGTTGTGACGCGAAGGTGATCCCCAGCAACACCCTGTCATGCTATAGCGGCACAGGTGATTTTCAGGAGGGAAAGATGATCTCCACACGGCGCAAAGCCATGATTGGAGGGGTGTCATTGTCGGCTATCGGGGCTGCGGGCGGCATTGGCTGGTCCAGGATCCGGCCGAAACCCGAGATCGTGAATATTGACGCCGTCGAAGTCTATGACCGTGTCCGGTCAGGTTCGGTCCTTCTGCTTGACATTCGCCGCCCCGAGGAATGGGCCCTGACCGGACTGGCGGATGGTGCCGTGCCGCTGGATATGCGTCGCAGGGATTTCATAGAGGCACTGTCTGCTCTAGCCGGACCTGATCGGAGCCAGCCTGTCGCGCTGATATGTGCCGCCGGCGTGCGCTCGGCCCATATGGCGCGGCAACTCGAACAGGCTGGGTTTACCACCATCCTGAATGTACCCGAAGGGATGACAGGCTCCTCGGCAGGCCCTGGCTGGCTGCGACGCGGGTTGCCACGCGTGGCCTGGGACGGATCGGCATGAAACCAGCGGCTGCAATCCTCGCCGCGTTGCTGGCCGCCCCGATGGCTCAGGCGCAAGACTGCGGTGGTGCCAAAGCGCCTTGCACCATCGAAACAGGCACCTATTACGCCGCCCTGCCCAACCAACCCGACAATGCGCCGGTCCTGCTTTGGTTACACGGAGCCGGTGGTTCGGGCCAAGGCGTGATGGGGAACCCGACCATCCGCGATGTCGCGCTGGAGCGCGGCTATGCCGTCATTGCCCCAAATGCCAAACCCCGCGAAGGCAGCCGCATCGGTCCCGTCTGGAACTTCTACCCGGGCTGGGACGGGCGGGATGAGCCTGCGTTTTTGCAGGATGTCGTAGAAGATGCTGCTGCCCGCTTTGCCACAAGTGCTGAAGATGTCCTGCTAGCCGGGTTTTCCGCCGGCGGGTTCATGGTCAGCTATCTGGCCTGCGAAACACCTAACGCGTTTCCAGCCTATGCCCCAGTGGCCGGCGGATTCTGGCGGCCGCATCCGGACCGCTGCGCCGGCCCGGTCAACCTGCATCACACCCACGGCTGGGCGGATCGAACTGTACCTTTGGAAGGTCGTCCTTTGGGCGGAGGCGCCTATCTGCAAGGCGATATCTTTGCAGGTCTTGAGATTTGGCGGTCTGCCAATGGCTGCACAGCTCAGCGACCTGATGCGTCATGGCAGCAAGGCGACCGGCTGCATCGGGCCTGGAACGAATGCGGCAATGCCGGATCACTCGAATTCGTGCTGCATTCCGGCGGTCACACCGTTCCCGAAGGCTGGACCGACATCGCATTGGACTGGTTTGACGCACTGGCCACCGGCGGGATGAACTAGGCTCACTCGGCCGGATGCACGTTCAGGGCCTGACGCAGTGACGCGCGAGCAAGTTGCGCCTCGGCCTCGATCACGGCGCCTTGCCCGGTCATATCCGTGTCCAGAAGCGCTCCACGCCGCCACACCATCCCGCTAAGCCGTGACAGAGGCACGGCAAAACCAAGGCTCAAACCTATGGGCAATAGCCAAACAGATACCATGCCTACAGCGATCCCTGCCACCAGAAGAAAACCAGACAGTGTTTCCAAGATGTGAAACTGCAGGGTCACACGCCAGCCATAGCGACCACCTGCGCGCGTCTGCGGCACCCATCCCTTTTGTAGCCCCAAAAGGGCGCGCATCACCGCAAGACCCTGCTGCACCATCAGGATCGGCGCATAGATAATGGCCAGAATGATCTCGACCAGCATGGACAGCGCAAACCGCCCTGCCCCGCCAAACCGACGCATCCCCTGCCCCGTCAGCGGCAGCACAGCCGCTCCGACCAGTTTGGGGGCAAGCAGCATCGCATACATAACAAGAATGATCAGAACATGGCGGCCTTCGGTCATTTCGGGCCAATTGGGACGCAACGGGTTGTCTTCGCTGAAATAGGTCAGCACGCTGGCCTCTTCGCTGGGTCCGATCAGGGCCCAGGTCACCAGCAAGGCAAACCAGATCGGCGAGAGCAGATAGCCGACCGCGCCATGAAACATGTGAAACCGAGACATGGTTCGGAAATCACGCGCAGCCAGCAGACGCAGATGCTGCAAATTACCCTGACACCAGCGCCGGTCGCGCAGCACATGGTCGATCAGCGTCGCGGGGGTTTCTTCAAAACTGCCAGGAATGCGCGGCAGAAATCGAACACGCCATCCCGCGCGGGCCAGCAAGCCCGCTTCGACGAAATCATGGCTCATGATAAGTTTGGCGCGTTTGCCCGGCAGCCTTGGCAGACCAGCGCTCGCGGCAAAGGCGGCAGTCCGCAAAATGGCGTTATGGCCCCAGTAATTGCCTTCCGTGCCCGAAATCCGCGCCACACCTTCGGCCAACGCCGCACCATAGACGCGGTTACCGAACTGTTGCATCCGGCCAAAAACCGACTTTGCGCCCAGAACCTGAGGAAAGCTTTGAATCAGCCCGGCCCCGGGGTCAGATGCCATCGCATTAGCCAAAGCGTCTATCGCCTCTCCGGTCATTAGACTATCGGCATCAAGGACCAGCATCGCCTCCCAACCACCGCCCCATCTGGTGACCCAGTCCGCAATATTGCCAACCTTGCGTTCTGTGTTGCGCAGGCGGCGGCGATAATAGACCGCGCAGCCTGGCGGCAAATCGGCGCGCAACGCGGCTACCCCGCGCAACTCGGCCTCTGCCAGCGCGGGGTCTTGCGTGTCCGACAGCACAAAAAGGCTATAGCGATGCTTGCGCGGGCGGGCATGAAGCGCCTCAAGCATGGTTCGCGCGTTGCCCAAAACAAAGCCTGTATCTTCGTTATAAATGGGCATCAAAAGCGCTACATCCAGACCGTGGGCACGAGCTGCGCCGCGTTCAACAGGGCGCGCGGCAAGGCTGGTAAAACCGGCCAGAACCGTTGTCAGGGTGAAGCTGATCCAAAAGAAGTTAAAGCAGATAAGCGCCAGAAGAAGCCCTTCGGTCCAACTGATCCCCCCTTCATCGAACCAGCCGTGGATCACCGACCAAAGCGTGACGGTGGCCACAACCGCCGGCCCAAGGGCGGCCATACGCCACCGCCACGCCCGCCGTTCTGTCGCATCAGGTGCTGCCGCGTCGCGATAGGCGGCGCGGAAATCCTGCCTTGGCATTGGCAAGGGCTGCTCCGGCGGGAGCAGCGGCAGATCGCGGATCAGGCCGTCCATCGATAGAGCCAAACCTCCGAGGCAAGCTGCCCATCCTTGCGCAGTTGCGCGCGCAGTTCGACGACATCACGGTCCTTGGGATCAAAGGCGAAAGCCAGCCGCAGCCCGCCGGTTTCAGGATTACGCTGCAGCACGCCGTCTGTGGTATCGGCATGGGGCGATTGGGTATGCACAGTGATCGCCTCGGGTCCGTCATCGAACATGGGATGCGCCTCGAAATCGATCACGGCCAAACGCCCTGTTGCGAACACATGCTCTCCCATCGCGGTATTCAGCACGCGCGGCAATCCGTGATCCACCAGCTCATCGCTGCCCCAGCTGAGGCGATAGGACATCTTATGCTCAGACCCGGCCTCAATCGGGTCAGCGGGCCGCCAATAAGCGACGATATTATCGTAGATCTCTTTATCGGCGGGGATCTCGACCAGCGAGACCGAGCCTTTGCCCCACCCCTCCTTCGGTTCAACCCAGAGGCCCGGGCGCAGATGATACAAGGCTTCGAGATCGGCAAAGTCACCAAGTTTCCGGGCACGCTGCATCAACCCAAATCCGCGCGGGTTTTCATCCATGAAAGCCGAGATTTGCAGGGTCTTGGGGTTGGCCAGCGGACGCCAGATCACCTCTCCCGCGCCGTTTTGCATCAACAGCCCATCACTGTCATGCACCGCCGGGCGGAAATCGTCGAACCGGTGCCGGTTGGTCTGGTCGAACAGGAACATCGAGGTCAGCGGCCCAAGCCCCACATGATCCAGATCGACGCGGGGGAATAGTGTCGCCTCAACCTCCATCACACAAGGCTGGCCGGGATGGATTTCAAAGCGATACGCGCCTGTCAGCGAAGGACCATTCAGGAGCGCATGCAGAACCATATGGTTCTGTCCTTCTGCCGGACGTTCCAGCCAGAAGCGCGTGAAATCGGGAAATTCCTCGCCCGCCGGGTCGCCTGTGCGCAGCGCAATGCCGCGCGCCGACAAGCCATATATGTCACCAATTCCGATGGCGCGGAAATAGCTGGCTCCTTGAAACACGCAGAACTCGTTGCGTTTTCCGGGTTGGTCCAGCTCGGTCCGCAAGCGTAAGCCTGAAAAGCCCAGCGTGTCATCCATCGTCAGATCGGTGGGCCATTGATCCGTGCGATCAAACCCATCAAGCGAGAAGGGCACAGGCTGCGCCTGCCCCTGTTCGATAGCCTCAATGCGCACGCCCTGAGGGAAGTAGAGGCCGGGGTGGAAGAAATCGACCTCATAGGGGCTGTCCGTCCCATGCCAAAGCGCCGCATCGGGCCGGGGCCAGATCAGGCGATATTGCTCATAGGTCAGATCAATCCAATCCTGGGGAATGTTCGGACGGGGACGATAGGCACGCGTGGACAGATCACGGGCCAAATCGACGATTTGGGCGGGGGCGAACGCTTGTGGGCTGACTGCCCATGTGGGACGCGCGGCCAAAGCGGTGCTTGCCGCCAGAAATGCACGACGGGAAATCATCGTTTAACCTTCCACGGCTGCGCCTTGAACCAGGCGGCGGTATAGGCGCACAGGATGATCAAGGCGAAACCGCTGAGGTTCACAATCGCCCAAGTCATGGGTGTGCGCCCGATCTGATCCAGCACGAAGCCCAGTAGACGCGCCAAGGCCATCGAGAATACAAAGACGGCCAGAGACTGCTGCCCAACCTTGGTGATCACGGCCAGGGCGCCGGACCATCCCGGTGCGGCCGCCAGTCGCTGCAACCGCGCGCCGCCCTCGCCAACGGCGACCCAGGCCAGATAGCTCAGCGAGAGGAAATGCAGATAGCGAAACAGGCCAAAATCCGATTTGCCACGCAGATTGAACCCGGTGCCCTCCTGGAACAGACGGATTTCTGTCCAGATCGGGCGGATCAGCGCACCAAGATCCGGTGCGGCGTCATTGATCCAAGTAAACACTTTCCAAGACCCGACAGGGGCCGTCAGGAGCACATAGCCCGCCGCCAAAGCGATCAGCCATGCCTTCACCGGCGGAGCCGGTATCCAGCCGCGTATGAAGGCAAATCCTGTGAAGAACAACAACTGCCAGCCAAACGGGTTGAAGAACCAATGCCTTTCTGACCAAGGTTCTGCCGGCAGCCACAGCCAACCTGCCTGTGCCCCGAACCAAAGCCCCACAGAGAATGCACCAGCCAGCCAAAGGTTGACCCCGGCCAGTGCCATCAGGATCGGCATCATCGCCAGCACGACCAGATACATCGGCAGAATATCGAAGTAATTGGGCACATAGGTCAGCGTGAACAGGCCTACGATCTGTTCATCCGGACGATCGAAAAAATGGCTCAGGTTCAGTGCGTTNATGTAATTCTTTTCGAACCCGAATGTATTCAGCCAGGCCATTGACATGGCGATGAAGAAAAACAGCGCGATATGCGCCCAATAGACCTGCCAGACTCGAAAGGCCACGCGGGCCGTGCCCATGCGCCAGCCCGCCCGTTCAAAGGCACCGCCAAAGGCCAGCGCCGAGGCCATGCCCGAGCAGAAGACAAAAATCTCGGTCGCGTCGGAAAAACCGAAGCGCGCCGGAATCCAGCCGGTCCAGGCATTTCCAGGAATATGGGCGATCAGGATGATGAACATCGCGATCCCGCGAAATACGTCAAGACGCGGATCGCGGATTCTGGCCGCAGGTTTTACGGCGCTCAGCGCGGGGGCAGAGGCCGGCGCGGCAGAAAAATCATTGCTGGGCGAAACTGTCGCCATGGGTTTGGTCTTTACTCGGCTGGAATGGCATCAGGCGCGGCGGAGCGCGCGGCGGAGATCAGGTCAAACCGCGCGGCTGCATAGGCGTCCAGACGCCCTCCGCGACGGCGTTGGCGGTCCTGAAGGATGGCTTCGGCATGGTCGATCCGACCAGAACGCAACCCGCAATCAATGGTCAGGCGTTCAAACACGTCGCGCTGCGCATGGCTGCCCCCGGCCATCTGCATCGCATCCCGAGCGGCGGCCAGATTGCCGAAGGCTGTATCATAATCACCTTCGCCAAAGGCTTCGAGCCCACGCGCCGCGTTCAAGCCGGGCCGAGCCATGCGCGGACCCATATCTCCGGCAGCAGCCTGCCCATCCTTGGCGATACGGGCGACAAGGCGATGCGCGTCAAGCTGGCGTTTGTCTCCGGCCAAGGCCAGAAGGTAATGCAGATCGGCAAAGATCAGACAGCCATCGTCTGTCCGGGCGGCAGACAGATCGGCCAGTTCTTCCCAGCGTGATCCAACATTGACCCCATCCAATTCCAGCCGCATCAGAAGTGACGTGGCATTGGATATGTCGCGATAATCATCGGTCTTGTCGGCGCGGATTTCCTGATCGTAAAGGCGCATCACCTCGTCAATCTGGCCCAGGTCCAGATGCATCAGCGCCTTGTGCCACCAAACGTGATAGCGGAAATTGTTGCAATGCGCCCAGGCGGCCTCGCGACCGGTTAACCATTCCAAACCGCGTTCGGCCTTGCCTGTCATGTCGTAGACATGCGCCACGGCATGGAGACCCCAGGCATCATCCGGCGCGGTCCAAAGCGCCTGACGCCCAGCAACTTCGGCCAGATGATATTCACCTGTTTCTTCCAAGGCGAAAGCATGGCAGCCCAACAGGTAGCCGCGCGCCGGATGATCCGGCGCATATGCCGGGAGCACCCGTTCAATCGACGCCCGCATCCCGCTGGCATCACCAAGCACAAAGCGGAAGGCATGGCTCAGCTTTGCAGCCAACGCGTCGGTCGGGTGTCGGTCCAGCACTTGCTCCATCGCCTGAACGGCCTGACTTGGATAGCCTGCTAAGCAGGCTTCAGCGGCTCTGAGATACAATGCCTCACGTTCGGTCGCGCCGGGCTGGCAGTCGCGCGCTGTCGCAATAGCATCGCGTGCAATTTCCATCACTTCGCGTCGGCCCAGCAGGGCGTAGAACATCGCCTTAACCGCATGAGCCTGAGCAAAGTCAGGCTCCGCCCCCAGCACCGCGCCAAGATGCTGCGGCGTGTTTGCGGCATGGGCCAGAAAGGCGCGCTGCATCTTGTCCCATTCGGCCAAAACTGCGGTATCGGTCAGGCTGGTCATCTGGCCAAAGGCGTCCCTCAACATCGCCGGTCACTCTCCTCATACACTGCGGTAGGTATCGCTTAGCAGACAGGCGGCACTCCTTGCGCACACAAAGCGTGTGATACACGTAGTGGTGAACGCTTGTGTGCCCGCGCGCGAGGTTTGTTGCCGAACCGGTGAGAAAACTCGCCAAAAAGGTGTTATTTGGGCATTTCCCAAGGGTTTTCAGACGCAAATGCGTCATCCGTATCCGCGCCAAAGCGTGGCGGCGCGAGCCGATAGGTGACAGGCGTTGCGGAGAATTTGAGCGGATTGCCGATCAGATGGACCGGACCCGCATCACTGGTCATATCGATCTGCATCTCCCGCGCCGCGACCTGGTCGGAGGCAAACACCTGATCCAAACTCTGCACTGGACCGGCTGGCACTTTGAGCGCTTCAAGCCCTGCAATCACCTCTTCGGTCGGGCGCGCGGCCAAAGCCGGACGGATCACGGTCAGCAAGGCCTCGCGGTGGGCAATCCTGTCCGGATTGGTGGCAAAGCGAGCGTCGGAGGATAATTCAGGCAAGTCCAGGAACCCGACAAAGCGTTGAAACTGGCTGTCATTGCCCACAGCGATGATGACATGACCGTCTTTTGTTTCAAAAACATCATAGGGCACGATGTTGGGATGCGCGTTGCCGCGCCGCTGGGGCAGAACGCTCGAGGTCAGATAATTCACACCCTCATTGATGAGCCATGCGATCTGGGCATCCACCAGTGCCAAGTCGACCTGCTGGCCCTGCCCGGTCTGATCCCGGTGACGCAGAGCGGCGAGAATACCTGTGGTTGCATACATGCCGCACATCACGTCTGCGATACCGACCCCGACCTTCATGGGCATACCTTCGGGCTCTCCGGTCAGGGACATGATGCCGCCATAGCCCTGCGCCATCAGATCATATCCCGGCTTGTCCCGGTTCGGGCCAGTTTGCCCATAACCCGAGATCGAGCAATAGATCAGCCGCGGGCACTCCGCGCGCAGGCTGTCATAGTCGAGGCCATATTTTGCCAACCCGCCGGGTTTGAAATTTTCGATCAGAATATCGGCCTGCGCCGCCCAGCGCCGCAACTGCGCCCGCCCATCGGTAGAGGTCAGGTCTACCGCCACCGAGCGTTTGTTGCGATTGGCGGCCATGAAATAGGCCGACAAATCCGTGCGCTCCCCGGTGTCATCCAGAACATAGGGTGGCCCCCATGCACGGGTGTCGTCGCCACCGGTGACCGGGTTTTCAATCTTCAGGACATCCGCCCCCAAGTCTCCCAGCAATTGCGTGCAGGTTGGTCCGGCCAGAATGCGGCTGAGGTCCAGAACCCGTACCCCGTCCAGTGGTCCTTTAGATGCGCCCGTCATAGCTTCCCCGTTCAATCTCGGCTGCGATGACGGTGAAGCTGTCGGATTCCAACGCGCTTTCAAGGGCGGCGCGCAATTCCGGGCGGCTGCGCACGGTGGCCCCGTTCCCGCCAAAGGCCCGCCCCATCGCTGCGAAATCATGATGCGCGAAATCCACGCCGCGATTTGTCATCTGACGCTGCCGTTGTTTCAATTCAATCAGAGCCAGGCTGGCATCAACAAGTACAAGAAAGATTGGCGCAATGTTCATCTCGGCCGCTGTGGCCAACTCTCCGGCGACCATCAGGAACCCTGCATCGCCAGAGACTGACACCACAGGGCGCGCAGGTTCGAGCAGCTTCATCCCCATGGCCAGAGGCACCGCGCAGCCCATCGTGCACAGGGCAGAGCTTTGCACCAACTCGCGCGGGGCATCACAGCGCCACATCTGGCTGAGCAAAATGCGATGAGCCCCGCTATCGGCGCTCAGAAGCGTGCCGCGTGGCATCACATGACGCAATTCGGAAAAAACCGCCGCCGGGCCCCAGGCGTCGTCTTTTGGGAAAGCCTTGGCCAAGGCAGCTCGCGTGGCATCGGGCTGACGGTCCGCCCAGCCGCGCCCGCCGGGCAAACCGTCTGTCAAAGCTTCGAGTGTCGCGCCGGTATCGGCAACGAAGTTCAGACTGGCCTGATGCATGTAATGGTCATTGGGCACTGCGGCGATGTCGATCACCCGCTGCCGGTCTGCATCCCAGACCTCGCGCCAGCCAATGCGCATCTCAATCGGATCATACCCGATCGCCAAGATCAGATCAGCCTGTTCCACCAACGGCACCAGATGACCGTCCGCCAAGGGCGAAAGCCCTGCCGCACCAAGGCAAAGCGGGTGATCTTCGGGCAGAACCCCTTTGGCCTTATACGTCGTCAAAAACGGGATTCCATGATGTTCGAGAAAAGCCTGCAGCACGGTCGCAGACCCATCGCACAGAACATCCAGACCTATGATCGCAATAGGGCGGTCGGCATCAGACAGCCATGACCGCGCAAGCGCAAGATCAGCGCCAGCAGGGGCAACAGGGCTGGACGGGGGCCTGCGCCGTTTTGGTCCTTGCGACAGTTTTGCATCAGCCACAGTGATCGGCACATCAATGTGAACCGGCCCCATGCGCGGCTCTGTCGCAATGGACACGGCCTTGTCGGCAATGGTGTCCGCGCCGCCTTCGGTCAGCCGAAACGTCGCTTTCGTGATGGGCCGAAAAACCGCCTGATGCTCGAGAACCTGATGCGTGTAGGTCAGCGCCTCATCGGCATCGACACAGCCCGACAGCACAATCATTGGGACGCGGTCCTGATGGGCATTTGCGACAGCGTTCACCCCGTTCAACGCGCCTGGTCCGACCGTCGCCACAAGAATACCCGGCGCGCCATCACGGTGATGCACGCCTTCGGCCATGAAGGCGGCGGCGTTTTCATGTTTGCACAGATGGAACGTGATCCCTGCGGTCTCCAACGCATCGACCAGCGTCAGAACTTCTCCTCCGGGCATTCCAAAAGCATGTCGGCACCCGGCCTCATAAAGGCGTCCGGCCAGATGGTCAGCGGCACGAAGAGTGTCAGGCACAGGGAAAATCCTTTCGGCGGCAGCGATTGTCGCCGACCTTTCCCGCGACTTTCCCAAAAGGCAAGTGCGCTCACTTATTGGTGACGGGCTCGTCACCTGCAGTATCGCGTTTACCCGGCCCATGCGTGAACCATGCCCGGCTGGTTGGCGACATGTAAGGCTCTCCCGGAAAGACGATGACGATGATGTCGTCCAGGATCGCCAGCTCCACCTTTGGCTGATCGTCCGGTCCTCCGTTACGAATGGATGACGGAACCGCGTCACAAGGGTTCAGGCCGTGCTGACACAAAACGACGTCCCGCCCAGTCAAATAGCGCATCCGCCCGGCGATCGCCTCCTCATCCTGCAAGGTCGCCAAGGCAGCTGACGGGTATTGGATTAGATTCCCAGTGGCATAAAGCGTGCGTGTATCGTCAGGCAATTTGTCGGCAAGGGCGGCGGTCTCGCTTTGCCAGGATTGCGCGCTGGTATACAAAATCCCAGTGATGAGCCCATACCAGGCCAGGACCGCTATGCAGGTTATGTGAGCCGTCAAACCGATGATCCGCGTCCGTCCAGCCAGCAATTGCGCCGCCCGAACGAGCTGGATCACGTAAGCCACCCAGAAGAAATGGAAGGATCGGAATGGCAGCCAGGCCCCGGAAAGCATGGTTTGCGCAACCAACATCGCGACTCCGCCCCACATCACTGACTGAAGCATGATGAAGAGCCTACGATCCTGCTGAAACACGACCACAGACGAGACGCCAAGTAAGACGACATGAAGAGCAACAAATGTCCAAGATCCGTATCCGAAGGCGAGGAGAGCGTTTTCGACACTTGCGACCACGCGCCCCGCTTTCACCTGCAATGCCTCAGGCGAAAAAGAGGTCACCGGAGCCCTTGTGACATCAAGTTCGAGACCGAAAACACCATGCACAAGATAGTTCAAGGAATAGGTCACCAAAACAGCCAGCACCATGCACAGCATAAAATAGACCGCTATCCCTCCCCAGCTGCGCCAGGTCACCGACGGAACCGTCAGGACCAGCATCAACAGCAAGATCAGAGGAAAAGACGTATATGCCATGAACGTCACAATCACAAACGGCAGCAACATCCACAGCGCGATCCGATATCCGCCCCGAAGCACCAAAACACCATAGGCCACACACAGCGCAAGACCGGGCAAGAGGGTGCTGGCCCAGAACGACAGCGCAACAGAGGCCGGTGACACCACGATCAAAGCCGCTGCAAGACCGCCGTAAAACACGCGATCAGGAGGCTTTATGGCCATCATCGCAATAAGCGCGGCCAGCCCTGCAATCATGAGTTGGTAAGCTGCGAAATTGACCCAAGACGGTGTCTGAACCTCACGCAAGTGCCAGACATAATTGACCCAGCGCCCTTCTGACAGGGTCTTGCTCCAGAACCGGTCCGGCTCTGCAAGAAGAGCCGGGTAGTCGTCATACATCACCAGGGGGTCTGCAAGATTTCCGACAGCCGCGCCAAAAGCAACCAGCGCCGCAACGCAAAACACGATCCAAAAGGTAAAGGTTGGGCGTGCCGCCCTGTCCGACATGGCTTGGGTCATTTTCTCGAGAGCAAGAGATTTCAAACTGGGTTCACTGCATCATTGTGACTGCACTTAAATTTGGACGGGCCAGAAAGAAACCCTTTTTTGATGTCTGGGGCTGGCACGTCCATTTGGTGGATCAGGCTGCCAATCCTCTGCCCCGCAAAAGCGCGTCCACGCCCGGCAACCGACCTCGAAATGCCTCGTAAAGCTCCGCGGCTTCCCGCGAACCGCCCGTCGACAGGATGTTGGTTTCCAACGCCTTCGCCTTGTCGCTATCAAAGGGGTCGCCGGCCTCTTCGAAGGCTTCAAATGCATCTGCATCCATGACTTCGGACCACATATAGCTGTAATAGCCCGAGGCATAGCCGTCGCCTGCAAAGACATGGGCGAAATGCGGCGTCGCATGGCGCATGATGATCGCTTCGGGCATGCCGATCTGTGCCAGCACTTCACTTTGCCGCGCCATTGGGTCTGTCGGCGCCTTGTCGTCGTGAAAAGCCAGATCGACCAGGGCCGAAGACAGGTATTCAACGGTTTGAAAGCCCATGTTGAAATTCTGAGCACCGATCAGGCGATCCAGAACATCCTGCGGCAGCGCTTCGCCTGTTTCAGCATGGGTCGCGTAGTCGCGCAGGATTTCTGGCACGGTCAGCCAGTGTTCATAAAGCTGGCTGGGCAATTCGACAAAGTCACGCGCGACGGATGTGCCGGACATGGATTCATAGGTCACATTCGACAGTATTTGATGCAGGGCATGGCCGAATTCATGAAACAACGTGCGCGCATCGTCAAAAGACAGCAGCGCAGGATCACCTTTGGCGAAATTGCAAACATTGATCACCACAGGCGCCTGCACATCAGGGAACCGCGCTTGCTGCCGCATCGCCGAACACCACGCGCCCGACCGTTTGGAGCCTCTGGCGAAATAATCTCCAATAAAAATAGCCACATGCTGTCCGTCACGTGTGACCTCCCACGCGCGGCAATCCGGGTGATACAGCGGCACATCAAGCGGGGTGAATTGCAGGCCAAACAGCCGCGTGGCGCAGGCAAAGCTGGCTTCGATCATGCGATCGAGCTGGAAATACGGCTTCAGCGCGCCTTCATCGAGGTCATGTTCGACTTTGCGCCGTTTTTCGGAATAGTAATGCCAATCCCAGGGTCTGAGCGTGTCATTGACCCCGTCCTCCACCATCATTTCGGTCAGGATGGCAGTCTCTTCTTCGGCTTTGGCACGCGCAGGAGACCAGACTTCCATTAGCAAATCACGCACCCGGTCAGGCGTGGCCGCCATTTCGGTCTCGAGCTTGAAGGCTGCAAAATTGTCATAACCCAAAAGCGCGGCGCGCTCTTGCCGAAGGCTCAGCGTTTCGGCGGCAATATCGCGATTGTCAGTCTCGCCGCCATTGGCGCCGCGTGCGGCCCAGGCTGCAAAGGCCTTTTCTCTCAGGTCCCGCCGCGGTGAAAACTGCAGAAACGGCGTGATCACCGACCGAGAGGTGGTGATCACCGGTTGAGACAGCCCTTTTTCTTCGCCAGCTTTTCGGGCCGCATCAACCACAAAACTCGGCAGCCCCTCTAAGTCAGCCTCCTCAAGGACCATGTGCCAGTCCCGCTCATCGGCCAGCAGGTTCTGCATGAACTGCGTGCCCAATGTGGCCAAACGCGCCTTGATGTCTTTCATACGATCCGCGGCATCGCCTTTCAGGGCGGCCCCTGCCCGCACAAATCCCCGCCGGGTCAACATCAACAAACGATCCTGCTGTGGCCCCAAATTCAGACCGTCGCGCTGATCCCAAAGCTGTGCGATCCGGGCGTAAAGCGCTTCATTGGCGGTAATTTCGGCGTAATGCGCCGCGAGTTTTGGGGAAAACTCTCTTTGAAGGGCCTCGCGCGCCGGGTTGCTGTCGGCCCCGGCCACGGTAAAAAAGACAGACAGAACCTTGTTCAGCTGTTCGCCCGCCGCTTCCAGCGCTTCAATCGTATTGGCAAAGCTGGGCGCATCCGGATTGTCGGCAATCGCCGCAATCTCAGCCTTGTGCGCTTTCATCGCCTCATCCAGCGCTGGTGCGAAATCATTGTCGGAAATGGCATCAAAAGGTGCGATCTGAAACGGTGTCGACCAGTCGGCGAGGATGGGGTTCATGGGCATCTCCTTTTGATTTCAAAGCTAGGTAGCCGGGCTTCGAAGGTCCAGCCGCTAACGTTCTTTTTGGCGCAAATGCCTCTCCAGCCGCCGCAAGGCAAGCGACAGCGCGATCGTCATCGTCAGATAGATCAGGGCGACCACATTATAGGTTTCGAAATATCGGAAATTACTGGCCGAGGTCACCTTGCCTAGCTGCGTGACATCTAAAACGCCTAGCACAGAAACAAGTGAACTGTCTTTGACCAAAGCCACAAAATCATTGCCCAAAGGCGGCAGGATCGTGCGGATGGCTTGGGGAAACACGATGAACCGAAACCGTTGCCAACCGGTCAGCCCCAGAGCCTTCGCAGCTTCGATCTGGCCAACCGGCACCGAGGCCAGCCCGGCCCGAAACACTTCGGCAATAAAGGCGGAATAGGCGATGGTGAGCGCCATGATCGCCCGCCACAACAATGGAAAGGCACGCGTGCGCACGGGCTCGATCCCCAAGAAACCTCCCAGCCAATTGCGCAACTCCACCAGTGCTGGCGCGAGGACAAAGGCCACGTAAAGCAACAGCACGATTATCGGCACGCCGCGCACGATCTCGACATAAAAGCGCGTGACTTGGCGGATGATCCGCGATTTTGCCGTCGCGCCCAGCGCCAGCACCATGCCCAGCCCAGAGGCCAGCGCGAAACTTACAAGTGTGACAAAAACCGTAATCTGAACGCCGCGCAGCAGCGTCACCAGAATCTGGCGATGCACGTCATCGGTCAGGATCTGCCAACCAGCCAACGCGCCCAGCATAACAGTGACCACAAGCCACCAAGGAAATTCATCATCTTGAGGGGCAGGAGCGGCCATGCAGCGCTTTCAGTTCTGGCCGCGCCCGACCTCTCGGACGCGGCAGGTGCTCATTGACCAAACGAATATTCGAGGAACCACTTGGTGTTCAGCGCTTCCAGCGTGCCATCTTCGGCCATCGAAGCGATGGCCTCATTGATCGGCTCCACAAGGTCGGACCCTTTGGGAAAGATGAAGCCGAACTCTTCGCTGCCCAATGGCTCACCAATGATTTTCAGTGCCCCATCCGAGGCCGCAACATAGCCGTTGGCCGCCGTGCTGTCTGACAGAGCCAGGTCGACATCCCCGGCCCGCAAGGCCTGAAGCGAGGCCCCGAAGGTTTCAAACAGCTTGATCCGCGGATTGGCCTCATCCCCGTCCAGCACGTCATAGACAGTCACGTAAAACGGCGTGGTCCCCGGCTGTGCGGCGGCCAGCAGGTCGGGATTGGCCGCAAAACTCGCCGCATCGGTGAACCGGTCTTCGTCGCCCGCAACGATCATCAACATCTCACTTAGCAGATATGGGCGCGAGAAATCGACTTTTTCCATCCGGTCTTTGCGGATGGTGATCCCATTCATGGCCAGATCATACTGGCCTTCGCTGATGGCCGGGATCATCGCATCCCAGCTAAGATTCTCGTAAACGACTGAAATATTGATCCGCTTGGCAATTTCAGCGACGGCGTCATATTCCCACCCGATCGGATCCCCCGAGGCCGGGTCAATGAATTGCAGCGGCGGATAGGTGTTTTCGCTAGCAATCACCACCTCGCGACCGCCCAGATCGGGCATCTCGGCATAGGCGGCGACGCTCAGCACCACGGTGGCGGCCAGCCCAACGGCGACTGTCTTGATCATTTTGGCTCTCCCCCTGATCGATCCCGGGCTACCCTGCCCACTGTCAATGCGATGGGCAAGCCTCAGCCCCCACAGATCGGACAATCCGCGCGCGGAGCAATCCGAATACGCCGGGTTTCCCCATAAAGCGCATCATAGATCAGCATCGCGCCGCGCAGCGGCTCCCCTGCGCCGGTGATCAGTTTGACTGCTTCGACCGCCATCATCGACCCGATCACGCCGGGCAAAGGGCCGATCACGCCAGCTTCCGCACAAGAGGGCGCCAAATGCGGCGCGGGCGCTTCGGGGAAGATGCACTGGTAGCACGGCGCGCCGTTGGCTGGATCAAAGACGCTGATCTGCCCTTCCCATTGAGCCAAAGCACCCGAGATAAGCGGTTTTCCGAGTGTGACAGCAACCCGATTGGCCAAATAGCGCGTGTCGAAATTATCGGTGCCATCCAGGATGATGTCGTAATCGGCAAAAAGATCCTGAGCGATTTCGTCATCGAGGCGCCGGTGATAGGGCCGCACCGTTACAAACGGGTTCTGCGCCTCCATCGCTGCTTGAGCGGAAAACACCTTGGGTGTGCCGATCATGGCATCCGCATGGATCACCTGCCTTTGCAGATTCGCGTTCTCCACCACATCATCATCAATCACGCCAATGGTCCCGATGCCCGCGGCGGCCAGATATTGCAGCGCCGGCGCGCCAAGCCCCCCGGCCCCGATGACCAGCACTTTGGCTTCGCGCAGAGCTTTCTGTCCGGGGCCGCCAATCTCACGCAGAACGATATGGCGGGCATAACGGTCTAGTTCGGTGGCGGAGAACGCGGCGGGTCTTTCCGGGGGCACGTCCGGGCCCTCCGCCTCACGCGCTTCGGCCCGGGCCCGCAAGCGGGTCAAACCCTGTGAATAAACCCAGACCAATGCCCCAGCCCCGATCAAAAGCAGCCAGAAAGCCGGTGATCCTCCGGTCGCTTCTCGCAGCGGATGTCCTACTGGCAAAACGACCTGCAAGGCCAGAACAGCCACCAGCAACAGGCCGATCATCAGGAACCGGGCCTGTTTCGGGGTGCCTAACGCCCATCCAAGCCCCCAGAGGCCTGCTGCCATCAGAAAAACCAAAAGCATCAGTTGCGACCCGTCGATCCGAATCCGCCTGTTCCGCGGGCGGTGTTGTCCAACTGTTCAACCACCACGAACTGCGCCTGCACTACCGGCGCAATCACACCCTGAGCGATACGGTCGCCATGATCCAACGTGATTTGCTCCTGCCCGGCGTTCATCACGATTACTCCCAATGGCCCCCGGTAATCGCTGTCGATTGTGCCCGGGCTGTTGGGCAAGGTCAGCCCGTGTTTCAAGGCCAGCCCTGATCGTGGCCTAATCTGCATCTCATAGCCTTCTGCCACGGCGACACGAAGTCCGGTCGGCACCAAAGCCCTTTGTCCGGGTGCCAGCGTTATCCGCCCTCGATCCGGAAGGCAGGCACGCAGATCGAACCCGGCCGCGCCCGCGGTTTCATACTGGGGCAGCGGCAGATCACGGTCTGCAGTTTCATCATAGCAGATAGATATCTCGACCATGTCTTTCTTCTCTTGAAAAATATACTCGCCGAAGGCCACGCCCCGTCAGGGGCGTTCCGCGTGCAGCGCGGCTGCAATACGGTCGGCCAGTTGCACCGCCACCTCGTTCTTGCCCATACGCGGCCAGTCCTCAACCCCAGCGTCGGTGATCAGATGCACGGCGTTTTCTGATCCTCCCATAATTCCTGTGGCCGGGCTGACATCATTGGCCACGATCCAATCACAGCCCTTGCGGTCCCGTTTGGACGTGGCAAGCGCCACGACATCCTGCGTCTCGGCGGCAAAGCCAATCACCAAAGGCGGGCGTCTCCCCTCCATCTGTGCCACGGTCGCAAGGATGTCCGGGTTTTCCGCAAATTCCAGATGTGGCAACCCATCCACCGTCTTCTTGATCTTTTGATCCGAGGCGGAGGCCACCCGCCAATCTGCGACCGCAGCGGCAAAAACACCCACCTCCGCTGGCAACGCAGCCTCGACTGCCTCCAACATCTGCTGCGCGGTTTCAACACGGATTATTCTCACACCCTCCGGCGGAGCCACATCGGCCGGCCCCGTAACAAAGCTGACATCAGCCCCCAATGCAGCAAGGGCGCGGGCAATCGCAGTGCCCTGCGCGCCCGAAGACCGATTAGCGATGTAGCGTACCGGATCAATCGGTTCATGCGTCGGTCCAGAGGTGACAAGGATATGCCGTCCCGCCAATGGCCCGGCAGACAGTGCACCCTGCACCGCCGCCACGATCTCCAAAGGCTCTGCCATGCGCCCCGGCCCAAATTCACCGCAGGCCATGCCGCCCTCATTGGGGCCGATAAATCGGACCCCATCTGCGCGCAACTGGGCCAGATTACGCTGAGTCGCCGGGTGCTCCCACATGCGCACATTCATTGCCGGTGCACACAGAACCTGCGTGTCTGTGGCCAAAAGCAAGGTGGACGCAAGATCATTTGCATGGCCCTGCGCCATCTTTGCCATCAGATCGGCCGTCGCCGGTGCAACAACCAATAAATCAGCCGCCCGAGACAGTTCAATGTGACCCATCTCTGCCTCATCTGTCAGATCAAACAGATCGCGATACACCTTCTGTCCCGCCAAAGCCGAAACGGACAAAGGCGTGACAAATTCTTCGCCGGCGCGGGTCAAAACCGGCACGACAACGGCCCCTGCATCCTGTAGCCGCCGGATCGTTTCCAGCGCCTTGTAAGCGGCAATACCGCCGCCGATGATCAGCAATATTCGCTTGCCCGTCAGCATCTTTCGTCCCGTTAACGCCCATTTCAGCCCGGACCATAACGCTGCCATGCCGGAACGACCAGTGCCTCAGCCGTCAGACTGGAACGCAAGGCATGGGTCGGGTCGCTCAATTGACGGACTGTCTATGACCACATCAAAGACCCCCGAAATCAGCCCATCCTCGGACTGGCCGATGGAGACAACGTCAAGCTCAGGTGCCGCGCGGTCGAGATACACTGGCACCCCCCAATCCGTACGCGCATGACCATTTCCGGTAATCACCACAACCGGCCCCAACCGATCAACAATCGCAAACATGGCCCCCTGTGCCAACTTGGCATCACGCACACGTTGGATTGANACCATCATTGGTAACATTGAGGCGTCCAGCGCATCGCAATGNGCGGCCATCTGCGCAGCCAACCGGTCTTCCATCTCGCTTTCAGGCAGGGGCTGNTCCACGCCTAGCGCTGCGGCCTGTTCTGCCCCACCCAACGCTACTTCGGGCCCACCCGCGATAGCAGCCAAAGCAAGCTGGCGTGGCACCTGGCCACCATAGACGGGCACATCCCCTGCAGCTTGGAAAATCGGAAAGTACATGTCAAAAGACGGCCAGCCGGACTGAGCCCAGTTCAACGCCGCTTCCAAAGCGGCCTGATCCCGCGACTGAACCGAGGCCATACGCTGAGCGACCTCTTGGGTCAGCATTTCCCAAACCATCGCTGTCGGTTCAACTTGAGCGACAATGTCCGCTTGAATGCGGTGATGATGCGGGTTGTCATGCACCTCGCCAAGGATGACCACATCAGCGGCCTTCAAACGCTCGATCAATGCAGGATCAACAACGTCAGACGCCGCGACCGAAGTCGCGGCGCATGTCAGGCCCATCAAGGCAAAAGCGCGTATACTCATGCGAGGAAGTGTTGCACTTCCTTTGATTGGGCCTCAAGGCTTTTGCGCATTTTCCCGAAGGCAGCCGATTCAAGCTGACGCACCCGTTCCTTGCTGAGGCCCAGTTCATTCCCCAAGCTTTCCAGC
>JABSSB010000069.1 GCA_013214715.1 Paracoccaceae bacterium | reverse complement strand
GCCATAGACAAAGACCGACGGCACGTTCAGCCGCACCATCGCCATCATCATCCCCGGCAGCGACTTGTCACAGCCCGCCAGACCCACCAGCGCGTCATAGCAATGGCCGCGCATCGTCAGTTCCACCGTGTCGGCAATCGCTTCGCGCGAGGCCAGCGAGGAGCGCATGCCTTCATGGCCCATCGCGATCCCGTCGGTCACGGTGATCGTGGTAAACTCACGCGGGGTGCCATCGGCCGATTTCACGCCCAGCTTGACCGATTGCGCCTGCCGGTTCAGCGCGATGTTGCAGGGCGCAGCTTCGTTCCAGCAGGTCGCCACGCCAACCAGCGGCTGGTGAATTTCGGCCTCGGTCATGCCCATGGCATAGTAATACGACCGATGCGGCGCGCGTTCGGGGCCTTCGGTCACATGGCGGCTGGGCAGGCGGGACTTGTCAAACTGGCGCATGGGCTGGTTTTCCTCCGGGTGTCGTGTTCCGCAACGGTCTAGCCGCGCGGGGTGGGGTTCACAAGCCTTCACCGGGCCTTCCGGCGCCTTGCGCGGCCGCGCACATTGCAAAGCTGCCGCGCTGCGCCTAGGTTCGGTCAACGACCGCTGGCCCGTTGCTCGCGGCCCCGAGGAAAGAGTTTGGGCATGGAACCCACCATTTTCGGTTTCATCTGGAAATATTCGAAACGTCAGCAGCTTGGCCTTTTGCTGTTCACGCTTGCCGTGTTTCCGTTCATCTACATGTCGCTGGAACTGCCTAAGCGGATCATCAACGACGCTATCGGCGCCGAAGTGACCGAGGTCACGATTCTGGGCGTCGACCTGACCCAGATCGAATATCTGCTGCTGCTGTGTTTTGCCTTCCTTGGCACGGTGCTGGTCTCGGGCCTGATGAAAATGCGGCTGAACACGATGAAGGGCGTTTTGGCCGAACGCCTTTTGCGCCGCCTGCGCTTTGGCCTGATTTCGCGCATGATGCGCTTCCCGAAATCCTATTTCCGCACCACCAGCCAGGGTGAGCTGGTGAGCATGGTCACGTCCGAATCCGAGCCGATGGGCGGGTTGATGGGCGATGCCGTGGCGCAGCCGGTCTTCCAGGCCGGTCAGATGCTGACCATCGTGGTGTTTCTGTTCGCCCAGTCGGTCTGGTTCGGGTTGGCCTCCATCGCGCTGATCCCGCTGCAGGCCTGGTTGATCCCGATGCTGCAGCGCCAGATCAACCTTCTGAACAAATCCCGGATCCAAGAGCTGCGCCAGCTTTCCGCCGAGATCGGCGAGACCGCGCAGGGCGCGTCGGATCTGCGGGAAAATGGCGGCTGGTATTACCGGCAGGCGCAGATTTCGGACCGGCTGAGCAAGCTGTTCGGCATCCGCTTCAATATCTACCAGAAAAAGTTCTTTATGAAGTTTCTTAACAACTTCATCACCCAGCTCACACCGTTCTTTTTCTATGCGGTGGGCGGGATCCTGGCGATCCGGGGCGAGATTACCGTGGGCGCGCTCGTGGCAGCGCTGGCGGCCTACAAGGATTTGTCCGGCCCGTGGAAAGAGCTTCTGACCTATTACAATCAGGTGCAGGACATGTCCCTGCGCTGGCAGATCGTGATGGAGCGGTTTGATCCGCAGGGCATCGTTCCCGAAACCCTGTTCGAAGGCCGACCCGACAGCCTGCCGCATCTGCGCGGCGAGATCGCGTTCAAGGACGTGACGGTACGCGATGGCGATGGCAACACTATCCTCGAAGATATCACGCTGACCATCCCGCCCAAAGCGCGTGTGGCGATCAAATCGGGCCGCCCCTCCGAGCGGGCAGCGATGGCGCAGCTTCTGACCCGCGAATTGGTTCCGGTGCGGGGCGAGATCACCCTTTCGGGCCATAAGATGAACGAGTTGCATCAGGCGGTGATTGCTGCGCGGGTCGGCTCCGCGCATTCACGTCCGACGATCTTCAATGGCACCATCGGCGACAATATCCTGATGCCTTTACGCACTGAACCGCAGGAAGCACAGGCCGATGACACCTATCAGCGCGAGGCGCTGGCATCTGGCAACATGGCTGATCCGATCGGGGTCAATTGGGTCAATGCAGATGTCGCCGGGCTCAGCGATATTCGCGATGTGAAGGAATGGTGGTTCCGCCTGGTGCAGGCGATGGGGCTGGACGAAGGCATGTTCAACCGCATCCTGCACAACCTGCTGGACCCGCGGGTGCACCCGCAACTGGCCAAGGATGTCGTGGCCCTGCGCCCCGAAATCCACGCGACACTGGTCGAAAGAGACCTTGATCATCTGGTCAATCGGTTTGACCCGGACGTCTTCAACCCATCCGTTCCGCTGGGCGGCAACCTGCTTTACGCCGCCCCGATCGAGGATATGAGCACCGAGAGGTTGAGCCAGGAAAGACAGTTCATCCAGNTGCTTGATGATCTGGGAATCTCCGAAGAGTTGGACGAGGTGTCGCGCAGTATTCTGGAAACCCTGTCACAGACTTTCGGGCGTGGCGGCACCGAACACCCGCTGTTCCGGCGTCTGGGGCTGGAGCCGGAACGCTACCTCAAGATGATGGATCTGCTCGCCAAGCGCGAGCAATATGGCGCGCTCGCCCTCAGTGAAGAAGAACATGCGCTGCTGATGACCACGCCCTTCGTTCTGACCGCCGAGCAGATCGGCCCGGCCTTCCCCGATACTTTGAAAGAGCGCATTCTGGATATCCGGCGCGAAAACGGCCCGGCTTTGCGCGCGTCTTTGGAAGGGAAGTTCATTTCTATCTCTCCCGATGCCTATCTGCCGCGTCTGACTGTGCTGGAGAACCTGCTCTTTGGCCGTGTGTCGATGATGGCCGGGTCCAAACAGGAGGAAATTATTGCGCTGATTTCGGAGATCGTGAACCGGCATCAGCTGCGCTCGCGCCTGTCGGCCCTGGTCTATGATATCGAAGCCGGGCTGGGCGGGGCAAACCTGCCCACAACCATTCAGGAACGTTTGGCCTTTTCCCGCGCGGGGATCAAACGCCCTGATATTCTGATCATGGATCATGTGCTGGCCAGCCATGACGCCGCGGCCCGCGCCCGCGCCCGCATACAGCTGCGCGATCTGCTGCCCGACTCCATCATGATTTTCATGGAAGATGACTTCAACAGTCCCGAAAACTACGACCTGTTCGTGGAAATCAAAGATGGGCGCATCGACGGCGTGGACCGCGCTGAAGATGTCAGTGGCGACAGCGACGCGACCGCCGACCTGCGCCGCAAACTCAGCGCCATTGGCGATGTGGAGCTTTTTGCCGGGCTCAGCCGTCGCAACCAGCGCCTGCTTGCGTTCTCAAGCAAGTGGTACACGGTGCAGGAGAACGAAACGATCTTTGACATCGGCGAACAGGCCGATGCTGTCTATCTTTGCGTCAAGGGCCGGGCAGAGTTGCGGTTTGAGGGCCATGGCGAGGCCGATGCGCCGATTTCGACGATTGAGCCGGGTCGGATCATCGGCGATCTGGCCGTGATCATGGGCGAAGTGCGCAGCCTGCGCCTTGTCGCGACCGAGCCCAGCACCTTCCTGCGCATCGGGTCTGAAGAATTCACCGCCGTGATCGAAAGCGACGCATCGGTCGCTCTTAGTCTGTTGCAAACCGTGGCGGGCTATTTGACGAATACCGCGCTCTTGATGCGCGAGCTGCGTGATTCCGAAGCCGGGCGCGAGACGATCAACCGGCTTCTGAACGAACGGGACGAGGAAAACGTCACTGATGAAACGGCCTGATTATTCAGCGCATGAACATCTGTTGATCGGCCTGCGCGCGCGGCCCGAGCTGTGGCGTATGGGCGCCGGTCTGCTGGTGGCGGTGGCTGTGATGTTCGCCCTGATGATCCTGACCCAAGGGATTCTGGCCAGCCGGGCGCCCACGCTTCTTGATGGGATGAGCGGTGACGCCGCGGGCAATACGCCGGCCTCGCTTTTGGTGATGCTGGGCAGCTATGGCTTTGCCTCGCTTGGGGTGATGGCGGCGGGTTTGATGATCTATCATCGGGGGGCGGCGCGCCTTTTGGGCGGCTGGCAACGTTGCTGGCGTCAGTTCCGCAGGGCCATGACGGGGCTGCTGATCCTCTATGCGGTCAGCTATCTTCTGCCGCCCTGGTCGATGGGCGCCCCGCTTGAGCCGAACCTGTCCCTGTCGCTGTGGCTGACGCTTTTGCCGCTGTCGATTCTGGCGGTGCTGGTGCAGGTCAGCGCCGAAGAGATTGTCTTTCGTGGCTATCTGCAGCAGACGCTTGCGGCGCGGTTTTCCAATCCGCTGATCTGGATGGTGGTGCCCACGATCCTGTTTGCGCTGGGCCATTACATGCCGGCACAGGCGGGCGAGAATGCCATCCTCATCGCCGTCTGGGCGGGGTTTTTTGGTCTGGCCGCCGCCGACCTGACCGCCCGGTCCGGCACCCTCGGCCCGGCGATTGCGTTACATCTGGCCAATAACGTGTCCGCGCTGCTGCTGGTGTCGATGCAGGGTTCGCTCAGCGGATTGTCGCTTTATCTGGCGCCGTTCAGCATGGCCGATGCGACCGACCTCCGCCCCTGGCTGATCGTTGATCTGTTTGGGATGCTCTGCGCCTGGCTGGCTGTGCGGCTGGCCTTGCGCGTCTGATTGCAATTCTCCTACGGCATGCGTATTTCTGCCGCGACAATGCCTGGAACCGCTCAACCACAAGGCGCCCGATGAACTGGATCACAAATTACGTCCGCCCGCGCATCAACTCGATCTTCTCGCGGCGTGAAACGCCCGAGAACCTTTGGCACAAATGCGATGAATGCGGCACAATGCTGTTTCACCGCGAATTGCGGGACAATCTCAATGTCTGCACCAATTGTGGGCATCATATGGGGATCACCCCGCGCGACCGATTTGCCGCGCTGTTTGATGGTGGGATTTTTTCGGAAATCGATGTGCCCGAACCGCTGGCCGATCCGCTGCATTTTCGCGATCAGAAGAAATATCCCGACCGTATGAAAGCCGCGCAGAAAAGCACCGGCGAGAAAGAGGCGATGCTTGTGGCAGTTGGCGAGATCGGGCGCACGCCCATCGTCGCGGCAGCGCAGGATTTTTCCTTCATGGGCGGGTCGATGGGCATGTATGTCGGCAATGCCATCATCGCCGCCGCCGAAGCGGCGGTTAAGCTCAACCGCCCGCTGATTCTGTTCTCTGCCGCAGGCGGTGCCCGGATGCAGGAAGGTATCCTGTCGCTGATGCAAATGCCGCGCAGCACTGTGGCGATCCAGATGCTGAAAGAGGCCGGGCTGCCGTATATCGTGGTGCTGACTCATCCCACGACGGGCGGGGTCACGGCGTCTTACGCGATGCTGGGGGACGTACAGATTGCCGAGCCGAACGCCCTGATCTGCTTTGCCGGGCCGCGTGTGATCGAACAGACGATCCGCGAAAAGCTGCCCGAGGGCTTCCAGCGTGCCGAATACCTGCTGGATCACGGGATGCTCGACCGTGTGACCCCGCGTACCGAAATGCGCGATGAGCTGATCACGATCACCCGGATGCTGATGGGGATGCCGCAAGCGGTCAAGGGCGACCTGCCCAAACCCGAAGCAGGGGCCGAGACCGAGGTTGAGGACGCTGCGGCCGAGTCCGTTGAGGTCAAAAAAGACGCTCCGGCAGACGCCGCCAAATGACCAGACCCGGATCGGACGTCATCCTTGAGCGGATGATGGCGCTGCACCCGAAGGTCATTGACCTGACGCTGGATCGTGTCTGGACCTTGCTGAGCAAGCTGGATGACCCGCAGGACAAGCTGGCGCCCGTGGTGCATGTGGCCGGGACCAATGGCAAAGGCTCCACGCTTGCCATGATCCGGGCCGGGCTCGAAGGGGCTGGGGCGACCACGCAGGTTTATACCTCGCCGCATCTTGCCCGGTTTCATGAGCGTATTCGCCTGTCGGACGGGCTGATCTCGGAACCGGCGCTGACCGCGTTGCTGGATGAATGCTATATTGCCAATGGCACCGATCCGATCACCTATTTTGAAATCACGACCTGCGCCGCGTTGCTCGCCTTTGCCCGTGACAGGGCGGATTATTGTTTGCTTGAGGTTGGTCTGGGCGGGCGGCTCGATGCGACCAATGTGGTGGCGCAGCCGGCGGTGACGGTGATCACGCCGGTCTCGATGGATCATCAGCAGTTTCTGGGTGATCGGGTGGGCCAGATTGCAGGCGAAAAGGCCGGGATCATGAAGCGTGGCGTGCCCTGTGTGGTTGGGCCTCAGCATGAGGATGGGCTTGAGGTGATCGAAGCCCATGCCGCGCGCGTCGGAGCGCCTTTGCTGTGCCATGGCCAGCATTGGCATGTCCGGGTCGAACATGAGCGTCTGGTCTATGAGGATGAAACCGGCCTGCTGGACCTGCCACTGCCCGCGCTGCGCGGAGCGCATCAGGTGGTCAATGCCGGGGCCGCTTTGGCGGCCTTGCGCGCGCTTGGGCAGGGCGAGGACGCGTTTGAGGCCGCGATGATCAAGGCCAACTGGCCCGCCCGGATGCAGCGCCTGCGTGAGGGGTCTTTGGTCGAGATGGCGCCCGAGGTCGAGCTGTGGCTTGATGGTGGGCATAACGTCGCCGCAGGTGAGGCGCTGGGCGCCTTGCTGGCCGATCTGCCGCCGCGCCCGACGCATCTGATCTGCGGGATGTTGAACACCAAGGATATCGCAGGCTATCTGCGCCCGCTGGCGGCGCAGGCCGACAGGCTTTGGGCGGTGTCGATTCCGGGTGAGGCCGCAACACTGCCTGCGTCTGAGACCGCTGCGGCCGCGCAGGGGGGCGGGCTGGCGGCGCAGGAGGCCGAGAGCGTCGAGGCTGCGCTGTCAGAGATCGTGGAGCAGGACCCGCAGGCCCGGGTGCTGATTTGCGGATCGCTTTATCTGGCCGGCGCCGTGCTGCGTGAGATTGGGTGAACCTCCCGCCCGCAAGGGCCTCATCAGAGATGAGACCCGTCCGGTTGGGGGCGGCGCGCGCGTCCCTGCGGGCCGCGCGCGCGGGTGCTCTGCGTCGTCTCGGGGCTTGCCCCCTTGCCGGGCATCGCGCATAAGTGCCACGACTTGACCAGAGGATTTCGCCCATGAGCATCGACGCGCCGGAGACCAAGATCGTGGACAGCTATCGCGTCTGCTGCGACGGGGGTGAGGGCGCTTTGGGACATCCGCGGGTCTGGCTGCATATCCCGGCCAAGACGGGCTGGGTGGAATGCCCCTATTGCGATGCCAAATACGTGCATCGGGACTTTGCCGTGGAACTGGGCGAAGGGTAGGCTCTTTTTTGAGCCGCGGGCTCTGGCCGCGTCGTTGGAATTGGGTATTTTTGAAGCAAAGAAAGCCGGGACGGTGTCTGTGCCGATCCGGGTCGCGATGATGTGAGGGGGCGCGCATGAGTAAGAGCAGCTTTGGCAAAGGGTGTCATCTGCACCTGATTGATGGCTCGGCCTTTATTTTTCGCGCTTATCACGCGCTGCCGCCGCTGACGCGTAAATCCGACGGTTTGCCGGTGGGGGCTGTATCGGGCTTTTGCAACATGTTGCAGCGCTATGTCGAAGGGCAAAGCGGGGGCGATGCGCCAACCCATCTGGCGGTGATTTTCGACAAAGGATCGCATACGTTTCGCAACGATCTTTATGATCAATACAAAGCCAATCGCGATGCCATGCCCGAAGATCTGCGCCCGCAGATCCCGCTGACTCGCCGGGCGACCGAAGCCTTCAATATCGCCTGTAAGGAGTTGGAGGGCTATGAGGCCGATGACATCATCGCCACGCTGGCGGTGCAAGCGCGCGAGGCGGGCGGGCGCGTCACCATCATCAGTTCGGACAAGGACCTTATGCAGCTTGTCGGCGGTGGGGTCGAAATGTTTGACGCGATGAAGAATCGCCGCATCGACAGCGATGGCGTGGTCGAGAAATTTGGCGTCGGCCCCGCGCGCGTCGTGGATGTGCAGGCTTTGGCCGGGGATAGCGTGGATAATGTGCCGGGCGCGCCAGGCATCGGGATCAAGACGGCGGCTTTGCTGATCAACGAATATGGCTCTCTCGAAGAGCTGCTGGACCGCGCTGAAGAAATCAAGCAGCCCAAGCGCCGTCAGAGCCTGATCGACAATCGCGTCCAGATCGAACTGTCAAAGAAGCTGGTGCAGCTCGACGAGGCGACGCCGCTGGATTTCACGCTTGACGATCTGGAATTGCGCGACCCTGATCCGGAGACCTTGCTGGGCTTTCTGACCGAGATGGAGTTCCGCACCATCACACGCCGCATTGCCGATCAGTTGGGCGTTGAGCCGCCAGTGATTGCAGAACTGCCCAAGCCTGAGGCCGAGACCAGCGCGCCGGAGATGGTGCCCTTTGACAAGGCGGTTTATGAGACTGTTCGCGACAGTGCCGAGTTGGAGGCCTGGATCGACCGGATCAAGGCGCGCGGCTATGTGGCCGTGGATACAGAAACCACCGGTCTGAACGAGATGACGGCCGATATTGTCGGGATTTCGCTTTGTGTTGAGGCGGGCCATGCCTGTTACGTCCCGCTGACGCATAAGGCAGGCGCGGCGGATGATCTCTTTGGCGATGACGCGCTGGCNGAGGGGCAAATGCCACTTGAGGTGGCGTTGGAGATGCTCAAGCCGGTGCTGGAAGACCCGGCGATCCTCAAGATCGGGCAGAACATGAAATACGACGCCAAGATCTTTGCCCGCGTCGGCATCGAGGTGGCGCCGATTGATGACACGATGCTGATTTCCTATGCGCAGTTTGGCGGCTTGCATGGGCATGGGATGGATACGCTGTCGGAACGCTATCTGGGCCATACGCCGATCCCGATCAAACCGCTTTTGGGCACAGGCAAATCGGCGCGCACCTTCGATCTTGTCCCGATTGATGAGGCGACGCCCTATGCCGCTGAAGATGCCGATATCACCCTGCGTCTGTGGCAGGTGCTGAAACCGCAGCTGCATCAGGCGCAGGTGACGACCGTCTATGAAACGCTGGAACGGCCGATGGTGGCCGTGCTCAAGCAGATGGAGATGAGTGGCGTCAAGGTCGACCGCGATACGCTGTCGCGCATGTCCAACGCGTTTGCGCAGAAGATGGCGGGGCTTGAGGCCGAGATTCACGAACTGGCAGGCGAAAGCTTCAACGTCGGCTCCCCCAAGCAGTTGGGAGAAATCCTGTTTGACAAGATGTCCCTGCCCGGCGGCAAGCGCGGCAAGACCGGGGCCTATGCCACCGGGGCCGATGTGCTGGAAGATCTCGCAACCGAGCATGAATTGCCGGGCCGGGTGCTGGACTGGCGGCAGCTGAGCAAGCTGAAATCGACTTATACGGATGCGTTGCAGACCCATATCAATGCGGATACGGGGCGGGTCCATACCTCTTATTCGATCACGGGTGCCAATACCGGGCGCCTGGCCTCGACCGACCCGAACCTGCAAAACATCCCGATCCGCACCGAGGAAGGCCGCCGCATCCGCGAGGCCTTTGTGGCAGAGCCCGGCAATGTGCTGGTGTCGCTGGATTACAGTCAGATCGAGCTGCGCATTCTGGCGCAGATCGCTGGCATTGATGCGCTGAAACAGGCCTTTGCCGATGGGCTGGATATTCACGCGATGACCGCGTCCGAGATGTTCGATGTGCCTTTGGACGAAATGACGCCAGAGGTGCGCCGTCGCGCCAAGGCGATCAATTTCGGCGTGATTTACGGAATTTCCGGCTTTGGTCTGGCGCGCAACCTGCGCATTCCGCGCGGTGAAGCGCAGGGATTCATTGATCGCTATTTTGAACGCTTCCCCGGCATTCGCGATTACATGACCGAGACCAAGGGCTTCGCCAAAGAGCATGGCTATGTGCAGACGCTCTTTGGCCGCAAGATTCACACGCCCGAAATCAACGCCAAAGGGCCCAAGGCCGGCTTTGCCCAGCGGGCCGCGATCAACGCGCCTATTCAGGGCACGGCGGCAGATGTAATCCGCCGCGCGATGATCCGCATGCCCGCCGCGATTGAGGGCATGCCGGCACGGATGCTGTTGCAGGTGCATGACGAATTGCTCTTTGAAGTGGCCGAGGACGCGGTCGAGCCCTTGATCGCGCGCGCCCGCGAGATCATGCAGGGCGCTGCCGCTCCGGCGGTGCATCTGGATGTGCCTTTGATCGTGGATGCGGGCCAGGGTGCGAACTGGGCCGAGGCGCATTGACGGTGATGGCAGTGTAGGGCGGGGTTTACCCCGCCGCTCACTTGTTATGTCGTCGACGGCTGCCTTGATTGCATTGCTCCGTTCGCGCGCTGCCATGATCGCCTCTACAGTGCAGAAACCACTGTGGTCGGTCGGAATCGAGAGCAACGATTTGCAGAAGGGTTTTTTGATCGAACACTATTGGCGACAAAACCTGTTTAGTGCCCAAGGCCCGACACCAAATAGGCTCAGCTTCCGTAATTGACCCGGCGCACCAGCTCTAATGGCGGCAGCGGTGTGATCGTCCGGCGACCCCGACCTTGAGGCGTTTGGGGCGGATGTGTGAGTCA
>JABSSB010000068.1 GCA_013214715.1 Paracoccaceae bacterium | reverse complement strand
CATTCCGCGTCAGCGTCACACGATGGCACCAGGGGCAGTTCAGCGCAACGACCAGGTGATAGCGGCCCGGCTCCACCGGGAAATCGGGGTCTCCGATCGCGTGGTGAAACCCGCTGACGCCACGCACGAACTCTCCTTTTGCGCGGCGCGCAGCTGCGTTGCTCTGGTCCTGTTCTACCGATGGGTCATTGGCCATGGGCTGCCTCCTCTTGCTTGGCAGAGACTGACGCAGTTGCTGGCAAAGACAATGCACAAGGCATGTGCGCAAGCCGTTGCTTGAACGGTCGAGGTCAACTTCGATTGGTGTTCCTACGGCAGGTTTGCAAAGCAATCGTCAAAAAAATTCAAATCAATGGCTAGATCATTAAATGACCGATCATGGATAGCATTGACCGTAAGATCACCGATCTTTTGGCCGCCGACGCACGCAGTCACTGGCCGATATCGCCGCGCCGATCGGGCTGGCGCCGTCCAGCGTGAATGACCGCGTGCGCCGCCTGACCGACTCGGGCGTAATCCGCCGCTTCACTGTTGATCTCGACCCCGCCCGGCTCGATCTGGACACTCTGGTGTTCCTATAGGTTGCCCTGCGCGATGACGCGGATGAGCCCGCGTTTCGTGCCTATGCACAGGCGCAACCTCAGATCATCGAATGTCACCATGTGACCGGAGTGTGGTCTTACCTGCTCAAGCTCCGCGTGGCGCGTCCCGCCGATATCGAAGCCCGCCTTGCCTACCTCAAGGCGCATGGCTTTCTGGGGCGCAGTGAAACAATCCTTGCTTTGTCCTCGCCCGTGCCAGGCCCACATATGCCGAAGGTGGGTGCTGATGGGTGATCTGCTCTTTGCCAAAAGCCTCTCCTTGGCCTCGCTATTGCCGCGCCGCTTGGGCCCATCGGAGCGCTCTGCGTGTTCCGCACGTTGGAGCATCGCTTTGTCGCAGGCATGATGGGCGGATTGGGCACTTCCTTGGCGGACGGTGTCTACGCGGTTCTGGGCGCGCTGGGTTGTCGGCTTTTGCCACGGTTCTGGCGCATGTCGATATGCCGCTGCGGGTAGGCGGCGGGGCGTTCATGCTCTGGCTCGGCTGGCGCAGCTTGCGCGCGTCCACCCAAGCGGCCACTCGCACGCATGACGGGGCCACACCGGCCCGAACCACCGCCAGCACGTTCTGTCTTACCATGACCAACCCGATGACAATCCTGTCCTTTGCGGCGCTTTTTGCCGGTTTGGGCTGGCCAGCACGGCGACCAGCGCGCAGTCGGTCCAGGTGGTGGCTGGAGTTTTTTTGGGCTCAATGCTCAGGTGGGTGATCCTCAGCGGAACGGTTGCCATTGTCCGGCACTGTCTGTCCGACGCCGTCACGCTCTTGGTCGCAAGGGGCAGTGGTCTGGTGTTGATCGGATTTGTCTATGGGTGATCGCGTTAGGCTTGGGGTGACCCCGCGCCGCGTCAGCGGCGCGCCCGGCCCAAACCGCGCTAGGACGCGGAGCCGCAGGCTAAGCCCGCCGCGTGGGCGGGAGCGCGCCGTCCAATGAAAAAGGCCCCGCGTCTGCGGGGCCTTTTCCTTGGACCTCATCTGGCCTTACTGTGGGATTTCGCCGGTCAGACCTTCGACATAGAAATTCATGCCCAGCAGGGTGCCATCATCGGCGGTTTCGCCTTCAGCCAACCAAGGCGAGCCATCCTGCTTGTTCAGCGGTCCGGTAAAGGCATGGTATTCGCCCGATCCCAGCGCCTCTTTCATTGCCAGCGCTTCGGCTTTCACATCGGCTGGCACAGCGTCCGAAATTGTCCCAATGCCTACCATGCCCGGGCCGATGCCGTCCCAGGTGTCCATGCTTTCCCATGTGTCGTCCATCACAGCCTTGGTGCGCGCGATGTAATACGGTGCCCAGTCATCGATGATAGAGCTCACGCGCGGGAAGGGCGCATATTCCCCCATATCCGAGGCCTGGCCAAAGGTCACGACATTGCCCGCCGCCTGCGCTGCCGCCTGCGGCGCAGTGGAGTCCGTGTGCTGCAGGATCACGTCCGCGCCCTGTTCGATCAGCGCCGTGGCCGCGTCGGCTTCCTTGGCGGGGTCAAACCAAGTGTAGACCCAGATGATCTTGAATTCGACATCCGGGTTCACCTTGGAGGCGTGGATATAGGCCGAGTTGATGCCCCGGATCACTTCGGGGATCGGGAAGGACGCGATATAGCCGATGATGTTCGACTCTGTCATGTTCCCGGCGATGTGGCCCTGAATGGCGCGGCCTTCGTAGAAACGCGCCGAATAGGTCGAAACATTCGGATGCTCGCGCTTGTAGCCGGTAGCGTGCTCGAATTTCACATCCGGGAATTTGGCGGCCACGTTGTTGGTGGCGTCCATGTAACCAAAAGAAGTGGTAAAGATCAGATCCGCGCCATCAAGCGCCATCTGCGTCATCACACGCTCGGCATCCGGGCCTTCCGGCACGCTTTCCACAAACACGGTTTCCACGGCATCGCCAAAGGCACCTTCCACGGCCTGACGGCCCTTGTCATGTTCATAGGTCCACCCGCCATCGCCGACGGGGCCGACATAGACAAAGCCCACCTTTGTCCGGTCCTGGGCTGCGGCACCCGCCGCAAGCCCCAGCACCAACGCGGCGCTGGTCAGAAGCGTATTCAGTTTCATTGAGATCTCCCTTGTTGATCGTCTTTTTGATGTGAACGCCTCATTGCGAGGCGTGAAAAATCCGGCCAAGCGCCGCCGGGGCGCTGCTCTTTTGTTGCGACAGGATCACCAGCACAAGGATGGTGATGACATAAGGCGACATTGCCAGATACTCGACCGGTACCGCAACGCCTGCCGCCTGCAAATTAAGCTGCAAAACCGTGATGCCGCCAAAAAGATAAGCACCCAGCAGCACCCGCCACGGTTTCCAGCTGGCAAAAACCACCAAAGCGAGCGCGATCCAGCCTACACCTGCTGTCATGCCCTCGGTCCACTGCGGCACGCGCACAAGGCTGATATAGGCGCCACCCATGCCCGCGCAGGCCCCGCCGAACAGGATCGCCATCGTGCGGATGCGCACCACCTTGTAGCCCAGTGCATGGGCTGCATCATGGCTTTCGCCCACCGCGCGCAGGATCAGACCGGCGCGGGTGAATTTCAGCACCGCCCAGACTGCTGCCACCAGCGCCAGCCCGAAATAGAGAACCAGATCATGCGAAAACAGGATCGGCCCCACCACCGGCAAATCGCTGATACCGGGAATATCCAGCTTGGCAAAGGCGGGCGGCTTCACACCGACATAGCTTTGCCCCATCAGCGCCGACAGCCCCAAACCAAACAGCGTCAGCGCCAGACCCGACGCCACCTGATTGGCCAGAGCCACCTGCGTCAGCAGCACAAACAGCAGCGACAGCACCGCCCCGCCGATGGCCGCCGCGACAAAGCCCACCAAAGGCGAGCCCGTGTTGACCGCAATGGCAAAGCCGCAGATCGCGCCAACGATCATCATGCCTTCGACGCCCAGGTTCAAAACGCCCGCCTTTTCCACGACAAGCTCCCCAATTGCGGCAAGCAGGATGGGTGTGGCGGCTACCATCAGAGAGGCGATCAGCAGAACCGGGTTGATTGCAGACAGGTCCATCAGGCGGCCTCCCCCTTGCGCAGGCGAATGCGGTAATTGGTCAGAACATCCAGAGCGAGCAGGAAGAAGAGCAGCATCCCCTGAAACAGGTCAATCGCAGCGGCCGGCAAGCCCAACTGTCCTTGCGCAATCTCGCCGCCGATATAGGTCAGCGCCATCAACCCCCCGGCCAGCAAGATGCCAATGGGGTTCAAACGACCCAAAAAGGCCACGATGATTGCGGTGAAGCCATAGCCCACGTTGAAATCAATGCTGACCTGCCCGGCTGGGCCCGCCACTTCGAACAGCCCCGCCATCCCCGCCAGCGCGCCGGATGTGCCCAGGCAAACCAGGATCAGCCGCGCCGGATTGACGCCGGCAAATTTCGCCGCGCGAGGCGCCGCGCCGGTCAGTTTAATCTGAAAGCCCAGCATGTGGCGGCTAAGCAGCACATACGCAAAGATCACAGCGATCAGGGCAAAGACCACCCCCAGATGCATCCCGGTGCCGGCAATCAGCTCGGCATTATGGGCGCTTGGGTATTGCTGCAAATTTCGTGAGCCGGGGAAGCCGAACCCATCGGGGTTGCGCAGCAGACCGAGCGCCATCGACGCCAAAAGCTGCTCGGCTACGTAAACCAGCATCAGGGAAACAAGAATTTCGTTGGTGCCAAACCGCACCTTCAGAAAGGCCGGAATCATCGCCCAGGCCCAGCCTCCCAATGCCCCCGCCATGATCATCAGCGGAAACAGCCAAAAGGCCTCCAACGGGTAAACAGCCAGTGCGACACCCGCCCCGCACAGCGCGCCGATGATGTATTGCCCTTCGGCCCCAATATTCCAGATCCCTGCGCGAAAACCTAAAGACAGCCCAATGGCGATCAGTACCAAAGGCGCGCCTTTGACCAGCAATTGCGGCCGGTAATAAAAGGCGAACTCCCCAAAAACCGGATCGAAAAAGATCGTCCGAATGGCGTCGACGGGGTTCTTACCCAAGGCGGCAAAGAGCAGCCCGCCAAAGATCATCGTCAACAGTACCGCCAGAACCGGGGTGCCATAGGCCCAAAGCTTCGAGGGCTGCGGTCGTTTCTCCAGCACGATCATGCTGCATCTTCCTTAGACATGGGCCACTTCCATCCCGTGGGCGCCGCCCATCATCAGTCCAATTTCATCAATGCTCAGCTCAGCCGTCGGGCGCGGGGCGGACAAGCGCCCTTCGTTCAGCGCGGCAAAGCTGTCTGCAATCTCCATCAACTCATCAAGATCCTGACTGATCACGATGATCGCAGCCCCCTTTGCCGCGAGATCCAGCAAGGCCTGTCGGATCGCCGCCGCGGCGGCGGCATCCACGCCCCATGTGGGCTGGTTGACCACCAGAACCTCGGGCCGTTGCAGCACTTCGCGGCCGATGACGAATTTCTGCAAATTCCCACCAGACAGCGCGCGGGCTGCGTTGTCGGGGCCGGGCGTGCGCACATCAAAGGCCTGAATGATGTTTTCGGCAAAGCCGCGTGCGGCCGACCATCTCAGAAACCCGCCTGAGGTTAGCCCTTCACGCACAGCACCGGTCAGCAGCGCGTTTTCCGTCAGGCTCATATCCGGGGCGGCGGCGTGACCCAGCCGTTCTTCGGGCGCGGCCAACAGGCCCAGCGCGCGCCGCTGGTTTGGCCCAAGCCGCCCGATGGGCTGGCCCATCAGCTTTATCGCGTCTGATGGCTCTGGGATTTCCCCGGACAGCACGGCCAGCAATTCGTCCTGCCCGTTGCCCGCGACCCCGCCGATGCCCATCACCTCTCCTTTGCGAACGGACAGATGGATGTTCTTCAATGCGGTCCCGAATTCTGACGGCGAGGCGGCAGACAAGCCGGATAGTTCAATCGCCGGCTCCCCAAAAGCCCGCCCGCTGCGTTCCGGCGTCTGGAGCGAGGTGCCGACCATCATCTCGGCCATGTCGCGGGCGGAAGTCTCGGACGGAACACAGGCCCCGACATTTTTGCCCAGCCGCAGGATTGTCGCCTGATCGCACAGGGCCCGGATCTCTTCCAGTTTATGTGAGATATAGAGGATCGAAGTGCCTTCAGATTTCAGCTTGCGCAGCGTTTCAAACAGGATCTGCACTTCTTGCGGTGTCAGGACCGAGGTTGGTTCATCCATGATCAACAGCTTGGGGTCCTGCAACAGGCAGCGAATGATCTCGACCCGCTGACGCTCTCCGGCGGACAGATCACCGACGGTGCGATAGGGGTCCAGCGGCAGGCCATAGGTTTCCGACACCGACCGGATCTGCCGCGCCAGATCGCGCATGGGCGGTGGCATCTCCATCCCCAGTGCGATGTTTTCGGCCACGTTCAGTGCGTCAAACAGCGAAAAATGCTGGAACACCATCGCAATGCCATCGGCGCGGGCCGCGCGCGGTTCGGTGGGGGCAAAGGCGACGCCATTCAGCAGCATCTGCCCGCTATCGGGTTTCACCAGCCCATAGATCATCTTGACCAAAGTGGATTTCCCAGCACCGTTTTCGCCCAGCAACGCATGGACTTCGCCGGGTCGAATATCGAAGGAGACATCATCATTGGCCACGACGCCTGGATAGGCCTTGGTCAGGCCGGTCAGGCTCAAAAGCGGAGCGGTCACGCGCGCATCTCCTTATTGTCTTGGTCTGTCGTGGTCATCGCCCGCCGCACTAGCTGCCCGGCCACGCCGATGGCAATGGCCTGCGGGTGTTTGCCAAGGGTCGGATCGCCAATTGGGCAGGTGATGCGCGCAATTTCGGCAGGCCCATGCCCCAGATCGCTCAGCCGAGAGCGGAACCTCGCCCATTTGGTTTTGGATCCGATCAGCCCGCAAAACCCNAACCCGTGGCCCAGCATGCGGTGGCACAGGTCCAGGTCCAGCGCATGGGAATAGGTCAGNATCAGGTGATCTGTGTCCGCGGGTGCATGGACCACCAGCCGCGCCGGATCGGCCGCGGGCAGGGCGGTCACGCTTGNGGGCATGGCATCTGGGAAGCGCTCAGGCCCGGTATCCACCCATGTGATGTCAAACTCCGGCAATGGCGACAGCGTGTCGACCAAAGCGCGCCCCACGTGACCCGCCCCCCAGATCCACAAAGGGCGCGAAGGGGCATAGACCGGCTCAATCAACCATCCGTCGCGCAGTTGCGGGGCGGGGCGCTGGCCTTGGCCGCGCGCATCCGCCAGCACCCGCCGCACAGACAGTGGCATCTCCGCGCTGCCGGTGATGGCACGAGCAAACACCTCATCCGTCGCGGCCGCCAATCGCGCTTGATCCCAGCGCTCAAACACGAGGGTCACCGACCCGCCGCAGCACTGGCCAAGATCGGGGCCCAATGCATGGGTGGATTGCGACGCAGGCACGGTCATGAGCCGCGCAGTCCGGGCTGCGTCATATTCCAACGCGCCTCCGCCAATCGTGCCGCTCTGCCCAGTATTCCAGACCAGCATGGCCGCGCCAACCTCGCGCGGAGCCGACCCGCGCAGGGATGCGATCACAACACGCGTCACCGCGCCATGACGCGCCACCGCGTCGCGCAAGACCTCCAGATCAAGCATCACGCACCCTCCGTACGGCATGCCACAAAGCTTCAGCCGTGGCAGGTGCATCCAATGCCGGATAGGTTTCGCCACAGGCGGCAACCGCATCGCTCAGCGCCAGCCATGCCGAAATCCCCAGCATGAACGGCGGCTCCCCTACGGCTTTGGAGCGATAGATCGTTTCCTCTCGGTTCTGACCATCCCAGAGCGAAACATTGAACACATCCGGCCGGTCTGAACAGGCTGGGATTTTATAGGTCGACGGCGCATGGGTGCGCAATGCGCCGCGCTCATCCCAAACCAGCTCTTCCGTGGTCAGCCAGCCTGCGCCCTGCACATAGGCCCCTTCGACCTGTCCAATATCCAGCGCCGGGTTCAAAGATGCGCCCGCGTCATGCAGGATATCGGCCCGCAAGATGCGGTTTTCGCCGCTGCGCGTGTCCACCGCCACTTCGGTCAGCGCGGCACCATAGGCGAAATAGAAAAACGGTCGGCCCTGTCCGCGCAGCCGATCCCAGCTGAGCTTGGGGGTCTTGTAATAGCCTGTGGCACTCAGGCTCACGCGGCCCAGATAACAGGCATGTGCGGCCTCGGCGAAGCTCATCACCTCCGCGCCCACATGCACCGCGCCACGGTCAAAACGCACCTGCGCGACAGCGCATTGGTGCAGTTCGGCCAGATGCGCGGCCATCCGGTCTCGGATCGTGTCACAGGCAGCCTTCACAGCCATGCCGTTCAAATCCGATCCAGAAGACGCCGCCGTGGCGGAGGTATTTGGAACTTTGCCGGTATCGGTCGCCGTGATCTTCACCGCCTCCAAATCCACGCCAAAGCGGCTTGCCGCGACCTGTGCGACCTTCTGAAACAGGCCTTGGCCCATCTCCGTCCCGCCATGGTTCAGATGGATCGACCCATCCTGATACACATGAACCAGTGCTCCGGCCTGGTTGAGATGGCTCAGCGTAAACGAGATCCCGAACTTCACCGGCGAAAAGCCAAGCCCTTTCTTGATCACGTCATTGCTGGCATTCCAATCCGCAACTGCGGCACGGCGGGCGTCATAGGCTGCGCTCTCCAACAGCCGCGCGGTCATCCCATGCAGTTCAAAATCTTCCACCGCCATTCCGTAGGGCGTCAGATTGTCTTTCTTCTCTTGAGAAATACCCTCGGGGGGGTGCGTCGCAGACGCGCGGGGGGCAGACAGCCCCCCTTCGCCGAGCGCGTCATAGTAGTTCCGTTGACGCAGGGCCACAGGGTCTATGCCCAGATCATGTGCGACATGGTCCATCACCCTCTCGATCCCGACCATGCCCTGCGGTCCGCCAAAGCCGCGAAAGGCGGTGGCCGATTGGGTATTTGTCTTCAGGCGATGGCTTTCGATCCGCATAGCGGGGATGCAATAGGCATTGTCGGAATGAAGCATGGCCCGATCCGCCACCGGCAGCGACAGATCCTGCGCCCACCCACAGCGCAGGTAATGCCAGAACTCCACCCCCAACACATCGCCATCTTCGGTAAACCCGGCGCGATAGCGGATGCGGATGTCGTGACGTTTACCGGTGATGATCATGTCATCATCGCGGTCATAGCGCATCTTGCAGACCCGCCCGGTCAGCCGCGCGGCCACCGCACAGGCGACGGCAAGCGCATTGCCCTGACTTTCCTTGCCGCCAAATCCGCCGCCCATCCGGCGGGTTTCGACGCGCACGCCATGCATCGGGATGCCAAGCGCCTCACCGACCTTATGCTGGATTTCCGTCGGATGCTGGGTCGAGGAGCGGATGATCACATCCCCCCCTTCCTGCGGCTCCGCAAGGGCGGCCTGCCCCTCAAGATAGAAATGTTCCTGCCCGCCAATCTCGAACAGCCCGGACACCACCCGGGGTGCGGCCGCCACCGCCGCCGTTGCGCTGCCCTTCTCCCAAATCCGGGGGCCCTCTTCGAACCTGCTGTTGGCCGCCAGAGCGTCCTCCACCGTCAGGATCGGCGTTTCTTCGGCATAATCGATCCGGGCCAGATGCGCGGCCTTGCGCGCGGCGAGATGGGTACTCGCGACCACCAGAAACAGAGGCTGGCCCATGTAGTGGACTGCCCCGTCGGACAGAAGTGGTTCATCATGCACCGATGGCGAGACATCATTGGCAAAGGGCAGATCCTCTGCCGTCAGCACCGCCACAACGCCCGGCGCGGCCCGCACAGCCGCAAGGTCCATCGCCGTGATCTGACCCCGCGCAATCGTGCTGACACCAAAGGCCAGATGCAGAGTGTCCGCCGGTGTGGGGATATCATCGACATAGCGCGCAGCGCCGGTTACATGCAGGCGCGCGGCGTCATGGGGCAGGGACTTGGCAACGCTCATGGTGCCACCTCAAGCACAGACAGCGCATCGCCCGTATCCTCGGCGAAATAGCGCTCCAGCATCTGCTGGGCCGTGCCGAGCCGATAGTCCGCCGAAGCGCGCATATCCGACAGCGGTGTGAAGTCGTCTGCCAAGGCTGCAGCGGCGGTGGCGATCGTGTCAGGCGTCCAAGCCTGGCCGATTAGCACTGCCTCGGCCGCTGTAGCGCGTTTGGGTATTCCGGCCATGCCGCCAAAGGCGATGCGCGCCGCGCTCACCCGACCCTCATTCACCGAAATCGAAAACGCTCCGCAGACGGCGGAGATATCCTGATCGAACCGTTTCGACAGTTTGTAAACCTTCAACCGATCCGGCTGGGTGGGGATGGTGATCGCCTCGACAAACTCGCCCGGCTTGCGATCCTGTTTACCATAGTCGAGGAAGAAATCCTCCAAAGGCAGGCTGCGCCGGGTGGCACCATGGCGCAGATGCAATACGGCCCCCAAGGCAATCAAGGGCGGCGGATTATCCCCGATGGGGGAGCCATTGGCGATATTGCCGCCCAGCGTCGCAGCCGCGCGCACCTGACGGCTGGCATAGCGGCGCAGCATTTCGGCATAGGATGGGTAGCGCTCTTCCATCATTTCAAGCAGGCGGTTCATATCGACCATAGCGCCGATGCGCAGACCGTCCTGACCATCGGTGACCGCGCGCAATTCCGCACAGCGGTTGAGGAAGATCACCGGGTCCAGATCACGCAAGCCTTTGGTCACCCACAGCCCCACATCCGTGGCCCCGGCGACCAGAACCGCCTCGGGTTGAGCGGCGTAGAGCGTGGCAAGGTCCTCGACGCTCTCGGGCTGCATCAGATTGCCCTTTGCCTTGGGGAGCGTATCCTGCATCCAATCGGGCACAGGCTGATCTTCGACCGTCTCGGAGGCGCGGACGATGGGGGCATAGCCGGTGCAGCGGCACAGGTTCCCGGCCAGCTGGTCGTCATGGTCCCGCGCGCCGTTCATGTGACCTACGGCCATGCTCATCACAAAACCCGGTGTGCAAAAGCCGCATTGCGACCCGTGATGGTCGATCACGGCCTGCTGAACCGGGTGCAACGTGCCATCCGGGCCTGCCAACCCTTCGACTGTGCGCACAGCCTTGCCGTCCACCTGCGGCATGAACAGGATGCAGGCGTTCAGCGCCGTAACGCCTTCGACATCTGTGACCATCACTGTGCAGGCCCCGCAATCGCCTTCGTTGCAGCCTTCTTTCGTACCGGTCAGATGCCGCGCCTCGCGCAGCCACTCCAATAGCGTGAGCGTCGGAGACACGTCCGACAGCTCCACAGTCTCTCCGTTGAGAAGAAACCTGACATCCATCACCGAAACCCGTCGCCTTACCAATGAGCGCCCATTGCTGCCTCTCCTCGATGCGACGTAGAAGAAAGGCGGGCCGTTGTGTTGTTGCACCGCAGGTTAGGAAAGTGGGGGCCGCACTGGCAAGCAAAACTGCGCCCCAAATATGAGCGATGCTGAATTTCTATGCGCCGTGAGTGTAGGCGTCTAGCCCTGTGCAACAGATTGATTTCAAAATGTTTTGACAGCCTCCGAGGGGTGGTATTTGAAACAGCTTCGCGTTTTCGCGAAAAATGCGGCGGATTGCCTCTGCCCCTGTCCGTGCAGGGAGAGTAGGACGGGGTGAACCCCGCCCGACGAAAAGATCGACCTGGGTTCTGGCATCCAGGCTGCTGCACGCCTACCATCCCGCCATGACCAGCGATCCCCGATTCATTCACCTGCGCGTTCACACCGAATACTCCCTTCTTGAAGGCGCCATCCGCCTGAAGAAACTGCCCGATCTCTGCGTCGCGGCCGACATGCCGGCCATTGCGGTAACCGATACCAACAACCTTTTCGCAGCGCTGGAGTTTTCGGTCTCTGCCGCCGGGGCGGGCCTTCAGCCGATCATCGGATGTCAGCTTGATCTGGCCTATGTTGACACTGCGCCGGGCGAAAAACCCCGCAAGCCTGCGCCGTTGGTGCTGCTGGCGCAGTCGGAGGCCGGGTATGAAAACCTGATGAAGCTGAACTCCTGCCTTTATGTCGACAAGGGGGGGCAATTGCCGCAGGTCACGCTCAGCGAGCTGGCGCAATATGGCGATGGGCTGATCTGCCTGTCGGGCGGGCCGGACGGGCCGGTGGGGCGGCTCTTGCAGGCCAGTCAACGGCCCGCCGCCGAGGCGCTGATGCAGCGTCTGGCTGGCATCTTCCACAATCGCCTGTATGTGGAACTGCAACGCCATCCCGGTGAGGGCGGCCCGACCGAAGCCGAGCGTCTGACCGAACGCGGCCATGTCGACATGGCCTATGCGATGGACCTGCCACTGGTCGCGACCAATGATGTCTATTTCCCGACCAGCGACATGTATGAGGCGCATGACGCCCTAATCTGCATCGCCGAAGGCGCCTATGTCGACCAGCAGGAACCGCGCCGCCACCTGACCCCGCAGCATTATTTCAAATCGCAGCAGGAGATGGTGACGCTGTTCGCCGATCTGCCCGAAGCGGTGGAAAACACCGTTGAGATCGCCAAGCGCTGCGCCTTTATGGCCTATCGTCGCGATCCGATCCTGCCGAAGTTCGCTGATGACGAGGTCGAGGAACTTCGCCGTCAGGCCAATGAAGGGTTGCAGGCGCGTTTGGCCGTGATCCCGCATGCGGCCAGTGTCGAGGAATATCAGGAACGGCTCGATTTCGAATTGGGCATCATCGAAGGCATGGGCTTTCCCGGCTATTTCCTGATCGTGGCCGATTTCATCAAATGGGGCAAAGATCACGACATTCCGGTGGGGCCGGGGCGCGGCTCGGGTGCGGGGTCGCTGGTGGCCTATGCGCTGACGATCACGGACCTTGATCCGCTGCGCTATTCGCTGCTTTTTGAGCGGTTCCTCAACCCTGAACGTGTCTCGATGCCAGATTTCGACATCGATTTCTGCATGGATCGCCGGGAAGAGGTGATCCATTACGTGCAAGAGAAATACGGGCGCGACAAGGTCGGGCAGATCATCACATTTGGTGCGCTTCTGTCCAAAGCCGCCGTGCGCGATGTGGGCCGGGTTTTGCAATTGCCCTATGGGCAGGTGGACCGCCTCTCCAAGATGATCCCGGTCGAAGGGGTTAAACCTGTCTCGATCAAAAAGGCGTTGCAGGATGAGCCGCGTCTGGCCGAAGAGGCCCGCAACGAAGAGGTGGTGAACCGCCTTCTGACCTATGGCCAGCAAGTCGAAGGGCTGCTGAGGAATGCGTCCACCCATGCCGCGGGCGTGGTGATCGGGGACCGGCCTCTCGACGCTCTGGTGCCGCTTTACCAAGACCCGCGCTCCGACATGCCGGCGACGCAGTTCAACATGAAATGGGTCGAACAGGCGGGGCTGGTGAAATTCGACTTTCTGGGTCTCAAGACGCTGACCGTGATCCAGAACGCCGTGGACCAGATCAAATCTGAAGGGCGTGATCTGCATATCGCTGCCGACGGCACGCATCTTTACGATCCGCCCGATGGCGCTGTGAACGAGATCAACGCCATCCCATTGGATGATGAAGCGACATACAAGCTTTATGCCGCGGCCAAGACCGTGGCTGTGTTTCAGGTGGAATCCACGGGCATGATGGACGCGCTCAAGCGCATGAAGCCCACCTGCATCGAGGATATCGTGGCGCTTGTGGCGCTCTATCGGCCCGGCCCGATGGAGAACATCCCGACCTATTGCGAGGTCAAGAACGGGTTGCGCAAGATCGAATCCGTCCATCCGCTCATCGACCATATCCTTGAGGAAACGCAGGGCATCATCGTCTATCAGGAGCAGGTGATGCAGATCGCGCAGGTCATGGCAGGCTATAGCCTTGGCGGGGCCGACCTGCTGCGCCGAGCGATGGGCAAAAAGATCAAAGAGGCGATGGATGCCGAACGCCCCAAATTCGAAAAGGGGGCTGCTGAAAACGGCGTGGATGCCAAGAAAGCCAGCGAGGTCTTTGACCTGTTGGAGAAGTTTGCCAATTACGGCTTCAACAAATCCCACGCGGCCGCCTATGCCGTGGTCAGCTATCAAACGGCCTGGCTGAAGGCGAACCACCCGGTCGAATTCATGGCCGGGGTGATGAACTGCGATATCCACCTGACCGATAAGCTGGCGGTCTATTTTGAAGAGGTCAAAAAGGGCCTCGACCTGCCTTACGCGCCGCCCTGCGTGAACCGGTCAGAGGCGACCTTCGTGGTGCGCGATGGCACGCTGCACTACGCGCTGGGCGCGTTGAAGAATGTCGGTGTTGAGGCGATGATGCTGGTCACCGAAGGTCGCAAGGTGGACGGGAGGGACAAGCCTTTCGCCACGCTCTTTGATTTTGCCCGCCGGGTTGATCTGAAGAAGGTCGGCAAGCGCCCGCTGGAGATGCTGGCCCGCTCGGGCGCATTTGATCAACTTGACGGCAACCGCCGTCGGGTTCTCGAGAGTCTTGATGCGCTGGTGGCCTATTCGGCGGCAATTTTTGAGCAGAAAGGGTCGAACCAGGTCTCGCTTTTTGGTGAAGCCGGCGATGACCTGCCCGAACCGCGCCTGTCTCCAATGGGCGACTGGCTGCCCGCCGAACGATTGGATGAAGAGGCCAAGGCTATCGGCTTTTTCCTGTCGGGCCACCCGCTCGAAGATTACCTGCCCGCGCTGAAACGCAAACAGGTATTGACGCTGGATGAGCTGACCGAAAAGACCCGTGGCGGGCCGTGCATCGCGAAACTCGCGGGCCGCGTTTCGGGGCGGCAGGAACGCAAATCGGCGCGCGGCAACCGCTTTGCCTTTGCGCAGCTCTCGGATCCGACCGGGGCCTATGAGGTGACGATCTTTTCCGAGACCTTGGAAAAAAGCCGCGACTATCTGGAAACCGGATCCAAGGTCGTGGTGACGGTCGAAGCCACGATGGAGGCCGATCAGCTGAAACTGCTGGCCAAATCCATTGGGCCGATTGATGCCGTGGTCGCGGATGCGGGCGGGTCGGCCCTGCGCATCTTTGTGGAGGACAGCGCAACCGTCCCGCTGATTGCCAGCGTTCTGGATCAGGCGGTGCGCACCACCAAAAGCGGTGGCAAAGGTCCCGTAAGCCTCTGCCTGACCGATCCGGCCCTGCCGGGCGAGGTCGATGTCGCCCTTGGTCAGGACTTCCCGATCAACCCTCAGATCAAGGGCGCGCTGAAAAGCATTGATGGCGTGGCAGAGGTCGAAGAAGTCTAAGCCCCATTGCTCCGGAAAGGGTTGGCCCCCTGAGCCGTGTGATGAGCTTTGTTGCACAAATCCGTTTGGGGATTCATCTCGCGAATCCAGCATGATAGATGGAGGGC
>JABSSB010000067.1 GCA_013214715.1 Paracoccaceae bacterium | reverse complement strand
CAACATCGCCAGCGCCAGGAACATAAGCCCCAGCCCGAAATGGGCCACCTGTCCGAACACGCCCTGTGCCACGGCCAGAATTTGGTTACCATATTCGGTGAAGGCTGTGTGCGCATTGGTTTCGAACAACGTCCAGATGTCAGCGGCGTGGTTTCCGACCACTGGCAGATTTTCAATCCAGTCGGGCACAGAGGGCACAACGGTCTCTCCGGCGCGGATCTTGTCGGCAAGCTTCAGCCCACCATTGATCAACCCTGCCAATGACACCGCCACCGGTCCAAGCGTCAGTAAAAGGCCCAACAAAGTCAGCAGAGCCGAGGCAAGCACATCGCGCCCGCCCAGCCAGCCCCTCAGCACATCCCAAAGAGGGTAAAGCGTCACTGCCAGAATGATTGCCCAGATCAGGATGCCCGCCATTGGTGCGACCATCACCGCAACAGAGTAGATGAACAAACCCACCAACATCAATCGTATGACCAAGTCCACGATGCGACGATCAGACATTTCAGACATGGGACGCTCCTTCTTCGATGGTGCCAGTGAACCCGGAAAAGTAGTTTCGTCCAACTAAATTAACGTTGCGTTTACCGTCATCGGTAAATCTCATACCGAATTAAGAGGATGGGCTATGACCGGATTTCGTGAGGGCATGATGCCACTTTTTGACGAAGGGGACTTGAGACCGCGGCCGGCTCCCCCCAGCAAACAGCCATCCTATATTGCCGGGCACCGAAAACGGCTTAGAGAGCGGTTTGCCAATGGCGGCGCAGATGCGATGCCTGACTACGAATTGTTGGAACTGGTGCTGTTTCGCGCCATGAAACGCGGAGACGTGAAACCTCTTGCCCGCGCGCTTCTGGATAAATTCGGCGATTTCAACCGTGTTCTGACAGCACCGGAACCACGGTTGAAAGAAGTGAGCGGGGTCGGTGAGGCATTGATCACCGAATTGAAAGTCGTCGAAGCCGCGGCACAACGCATGATGCGGGCGCGCGTTCTCAAGCGTCATGTGCTGACCGGGTGGGATGCGCTGCTGGACTATTGCCACACCACTATGGCGCATCGCGAAACGGAACAGTTTCGAATTCTGTTTCTGGACAACAAAAATATCATGATCGCGGATGAGGAGCAGGCCCGTGGCACCGTCAACCATGTGCCAGTCTATCCGCGAGAGGTCGCAAAACGCGCGTTGGAGCTGAATGCCTGCGCCTTGATCCTTGTGCACAACCATCCGTCCGGCGACCCGACGCCAAGCCAGGCGGATATCGACATGACACAACAGGTCTTTGCGGCGCTAAATGCGATTGGCGTGGTGTTGCATGATCATTTGATCATCGGAAAATCACGAGAGCTGAGTTTCCGCAGCGAGGGATATCTTTAACGCTCAGCGTAGCCAGATTTCAACGCGACGATTTGTGCGGCGGCCCCAATCACTATCATCGCAGGCCATCGGCAACGCCTCGCCAAAGCCGCGCACATCGATCTCAACCCGCGCCAAGTCGGCGGTTTCAGCCTGCGCGAGAACGGCATCACGCACAGCTTGGGCCCGTCGCAGAGCAATCCGGCGATTGGCAGCCGCACCGCCATCGCCATCACTGAACCCCACAAAAACCAACCGTTGCCCATCAAATCGGCCCTGTTCAAGACCACGGGCAAGCAGCGCGATATTCCCCCGAGACTGCGCGTCGGGTGCAGGTGCTCCCGGCTCAAACCGGATCGTGACGCTCAATCGATCCGTTTCGCGCATTAGACTGACCATCTCTTGCACGTCATCAAGCGTGACATCCTCACCCGTGGCCAGGATGGCATTGGCCAGGCGCTCTCCCTGACCCGCAAGGCGCAAACGCTCTACAGCCTGATCCGTGAAGCCTGCCGCGCGCACGACATATTGCGCCTCACTGCCTTGCAGATACGCCATGAAATCCCGGCCCAGCTTTGGCAGGCGTCGCATGGGTTGATACAGAAAGAAAGGCGTTGTCAGCGGATAGTCTTCGGTCTTGACCGTTTGCGGCGTTGCGCCCAAGGCATGTCCGCACCCGCTCGATAATTGCAAGGCCCGCGCCGGGCCAAGCTCCGTCCGGGTCACAAGCGCCAATCCAAACGGGTCCACCGCCACAGCCTGCGCCACGGCCTGCGTGTCCGGATGGAGTTGGCCACTGGCCGGTTGCAATCCATCCGGTGCCAGCAAACGATCGGTTATGGCCTGCGCAAGACCAGACCCGGCAGGTGGAAGGTGCAGATTGATTGGCGCGGTTTCTCCACCAAGCTCGGACCAGTTGGTGATGACCCCCGCCATTACGCGGGCCAAATCCGTTGGTGAGATCACCTGCACCGGATTGCCAGGCGCAACCGCCGGCACCAATGCATCCAAAGCCACGATCACCGCCTGACCGATATCTTGCAGATCACCCAGCCCAGCTTGGCGTGCCGCCACGCGCTCCTCTGCGCGCAGGTCACGCAAGGCCAGCGCCAAATCGGTCTGACCAGCCACAAGTGCTGCAATGCCGTCATCACTTGTCCCGCTTTGCAACAACAGACGCAGCACGGCATCTCCGCTGGCCGGGCGGAGCAATGAAAACAGAACCCCATCGGGGGTATCTTCGCGCGACACCTGCATCCGCCGATCCGCTGCGAACCCTTCGATCAACGCCGGCAAAAGCTTGTCAGCCATGACCGCAGCGCCGACCACGCGCACTTGCGGCACAAACTCAGTCAGGTTCGGGCATCCGGGACCATCACAGCGCACGCCAGAGGCATCCACCGTCAGTTCTCCGTAATCCGTTGAAACACGATAAAACTCTCCGTCATATCCAAGAATCTGACCAGAGATTTCCACCGCGCCGTCCTGCGACAGCAGCGTCACATCTTCTGCCCATGCCGCGCCCGCCCAAAGGCAGGCAAGACACGCGACATGACGCAGAAGGTTGTTCACAGCATCCCTCAGAGACGACCGTGGCAGTGTTTGAATTTTTTACCCGACCCACAGGGGCAGGGATCGTTGCGGCCAGGGTTGCCCCAGGTCGACGGATCGTCCTCAACAAAGCCCGGTCGTGCCTTTTGCGGGTCGCCCTGGGCGGCGACTTCGGCCCGTTCGGCGGCTTTTTGCAGCTCCGCCTGCTGGGCCTGGGCCTGCGCCAGCATTTCAGCTTGCTCTTCTTCCGTCAGCGGACGCACACGGCCCAACTGTTGTGTCACGTCTTCGCGCAGACTGTCCAACATGCCTTCAAATAGCTGGAAGGCCTCGGATTTGAATTCGTTCAACGGATCACGTTGCGCATAGCCGCGGAAGCCCACGACCGAGCGCAGATGCTCCAGCCGCAGCAGATGTTCGCGCCATTTGCTGTCGATGGTCTGCAACAGAAGCTGTTTTTCGATATTGCGCATGCTGTCGGGGCCAAAATCGACGGTTTTCTTGGCTATCTGCTCATCCGTAGCCTTGATCAGGCGTTCACGAATTTGTTCGTCATCCACACCATCTTCGGCGCACCATTCCATCACCGGCACATCGATGTTCAGCCGTTCGATCACCTGTGCATAAAGCCCTTCGGTGTCCCACTGATCCGCGTAAGACTTGGGCGGCATGTAGTGATCAATCAGGTCGTCGATCACCTGATGGCGCATGTCGCCAACGACATCGGACAGATTGTCCGAGCCCATGATGTCGAAGCGCTGGCTGAACACGACCTTGCGCTGTTCGTTCATCACGTCATCAAACTTCAGAACCTGCTTTCGCATGTCAAAGTTGCGGCCTTCGACCTTGGCCTGCGCGCGTTCCAGCGATTTGTTCACCCAGGGGTGGATAATCGCTTCACCTTCTTTCATGCCAAGCCCGCGCAACACCTTGTCCAACCGCTCAGAACCGAAGATCCGCATCAGATCGTCTTCAAGCGACAGGTAGAACACCGTCCGCCCCGGATCACCCTGACGGCCCGAACGGCCGCGCAGCTGGTTGTCGATCCGGCGGCTTTCGTGCCGTTCGGAGGCCAGAACAAAAAGCCCACCTGCCTCAAGAACCTCGGCTTTTTCATCAGCATGGCGGGCTTCTTCTTCAGCACGCAGGATTTCAGGATCAGCCTCGGGGTTTTCAGTAAGCGCCTTGAGCACCTTCATCTCGACATTGCCGCCAAGCTGAATATCGGTGCCGCGACCGGCCATGTTGGTGGCGATCGTTACAGCGCCAGAGTGTCCGGCCTCGGCCACAATCTGGGCTTCCTGCTCGTGCTGGCGAGCGTTCAGAACATTATGAGGGATGCCCTCTTTCTTCAGCATCTCGCTCAGCTGTTCGGATTTCTCGATCGAGGTGGTCCCAACCAGAACCGGCTGACCCTTTTCATGCGCCTTTTTGACCTGCTCGATCATCGCGTTGTATTTTTCGGATACGGTGCGATAGACCTGATCATCTTCATCAACACGTGCAATCGGCTTGTTCGTGGGCACTTCGACCACGCCCAAGCCATAGATTTCGGCGAATTCTTCGGCCTCAGTGAGGGCTGTGCCGGTCATACCTGCCAGCTTGTCATAAAGCCGGAAGTAGTTTTGGAACGTGACCGAGGCCANCGTCGTGTTTTCCGGCTGGATCGGCAGGCCTTCCTTGGCTTCGATCGCCTGATGCAGACCTTCGGACAGACGACGGCCCGGCATCATACGGCCGGTGAATTCGTCGATCAGCACCGCCTGATTGTCGCGGACGATGTAATCCTTGTCCTTGGTGAACAGCTTATGCGCCCGTAGGGCCTGGTTCGCATGGTGCAGAACTGTGGTTGCTTCGGGATCAAAAAGGTTGATGCCGTCTTCAAGCAGCCCCCGCGCATGCAGATGCTCTTCCAGAAAATCATTGCCGGCATCCGTGTAAGAGGCAGAACGGGCTTTTTCATCCAGCTCGAAATACTCTTCGGTGATTTCTGGCATCAGCTGGTCCATCGCGATATACAGATCGGACCGGTCCTGCGACGGGCCAGAGATGATCAGCGGCGTCCGGGCTTCGTCGATCAGGATCGAATCCACCTCGTCGACGATGGCGAAATTGTGGTGTTTCTGATGCACCTGCGCCAGATCACCCTTCATGTTGTCGCGCAGGTAATCGAAGCCAAGTTCATTATTGGTGGCATAGGTGATATCGCAGGCATAGGCGGCGGCTTTTTCTGCCTCCGGCTGCTGCGGATAGATCACGCCAGTGGTCAGGCCCAGAGCGGCATAGACTTTGCCCATCCATTCGCTGTCGCGCTTGGCGAGATAGTCGTTCACGGTGACGACATGCACGCCCTTGCCTGTCAGCGCGTTCAGATAGGCCGGGAAGGTCGCAACCAGCGTTTTGCCTTCGCCGGTCTTCATCTCAGCAATGTTGCCTTGATGCAGGAAGATGCCCCCCATCAGCTGCACATCAAAGGCCCGCAGGCCCAAAGCGCGCTTGGCAGCCTCGCGGCAATTGGCAAAGGCTTCGGGCAGGATGTCATCCAGACTCTCACCACCCAGCGCGCGCTGTCGCAGCTCCTCGGTCTTGGCGATCAGCCCCTCATCTGACAGGGCCTCAAACTCAGGCTCCAGCGCGTTGATCTTGGCCACCAGCGGGCGGGTTGCCTTGACCTTGCGATCATTCGGCGTGCCAAAGACCTTTTTTGCGATGGTTCCGATACCGAGCATGACATCTCCTGCCGATCTGACTTATTCGTGCATTGGGCGGGCTTGCCCACCATTCTCGCAGCCCTTAGACACATGCGCAGCGTGTCCGCCAAACAGGCCACAAGGCGATGTAAGGGTCGGCACAAACCGTGTCAACGCCGTGCCCCCAAAGGGGCCGGACGAAAGGATCAAAGCCATGCGCAAAGGTCGCACTTTCTTGTCATCTCTGGCCATTTCTGCCGCTCTTTCGCTGCCACTCCCGGTTTCCGCGCAGGATGTTGCGCCAGATACCGTGGTTGCGACCGTGAATGGAGCCGAGATTACGATCGCTCATATGATCCTCGCTGCCGCAACCTTGCCGCAACAATATCAGAACCTGCCAGCCACCACGCTTTATGATGCGATCCTTGATCAGCTGATCCAGCAAGAGGCGCTGCGCCAGTCCAATCCCGATATGCCCGATCATGTCGCACTGGCTTTGGAAAATGAGACCCGGTCTCTGATGGCCGGGGATGCGCTGGAAAAGGTGATGCAATCAGCCGCCACCGAAGGTGAGATAGAAGAGGTCTATGCCAGAGATTACGCCAATTCGGGCGGAGAAACGGAATACAACGCCTCTCACATCCTTCTGGATACCGAAGCCGACGCCATCGCCGTTGTTGAGGCGCTGGAAGGTGGCGCAGATTTTGCAGCTTTGGCGCAGGAACGCTCCACCGGGCCATCGGGGCCAAATGGCGGGTCGCTGGGCTGGTTCGGCAAGGGCATGATGGTGCCAGATTTCGAAGCCGCCGTGATCGGGCTTGAACTGGGTCAGGTGTCGCCACCCGTGCAAACCCAGTTTGGCTGGCATGTCATCGTGCTGAACGATACCCGTCAGACCGAAGCGCCTGAGTTGGACGCCGTGCGCGAGGAGATCGCCGCGGGCCTGCGTCGCGAAGCGGTTACCAAACACATTGATACGCTGGTATCCCAGGCCGAGGTGGACCGCCCTGCGATCGACGGTCTGAACCCTGATATACTGCGCGATCTTGATCTCTTGCGGAACTAAAACGCTATGACAGACCCTGTTTCGCCGTTGGCGCCAGCCCGGTTTCCGGACATGCCGCTTGTGGGGGGCGTTCGCTTTGCCAGCTGCGCTGCCGGTGTTCGGTATCAGGACCGGGAAGACGTGATGCTGGCGGTGATGCAACCCGGCACCGCCGTGGCTGGCGTGTTCACGCGGTCGGCGACACGCGCCGCGCCCGTTCTGGATTGTCAGGCCAAGCTTGGCGGCGAAACAAAGGGCCAAGCCGCTATTCTGGTCAATGCCGGAAATGCCAATGCCTTTACAGGCGCGCATGGTCAGGCTTCTGTCGCGGCCATCACTGCAGCGGTTGCGCAGGCAACCGGCGTAGCAGCGGATCGCGTTTTTACCGCCTCAACCGGGGTGATCGGGGAAATCCTGCCACATGACCGGATACTGAACCATCTTGATCAGTTGACCACCTCCCTTGATCCGGCCGCGATAGATGGGGCGGCGCGAGCGATCATGACGACCGATACTTTTGCAAAAGGTGCATCGGCTCAGGTCAAGATTGACGGGGCCTCTGTCACCATCGCAGGCATTGCCAAAGGCTCGGGCATGATTGCGCCGGATATGGCGACCATGCTGGTTTATATCTTCACCGATGCAGGCCATGACCAAACCGCGTTGCAGGGCCTTCTTGGCAGGCTGACGGATCAGACCTTCAACTGCATTACGGTGGATAGTGATACCTCGACCTCCGATAGCCTAATGCTCTGTGCTACTGGTGCCGCCGGAGTAGATGCGACGGGTCATGCCGAGTTTGAGGCCGCGTTGGAACAGGTCATGTTGGATCTGGCCCATCAGGTTGTGCGCGACGGTGAGGGGGCGACAAAATTCGTTGAAATCCACGTTTCGGGCGCAGCCTCGGACACGGACGCCAAAACACACGGGCTGGCCATCGCCAATTCACCGCTGGTCAAAACCGCCATCGCCGGGGAAGACCCAAATTGGGGCCGCATCGTTATGGCTATCGGCAAATCTGGGGCCGAAGCTGACAGGGACCGGCTGTCGATCCGGTTTGGCGATATTCTGGTCGCAGAAAAGGGCTGGGTCTCGCCGGAATACACCGAAGCAGACGCCGCCGCTTATATGAAGGGGCAAGACCTGGTGATCAGTGTCGATCTGGGCCTGTCAGACGGTTCAGCGACCGTATGGACCTGCGATCTCACCCACCGCTACATCGAAATCAACGCGGATTATCGGTCATGAAGGTTGTTTTGGTCTCTGCCGTTGCGCTAATCGACCGCGACGGGCGCATCCTTCTGGCGCAACGGCCCGAGGGCAAATCCATGGCCGGCCTTTGGGAGTTTCCCGGCGGCAAGGTCGAACCCGGCGAGACACCCGAAGCCGCCTTGATCCGCGAGTTGGACGAAGAACTGGGCATCAACACCTGGGAAAGCTGCCTCGCGCCACTGACCTTTGCCAGTCACAGCTATGATGACTTCCATCTATTGATGCCGTTGTTCGCCTGCCGCAAATGGGACGGCGTGCCGCGCGCGAAGGAGGGACAGGTGTTGAAATGGGCTCGTGCCAACGAATTGCGAGATTACCCCATGCCGCCCGCCGATATCCCCTTGATCCCGATTCTGCGCGACTGGCTTTGACCCAACGTCAAGCAGTTCACCTATCCAAAAGCATAGGGCTTCGTGATATGTGAGGCGTCAATTACACCACTCACACCAATGAAAAAGGCGCGGATCCATCGGGACCCGCGCCTTTTTTTCATTTCTAAACGGTATCAGTCGAGCGAGCGTGTCACTTCTTCCCGTTCGAAAATCTCGATCACATCGCCGGGGCGAATGTCGTCATAGTTTTCAAACGCCATACCGCATTCCTGACCGGACTGGACTTCGGCCACTTCGTCCTTGAAACGCTTGAGCGTTTTCAGCGTGCCTTCATGGATCACCACATTGTCACGCAGCAGGCGTACGCCGGCCGAGCGGCGGGCCACGCCTTCGGTGACAAGACAACCAGCGACCTTTCCAACATTCGACACCTTGAAGACTTCCTTGATCTCGGCATAGCCGATGAAGTTTTCGCGAATCTCGGCGCTGAGCAGGCCAGAGGCCGCAGCTTTCACGTCATCGACAAGGTCATAGATCACCGAGTAATAGCGGATCTCAACACCCTTTTGGTTGGCGGTGTTTCGTGCCGTGGCATTGGCCCGGACGTTAAAGCCCATGATCGGCGCGCCGCTGGCTTCGGCCAGACCGACATCGGTTTCGGTGATCGCGCCCACACCGGAATGCAGCACACGCACGCGCACTTCATCATTACCGATCTTCTCCATCGCCTGAACGATGGCTTCGGCAGAGCCCTGCACGTCGGCTTTGACGAGAATGGGCATTTCGGCCACGTTTTCGTCTTCCTTGGCCTTGGCCAACAGCTGTTCAAGTGTGGTCGCCGCACCAGCAGCGGCGCGTTTTTCCTTGGCGGCATTGGCCCGGTAATCTGCGATTTCCCGCGCCTGCGCTTCGGTTTCGACCACGTTCAGAACGTCGCCCGCTTCGGGTGTGCCGTTCAGGCCCATCACTTCGACTGGAACCGACGGGCCAGCGGTTTTGACGCGCTCACCCTTGTCGTTTTCCATCGCGCGGACCTTACCCCACTGCTCACCCACGACGAAGATATCGCCCTGGTTCAGCGTGCCACGCTGAACCAGCACAGTGGCAACAGGGCCGCGGCCCACATCCAACTTGGCTTCGATCACGGCGCCTTCAGCGGCGCGTTCCGGATTAGCCTTGAGTTCCAGAATTTCCGACTGCAGCGCAATGGCTTCCAGCAGGTCATCTAGGCCCTGACCGGTCATGGCAGAGACTTCGACATCCTGCACATCGCCCGACATTTCTTCGACGATCACTTCGTGCTGCAGCAAATCGGTGCGCACCTTGTTTGGTTCCGCATCGGGCTTGTCGATCTTGTTGATCGCCACAATCATCGGTACTTCGGCGGCCTTGGCATGGTTGATGGCTTCGACCGTCTGCGGCATCACCGCGTCATCGGCCGCCACAACCAGCACAACGATATCCGTCACCTGAGCCCCACGAGAGCGCATCGAGGTAAAGGCTGCGTGGCCCGGCGTATCAAGGAAGGTCAGCGGTGTGCCTTCTTCGGTTTTCACCTGATAGGCACCGATATGCTGCGTGATGCCCCCAGCTTCGCCCGACACAACCTTGGCGTTGCGGATCGCATCCAAAAGAGAGGTCTTGCCGTGATCAACATGGCCCATCACCGTGATGACCGGCGGGCGCGGCTTGAGATCGTCTTCGGCATCGTCCTTCGATTCGATCACGTCTTCAACGTCCGAATCCGATACGCGTACAACCTTGTGGCCGAACTCTTCAATGATCAGTTCTGCGGTATCGGCATCAATGGTCTGGTTCTGCGTGACCATCATGCCCATTTGCATCAGCGATTTTACAACCTCGCCGACACGTTCCGCCATGCGGTTGGCCAGTTCGGATACCACAATGGCTTCGGGCAGTTGGACGTCGCGGACAATCTTTTCGCGTTCGGCCGCTCCACCCATGGCTTTCTGGCGGGCGCGCTCCTGCTTGCGTTTCATCGCGGCCATGGACCGCTGGCGGCCATCGCCGCCAGACAGCGCCTGGTTCAGCGTCAGTTTGCCAGACCGGCGATTGTCGTCACGACCTTTGCCGCGCGTCTGGCGCTGCTCACGCTCACGATCGGTCTTGCGCGGCGCGGCGTCTGGACGCGCCCCACCACCCGAACGGGCCGGGCCAGGATCTGCGCGACCAGCATCGCCACCCGCGGGCGCAGCTTTGGCACGCGCTTCTTCTGCGGCTTTGGCTTTGCGGGCCGATTCGGCGGCTTCCTGACGCGCGCGTTCTTCGTCTTCGGCCTTTTGACGGGCTTTTTCTTCGGCTTCGCGCTGGGCGCGTTCCTTTTCCTCGGCTTCGCGCCGGCGACGATCCCGCTCTTCCGCGCGCGCCTTTTCCTCGGCCTCACGCTTGGCTTTTTCGTCGGCCTCGCGCGCCTTGGCCACCTGAAGGGCTTTCAGACGGCGGGCCATTTCGGCATCGGTGATGTTACCGGGCTTGCTGCCCGCACCTGTGCCGCCAGCGCCACCGGCTTTGTTCGCGCCGGGTTTGGGAACCACAACGCGCTTGCGCTTGGTCTCGACCACAACATTTTTGGTCCGCCCGTGAGAAAAGCTTTGCTTCACATTCCCCGACCGGCCACCGCCGCCGCGCAAACCCAATGTCTTCTTGCCGTCTGTATCGCTCATTCCAGCCTATCGTCCTTCCCGACGGGCGGTCCCGTCGCTGGTCATCCGCACCCCTTTGAGGCGCTGGGCTTCCTCTACTACACGCGGCCCCAAACCACCAGAGGCGAGGGCTGCATGTATCACAGTTTGACGTCCAAACGCCCGACCCAGCTCATCCGCCGTGATCCAGCCGATATACCGACCATAATGCGGAGTGCTCAATTTACTCTTTCCACGGTCTGATCCATCGCTGGCCTGGATCAAAACGCGGGCGCGTTCCGTGTCCAGCCAGGTCTTGACCTTTTCATACCCGGCAACCGCATCGCCGGATTTACGCGCCAGAGAGATCAGATCGACCACCCGCCGCGCCAGTTGCGCTTCGACCTGGTCCACCAGATCATCCGGGACTGAAACTTGCGTCTTTAGCCCCCGCGCGAACAATTTCTTCTTCACCGCAACAGCCAATGCGTCGCGATCGGCTGCCACATAAGCACCACGTCCCGGCAGCTTTCCGGCGATGTCCGGAACGACCTGCCCATCCGGGCCCGCAACGAAACGTATCAGCCCGGATTTTGGCTCCCTCTCACCGGTGGCAAGGCATTTTCGCTCCGGCCCGTCTTCACGGGATTTATGACGACCGCCGCGGCTCACGCGTCAGGCTCCGAGGCCTCAGGCCTCGGCCTCCTCTTCGGTGTCTTCTTCTTCGTCATCTACCACCAGATCATCCGGGTTGACCCAACCCAGAATGACACGCGCGGTCATCACAAGATTCTGGGCTTCTTCCAGCGACACGTCAAAGGGTTCCAGAACCCCGTCATCCTTTACACGCTCGCCGTCCACGGTGGTCCAGCCGCCAGCCAGTTCCCAATCCGCGCAGGTTGCAAAATCTTCCAGAGTGAACACGCCATCTTTGGCAAGTGCTTCCACCATTTGGGGGCTGAGGCCGTCAAATTCAATAAGGTCGTCCTGCGCGCCCAGTTCACGGGCCGATTCCAACGCCTTGCGGGCCTGTTCTTCAAGGAAATCGCGGGCGCGGGCCTGCAACTCTTCGGCGGTGCCTTCATCCACACCGTCGATGACCAGCAGTTCATCCAGCTCGACATAAGCGACTTCTTCCAGATTGGTGAAGCCTTCGGACACCAGAAGCTGGGCAAAAAATTCATCCAGATCCAGCGCGGCGATAAACAGCTGCGTGCGGGCTTCAAACTCTTTCTGACGCCGCGCGCTTTCCTGCGCTTCGGTCATGATGTCAATATCCAGCCCGGTCAGTTGCGAGGCAAGGCGCACATTCTGACCGCGACGACCAATCGCCAGCGACAGCTGCTCTTCCGGGACGACAACTTCGATCCGCTCAGCCTCTTCGTCCAGAACAACCTTGGACACTTCCGCCGGCTGCAGCGCGTTTACCAGGAAGGTCGGCTGATCTTCATTCCACGGAATGATGTCGATCTTTTCGCCCTGAAGCTCATTCACGACGGCCTGCACGCGGCTGCCGCGCATACCCACGCAGGCACCAACCGGGTCGATGGAGCCGTCATAGGAGATCACCGCAATCTTCGCGCGCGAACCCGGGTCACGTGCCACGGCTTTGATCTCGATGATGCCGTCATAGATTTCCGGCACTTCCATTTTGAACAGTTCGGCCATGAATTCCGGCGCGGTGCGCGACAAAAAGATCTGCGGCCCGCGCGGTTCGCGGCGCACATCCTTGATAAAGCAGCGGATGCGGTCATTGGGGCGATAGGCTTCGCGGCCGATCTTTTCATTGCGGCGCAGCACGGCCTCGCCCGTGCCCACATCGACAATGACATTGCCGTATTCTTCGCGCTTGACCTGACCGTTGATGATCGTGCCCATGCGGTCTTTGAATTCTTCGAACTGGCGGTCGCGTTCAGCTTCGCGGACCTTTTGCAGGATCACCTGCTTGGCCGATTGCGCAGCGATTCGGCCCAGTTCTACCGGTGGAACCTCTTCGATGAACTGATCGCCAACCTTGGGATCATCCAGATACTGGCGGGCCTGCTCAATAGTGAATTCGGCCTGATAATTTTCCAGCTCTTCATCTTCGACCACCGTGCGCACGCGAGTGAATGTCGCGCGACCGGTCTTGCGGTCGATCGAGACACGGATGTCCATCTCGGCGCCGTAACGGCTTTTGGCCGCCCGGGCGAGGCTTTCTTCCATTGCTTCGATCACCAGGCTGGGATCGATCATCTTTTCGCGCGCCACCGCTTCGGCGGTTTGCAGCAGTTCCAGCTGGTTGGCGGATGTAATGGCCATCAGTCGGTCTCCCTTTCGGACGCGTCGGTCCCTTCAGTCTCTATCTCATCGAATTTGGTTTCATCAATCTGCCCGGCGGCCTTGCGCTGGCGCAACATGTCGCGGATCAGATCATCGGTCAGGACCAGCTTGGCATCACTAAGCCAGTCAAATTGCAAGCCGATCGTGCCTTCATCAATGGTGATCAGCACCTCGTCACCTTCGACCCCGGCCAGTTCCCCGCGAAAGCGGCGGCGGCCATCGATCAATTCGGTGGTTTCCACCTTAGCGACATAGCCGTCGAACATCTCAAAGTCCTTCAACCGCGTCAGCGGTCGGTCGATACCGGGCGAGGATACTTCAAGCGCATAGGCATCCAGAATCGGGTCTTCGACATCCAAAACGGCCGAAACGGCGTTCGAAATCTCGGCGCAGTCATCAACCTCGATCCCGCCTTCAGGCTTGTCGGCCATGATCTGCAGAGTCGTCTGTTTGCCCGACATCAGACGGATGCGGACCAGCTCATATCCCATATCTTCGATCACAGGGCCGACAATCTCGGCCAGACGCCGGTCTATGGCGGCTTTGGCGATCAGATCATTGCTCATGCGGTTTCCAAACACAAAAAAACGGGCGCGCGGCCCGTCATAATTTCCGGTGGAGCTTCGGGACAACCACCCGACGCGCCGCTGTTGAGGGGCATATACGCCCCCGGTTCGGATTATGCAAGGCCCCTCAGACCAGCCCCCACCGCTCGGCCAGACGCCCACCATCCAAAGGCGCGTGGTCCGACACCCGCGGGGGAACTGCCACCTCCAGCCGGGCCACCAAAGCAGCATCCGTTTCGGACGGGTGATACTGAAAGCGCCCGCGCAGACCCTCGCGGGCCGGCAGCTCGGCCACGTCAACGTGACCATCTCGCAGGGCCTCGGCACGGACCGCGGCATTGGGTATAGCGACCACTTGAACACGGTCAGCCCAGCCGCCTTCACCATCGCGGTGATGGGGGGTCACGCGGTCGGCGAGGAAATGTCCCCCTGCACTGCGATCTTTCAAACGGTAAAACCCGCTGCCGACATCGGCAGGTCCGCGAACGGACAAAGACAGATCAGCCAGTTGCCAAGGCAGGTTGGGTGATACCGACGGCAACAGCAGATCAAGCGTCACGTCGTCCCGCGCCGACAGATAGAGAAAGCGCGGTGCCAGGCTATCGACCACGGCTTGTGCCGTGACCGGCGTGCCATCGTGAAACAGCGCATCATCGCGCAAGGTTATCTGCCAATTCCGCCCATCAGCGCTGTCCCAGCGAGTTGCCAACAAGGGGCGCAACACGCCATCGGCGCCAATATCGGTCAGGGTTTCATAACAGGCACCCAATTCAATAGGGCAGGGCGCCTGACGACGCTGCACTGCAATCCGCAAAGTGCCGCCGCGGCGCGGTTGAGCTTGTGCTGACATGCCCGCGGCGGACAGCAGGGCAGCCGCCGCACCGGATGTGAATAATGCGCGACGATCAAGCCGGGACATCAGGCCATCTCCTCGGCGATGCCATCCATAACGCGGACCAGTTCGGCACTGATGGCGGGTTCGGACAGGGCGTGCCCGGCCAGACGCATCATCCGCAAATCGCAAGCCGTCCAGCGTTGCGCCAGATCATAGGCGGCCGCCGGCGGGCAGATCATGTCATACCGGCCCTGCACGATCACGCCGGGGATATCGGCGAGCAAATGGGCATTGTTCAGGATCTGCTGATCTTCGCGCAGGAACCCACCATGACTGAAATAATGGTTTTCAAGCCGGGCAAAGGCGCGGGCGTAATCTCCGGGGCTGTCACCGAAATATCCAGTAGAATGGATCGAGGCGAGCGCATTTTCCCAAGCCGACCACGCCCGGGCATAGCGAATCTCGGTCGGGATATCGCCACAGAACAGGCGTTTGTGATAGGCGGCGATGATATCGTCGCGTTCATCCTCTGGGATCGGGTCGATGAATCGCGCCCAGGTATCCGGCCAAAACCGCCCAGCGCCGCCGCCATAGAACCAATTCAGCTCATCCTTGGTCATCAGAAAGACACCGCGCAGGATGAGGCGCATCACCCGATCCGGGTGCGATTGAGAATAGATCAGCCCTAAAGTCGCGCCCCAACTGCCGCCAAACACGAT
>JABSSB010000066.1 GCA_013214715.1 Paracoccaceae bacterium | reverse complement strand
GGCTGTCAGGGTCATCCTTGTAAAGCGCGATGACCTCTTGCGCGTCATGTTCGGCCCATGTCGCGCCGGCATAGGCCTGTCGGTCGTCAGAGTTTTTGGGACCAATGGCGGCCTGAACGCAGCGAGAGTTTGGCTCATCTGGTTGTTTTGATTATGCGGCGTGTTTGCGGTGATGCAAGCGCCGCGCTTCGAGTGTTTTTCGTTTGATCCTTTCGCGTTGTTTGAGAATGGCTTTGTCGCGGCCGAAGTAGACGTCGGCTGGCGTGACGTTGTTCAGGCTCTCGTGGAGGCGCTTATGGTTGTAGTGATCGACGAAGGCTGTGATCTGGGCTTCAAGATTGCTGGGCAGGAAATAGTTTTCGAGCAGTATGCGGTTCTTGAGGGTCTGGTGCCAGCGTTCGATCTTGCCCTGGGTCTGCGGATGATACGGCGCACCGCGGGAGTGCTTCATGCCGTTGTCCTGCAGCCACTCGGCCAGATCCCCTGAGACGTAGCTTGAGCCGTTGTCGCTGAGCAAACGTGGCTTGTGAACGACATGCATCTGGTCATAGTGGCCTATCTGGGCGCCTGACTGAGCGATATCATGGACAGGCAGGCGCGGAACCGCGCAAGCTGCGTCAGCGTGTCCATGCACGGGGGGCAGCGCTTTTGCTGGCGATCCACGTGGCTGATCACAACATAAATGGTGCGGGCCATGTTTGAAGATGCCAACGTGAGACCTTTTCACAATTACAGCCGGGTGAGCCGGGCTGGCGCGGCTTGCAGACCGTTCCAACCGAAAGCCTGCCGGACATCGTGACGCCGACATTGTTCATTCATGGCCAACTCGACAAGCGCGTGACTGCAAAGGACCTCAAAGCCACCGCCCAAACCATGCCGCAGGCTCAAGTCGCGGTGATCGAGGCCGGCCACTGGCCCATGCGCGCGCGCCCCGCTCTGTTCAATCCGCTGGTGCTGGACTTCCTGTCCCGGTCGACCCGTCAGCCCATATGGGCGAAGTCATCCGACAGCAGCGACCTGAGCACATCTTCCGACGCCCTATCGCGCAGCCGCATTTGTAAAACGGTCTGCCCGGTTGTGTTTTCCACGCTTATGACCCTTTCGGTCACGCGGATGCTTGCCAAGGCCTCGAACGGATAGGTCAGGCTGATGTCCCAGCGGCCGCGCATATCCCGCTGGCGCAGCCGCATTTCCTTGCGCGCAATGTCGAACTCAACCTCGGGCAGCGCGTCTTGATGGTTGCGCATCAACAGCACAAGCCCGCTGAGCAGCAAAAACAAAGTGGTGCCAAATTTCAGCGTGACGGCATCCAGGTCACTGACCCCGCCTTGCGGCCAGAACCACATCAGCGGAGCCATCAGCACGAAAAGCACGCCCAAGACCCGGAACGTCACCGTCATGACGCCGCGGGCCCCTTCATAGGCCAGCCGGACGCGCCCCGGCTGGGTCAGGTTGAACGCAGCGCGCGGCTGCGCCACCGCGCCCGGCGTCAGCTCGCGCAATGCCGCGATGTCCTGAAATGCCATGCCACCCTGAATCCTTATCGTATTATAATCATTGTGCTTTTGCCGCATCCCCAGCCGGGCGCTGCCTGTGGTGTCTTGGCGGTATTCCCGCGCAGCAATATGGCCGAATTAGGACCCTGCATAGCCAAGACCGGCGCATTTATCCAAATGCGCTAAAATACCCCCCGCCCCCTTGCTCTGCGCGTCAGCCTGTGTATAACGCATCATCCCGTCGCAACACGTGATCCGCGCAGACTCTCGTGGTGGGGCCGCGACCGGGATGAACCGCCCTGCCTTTGAAATGCGCCTTGATAGAAACAGGAGCTTACATGCCGCTTTATGAGCATGTCATGATCGCGCGTCAGGATCTGTCCAACGCGCAGGCCGAAGGTCTGATCGAACATTTTGGGGCCGTTCTGGCCGATAATGGCGGAGCCATGGTCGACCATGAATACTGGGGCGTCAAAACGATGGCCTACAAGATCAACAAGAACCGCAAGGGCCACTATGCCTTCCTGCGCACCGACGCGCCGGCCACCGCCGTTCAGGAAATGGAACGCCTGATGCGCCTGCATGAAGACGTGATGCGCGTACTGACCATCAAGGTCGACACGCACAAAGAAGGCCCGTCCGTGCAGATGCAAAAGCGTGAAGAGCGTGATCGTGGCGACCGCCGCGAGCGCCGGAACTGATCTGGGAAAGGACTTAGACAATGGCTGCAAAACCGTTTTTCCGCCGCCGCAAGGTCTGCCCCTTCTCGGGCGACAATGCACCCGCCATCGACTACAAGGACACCCGTCTGCTGCAGCGCTATATCTCTGAGCGCGGCAAGATCGTTCCTTCGCGTATCACTGCCGTTTCGGCGAAAAAGCAGCGTGAACTGGCCCGCGCGATCAAGCGCGCCCGCTTCCTCGCCCTGCTGCCCTACGCCGTGAAATAAGGAGAGACTTCGATGCAAGTGATCCTTCTCGAACGTGTGGCCAAGCTGGGCCAAATGGGTGACGTGGTTGACGTCAAGCCGGGCTATGCCCGCAACTTCCTGCTGCCGCAGGGCAAGGCGCTGACCGCGTCTGAGATGAACGTGAAAGCGTTCGAAGCCCAGAAAGCGCAGCTGGAAGCACGCAATCTGGAAACCAAGAAAGAAGCCGAAGATCTCGCAGGCCGCCTGGAAGGCCAGCAGTTCATCGTGATCCGCTCTGCTTCTGATTCGGGTGCTTTGTATGGCTCGGTCACGCCGCGTGACGCCGCCGAGGTTGCGACCGAAGCTGGCTTCTCGGTGGACCGTAAGCAGGTTGTCCTGACGGCTCCTATCAAAGACCTGGGCCTGCACAGCGTGGCCGTGGTTCTGCACCCCGAAGTGTCTGTTGAGATCGCCCTGAACGTGGCGCGGTCGGAAGAAGAAGCCGAACTGCAGGCTTCGGGCAAATCGATCCAGGAACTGGCCGCTGAGGCAGAAGCTGAAGCAGAGTTCGAAATCGCCGAACTGTTCGACGATATCGGCTCCGCCGCGTCGGACGATGACGATGGCGACAGCGGGTTGGTCGAAACCCCCGAAGACCAGGCGCAATCCTGATCCACAGGGCCTGACCTTCAAACAGATTAAACGCCCCGCCTGATTTGGCGGGGCGTTTTGCTTTGCACCGTCGCGAAAAACCACTGGACTCCTGTCGCGCTGATTGAACACTGAGCACCACACATGACGGAGCCGGCACATGACCTCCCCCATTGATGTTGATCGCATACGCCGCGAGACGCCAGGCCTGATGCACGGGACGCATCTGCTGGCCTGCGGGTCCGCCTTGATGCCGCAACCGGTTGTGGATGCGGTGGTGACCTATACTCAGCTTGAGGCCCAGATCGGCGGCTATGAGGCGCAAGCGCAGCAGCAGACGGTGCTGGACGGGCTGTATGCCTCAGTCGCGCGGCATGTGAACGCCGCGCCGCGCGAGATCGCAATCATGGAAAACGCGACCGTGGCGTGGTGCCATGCGTTCTATGCNCTGCCCCTNGCCAAAGGCAGCCGCATCCTGACCTGCGAAGCGGAATATGCCGCCAATTACGTGGCNTTCCTTCAGCGCGCCAAACGGGATGATCTGGTGATCGACATCATCCCGTCCGACGCATCCGGCCAGTTGGACCTTGACGCGTTGGAGCGGAAGATGGGCGCTGATGTGGGCCTGATCGCCATCACCTGGGTGCCAACCAATGGTGGGCTGGTCAACCCGGCCGCAGAGGTCGGCCAGATCGCCCGTACGCATGGCGTACCCTATCTGCTGGACGCCTGTCAGGCGGCGGGGCAGATGCGGATTGATGTCGACGCTTTGGGCTGTGACATGCTCTCGGCCACGGGTCGGAAGTTCCTGCGCGGCCCGCGCGGCACCGGGTTCCTTTATGTGCGGTCCGAGTGGCTGGATCGGCTGGAGCCCGCAATGATCGACCATTTCGGGGCCCCTTGGGTGGCGCGGGATCGCTATGATCTGCGCAGCGACGCGCGGAGGTTTGAAACCTGGGAAAACGCCTATGCGTTGCGCGCCGGGTTAAAGGCGGCGGTGGACTATGCTGATGCGATCGGGATTGATGCCATCGCCGCGCGGGTGAGCGAGCTTGCCAATCACTGCCGCGCGGGCCTTAACGCCCTGCCCCGCGCGACGGTTCGCGATCTTGGCTCTGATCCCTGTGGGATTGTCAGCTTTACTCTGGACGGCCCCGCGCCCGACGCCGTGTGCACCGCGCTGGCAGCACTGGGCTATACGATCGGGGCATCCGCACCGTCGAGCACGCGGATCGATTCAGAGCGCCGTAACCTGCCTGTCCTGCTGCGCATCGCGCCGCATTATTACAACACGGTCGGCGATATCGATGGCGCGCTGGCCGCGCTGGACGGGGTTCGCTGATCTCGGCGGTCATTTGCCGGAAGCCTGTCACCGGGCTTGCCTTGCTGTGGCGAAGCTGCGAGTCATTTTCGGGCAAACGCAAAGGAGACCGCCGGTGATCCCCCGCCTTCTCAGCCTGTTGGTTTTGTGTGGTCTGGCCGCTTGTGCCACCGCCGATCCAGAGCCCTTCGACCCGCCACTTTACCCCAATGAAACGCCGGAACTTCGGGCACTGATCAATGAATATGCTGATCTCTATGACATGCCACGCGAGCTGGTGCATCGGCTGGCCATTCGCGAAAGCACCCATCGCCCCTGGGCGCGCAACGGGCCGTATTACGGGCTGTTGCAAATCCTACCGGCCACGGCGCGATCCCAAGGGTTTTCGGGACAGCCAAGTGATCTGCTGGATGCCGAAACCAACCTGAAATATGCCGGGCGCTATTTGCGCGGTGCCTATTTGGTTGCCGAAGGTGATGAGGATCGAGCGATTTTTTTATACGCCAAAGGCTATTACCCCGAAGCCAAAGCCGCCGGGCTTCTGGATGAAACCGGGCTGAGATAATCCGGCCGGTGGCGCTCCCGCGCGTTCCACGCTTGGGCCCGGCGCCGGACGCTGTCGCGCCCGGCGCGGTTGCGGTTCAGTCTTTGCGGTCCATCAAGCCCCAGATCACGGCCCCGAGGACGCTACCGGCAAGCGGTGTAACCCAGAACATCCAAAGCTGCGCCAAGGCAGGACCATCGGCAAAGAACGCCACGCCTGTCGAGCGCGCCGGATTCACAGACGCGTTGGTCACAGGAATCGACACAAGGTGAATCAGCGTCAAGCCCAACCCGATGGCCAAAGGCCCAAAGCCNGGCGGAGCCTTGTCCGATNTGGCGCCCANGATGATCACAAGGAAAATGGCGGTCATGACCACTTCGGTGACAACGCATGCGACCAACCCATACCCCCCAGGCGAGGCCGCGCCATAGCCATTGGAGGCGAACCCGCCCAACTCTGCCCCTGGCGCGTCGCTGGCGATCACGAACAAAACTGCCGCTGCAATGATGGCTCCGACCACCTGTGACACCCAATACATCGGCAAGTCTTTGATATCATGGCGCCCGGCCACCACGAGCCCCAGCGTGACCGCCGGATTGAAATGCCCGCCTGATAAGCCGCCCACCGCATAGGCCATGCACAAAACGGTCAGGCCAAAAGCTAGGCTGACCCCAACCCAGCCAATCCCGACATCCGCCACGCCTGCCGCCAGAACAGCACTGCCGCAGCCCCCCAGGACCAGCACAAAGGTCCCAAGTGCTTCTGCAAGATAACGATCCATCTAATCCTCCCAAACTCATACGGACCGCGCTGATCCCAAAGCATCGCGCGTGGGATGGATCAAATCACAGTTTGCGCGCAACGTCGCCCCCATGCGCATCCGCGCCGCGCACCCGCGTGCGCGGCGCCATGCCCAACGCGGTGGAGCCGCCGAGCCGAAGGATCGGCGCGACATCGGGCGGGAGCCACTCGGCACAAAAAAAGGCCGCCCCAATCGGGACGGCCCAAATCCGGTCATTTGGCGACGATCACGCGTCGTCCATCGCCTCGACAACCTTTTCAAGATCGTCTTTCGACACTTCTTTCTCGGCCACCTCGGCCAGTTCGACAACGTAATCGACGACCTTGTCCTCAAAGATCGGCGCGCGCAGCTGCTGCTGCATCTGAGCATTCTGCTGAACAAACTCGAAGAACTGACGCTCTTGACCCGGATATTGGCGGGCCTGGTTCATGATCGCCTGCGTCATCTCGGAATCGGTCACCTCGATCTCGGCCTTGCGGCCCAGTTCGGCCAGCAGCAGACCAAGACGCACACGGCGGGTGGCCAGATCATTATGCTCATCTGTCGGCTCGATCTTCTCGTGATCATGGCCTTCGACCTCAGGGTTTTCCTCGTGCCACAGCTGATGCGCAATCTGCTGCGCCTCGGCCTCGACCAGCGAGGGCGGCAGATCGAAATCGACCAGCTCGTCAAGCTTGTCCAGCAGGTCGCGCTTCATCACGGCACGGGCAGCACCAGCATATTCGGCTTCCAGCCGTTCGCTGATCTGGGTTTTCAAAGCGGCCAGATCTTCGGCGCCGAATTTGGTGGCCAGTTCGTCATTGATCTCGGCCGCTTTGGGCGCCTTGACCTCTTTGACGGTGCAGGTGAACACAGCCTCTTTGCCGGCCAGATGCTCGGCCTGATACTGCTCGGGGAAGGTGACGGTCACGTCTTTTTCTTCGCCCGCCTTGGTGCCGACCAGCTGCTCTTCAAAGCCGGGAATGAAGGAGTTGGAGCCCAGAACCAGCGGGTAATCCTCGGCAGCACCGCCATCAAAGGCTTCGCCGTCAACCTTGCCCAGGAAATCGATGACAACCTGATCGCCATCCTCTGCCGCGGCGCCCTCGTCGCGGGCGTCAAAATCCTTGGCGGTTTCGGCCAGGTTGTTCAGCGCCTCATCCACGGCCGCATNTTCGGCTTTCACAACCAGACGCTCCAAAGCGATGCCGGACAGCTCAACCTCGGGGATTTCNGGCAGCGCTTCATAGGACAGGGCCACTTCGATATCGTCGCCTTCTTTCCAGTCCTCATTGGTCATCTTGACCTCGGGCTGCATTGCAGGGCGGTCGCCGCTGTCTTCGAAATGCTGGCTCATNGCGCCGTCGATGCTTTCCTGCATCGCTTCGCCCATCAGGCGCTGGCCGAACTGCTTTTTCAGCAGCGCCATCGGAACCTTCCCTTTGCGGAAGCCCTTCATCTCAACTTCGGGCTGCGCTTCGACCAGCTTTTCATTGACTTTCGCGTCCAGCTCGTCGGCGGTGACGGTGATGGCGTAGGCGCGCTTGAGCCCTTCGTTCAGCGTCTCGGTGACCTGCATTTGATGTTTCCCCATGAAATGTAGCGTCCGGCGCCTTGCGGGCCGGACGGTCAGAGTTTGGCGCGTTCTATTGACTGTCCCGCAAGGGTGCAAGCGGTTTTGGCCTGACGATACGGGAAATCATCCACAGGCCGCAGCAAACGAAAACCGCGGCCACCAAGGACCGCGGTTGCAAGGCTGCATAGGGTGGGTGCTCAGAACTTCCAGCGTCCCCCCAGAAGGAAGCCATCGATGTCTTGATAGTCTTGCCCGGTGGCTTTCAGATTATGCCGACGATAGCCAAAATAGCCTTCCATCCCGACATTCGTGAATGTCTGCGTCACACCGAAGCCATAGGCGTTATACTGGTCATTCACCAACGTGCTGTTGAAATCCTTGCCGTCATAATAATCGATCCCGATCGCGGTCGAGCCGACCTGGAACCAGTTCGCCTTGTAGCCAAGCTTGCCATAGGTGTACTGCCCGCCATTCTGTCTGGACCCGGCTGCAAGGGTGATATTGAACCCGCTCTGGAACAACACCGAGACCGAGCCAAACGTGTCCTTCACATCGCTGGCATTTTTGCGTTGCTGCTGGGCATAACCGACAGCGCCCTGCACTTCGACCGTGTCGAAATCATTCGCATAGGTCAGCGCCGCATCATAGAAGCTGTCGTCCGAGGCTCCCGGCGCCTTGGACAGAATTTCCTTGCCAGCAGCAAAGCGGATGCCAAAGCCATTGACAGACGGCGAGTCATAGCGCACCCGACCTTTGCGTGTGCCATCAAAGTCACTGTTGAGGCTGTCGATCCGCACACCCGACAAGGTGCCATCGGCATTGCGGAATTCGAAATCGCCATAGCCATCATTGCTTGACGCGACATAGGTGGTCAGTGTGGTGCCGGACAGATCGTTTTGCGCAACGCCATCGGTCGCCATCGACCCCTGCCCTGCGTAAACCGTTCCCCAATCGGCGGCGAAACTGAAATCAATCTTCCGCAGGTTGGTCCGATTCCACGTCCAGTCCGGCTCGAATGTCTGGCTGACCTTGGATGTTGCTGGCGCGCCAAGAGCAGTTTCGAAATTGAACTTGAATTGACCAGCATTGTAAGGCTGCGTCACAAATGCCCCGACGCGGGTGTTCGCGTGGTCGTTGTCGACCAGACTGGTTGTCGTCGACTCGCCGTCATTGACCGATTGGATCGTGGGGGTCACCTGACCATAAAGCAGCACCGACCCGCCCGATGCATTTTCATATTTCAGCTGCGCCGCCGCTGGAACAGCCGCAGCTGCCAGTATCGCAGTCGATGCAGACAAAATTGTCGAGATACGCATGATCGCCATCCTCACTGGTAAAATTCCGCGCAAGTCGCGCGATTCATTTGATATTCCTATTGGATAACAGAAGCGTGAAGCTGGCATGACGTCAATTGCGATGCACGCAACACGTGTAGGCGATTTCCGCAACTGTGTGCATTTGACCATATAACCGTGGAGTTTGCCGCTCTCAGTCAGGCTTGTGGCGAAAAGACGCATACCGGCTGTTTGGTGCGGGCGGGGAGACTCGAACTCCCACACCTTGCGGCGCCAGAACCTAAATCTGGTGCGTCTACCAATTCCGCCACGCCCGCATCCGGCGTCACCGATAGCAAAGCCAGCGAGGAGTTGCGAGAGGCAAAATCACGGCCCGGACCTTATGCACCCAGATCACGCAAAACAGCAGGAATTTGTTCGGGCAGATCTTCGGCAATCAAACCAGGCCCAAAGCGCCGCGCGGCGGCACTGTGCAACCACGCCCCTGCGGCCGCAGCGCACCCTGTGTCGAGGCCGCGGGCCAGCAAACCACAAATAATCCCGGCCAGCACATCTCCGGCTCCAGCTGTGGCCAGCCAGGGCACCGCCTGTCCATAGTACGACGATTGCAGTGTCACGGCCCCCTCCGGCGCAGCGATGACCGTATCCGGGCCTTTGATCAACACGTGGCATCCGGCCCGCGCCGCTGCAGCCCGCGCTGCATCCAGTTTGGAAAACGCAGGGCCGGTTCGCGGCTTGCCCTCAAGCCTGTCTGCAAGATCAGGAAACAGGCGGCGGAACTCCCCCATATGCGGGGTCAGCACGCATCCATCATGCACCCTCTCAGCCAAGGCTTTGTCGGCCGCGACCAAGCTCAGCGCATCAGCATCAAGCACCGTCGGCCGCCGCGCCTCAAGCGCCGCCGCGACCAGCCCCGCCTGCCGCTCGCTCAAGCCAAGGCCCGGCCCAAGACAAAGTGCGGTCAGGCGATCATCCTTCAAAACCTCCGCCAGCGTGCCCCCATCGTCCACCCGGTGCAGCATCAAGGCCGTGATCTGGCAGGCCACCTCCTGCTGCGCCGCCCCCGGCACCGCCAATGTGACCAATCCCGCCCCGACACGTAAGGCCGCGCGCCCGGCAAGCCGCGCCGCGCCGGTGCGCCCGGCCCCGCCTGTCAGAACCAGAGCATGACCATGCGAAAACTTGTGGCCCGTTGTAGATTTCGTCAGCAGGCTTGGCGCCGGCGGTTTTGCAATATGGGACAGTTCCTCCGCGGCGCAGGGCGGTGCGGTGTTCAACCCGATATCAACCACTCTGACCGCGCCACACATGGCAGGCCCATCGGCAAGATGATGCCCCGGCTTCATAGAATGGAATGTCACGGTCAGATCAGCCGGAATACAGACGCCCAGCACGCGCCCGCTATCGGAACAAAGTCCCGTAGGGACATCCACCGCAACGGTTCGCGTGCCCTGCCCGGCCATGGCAGCTTGCACTGTTGGGTCAGCAAACATTGCAAACAGGCCCCCAAAAGAGCGCGTCAACCCGGTGCCAAACAGCGCATCAACCACCAGATCGACATGCGACCTGACATGCAAGCTGTCGTCCATCAAGGGCGGAGGATCAATGGCGCGACAGGTGACCTCCCCGATCTCTGCCCATCGTCGATGGTTTTCGGCCGCATCCGGCGGCAGGCGATCCACGTCCCCATAAAGAAAGACATTCACCTCCCATCCCTGCCCATGCAAAAGCCGCGCCACCACAAACCCGTCGCCGCCATTGTTGCCGGGGCCACACAGGATCACCGCGGTTTTCTTCTCTTTCAAAATACCCCGGGGGAGCGGCGCAGCCGCGGGGGCAGAGCCCCCATCCAGCGCCAGATCCGGCCAATGCGCGAACACGGCCTCGATCACGCCCCGCCCTGCCCGTTCCATGAGTTCCAGTCCCGTGACCATACCGGCCTCGATCGCTGACAGTTCCGCCTTGCGCATCTGAGCCGCCGTCAAAAGCTGTGTCATCGCTGTGGACTGCGATTCATTTTCGCTCATTTTTTATGCATCTCGATTAATTTCAAGGCACGCCCTTCGCGCTCCGCTCTTTTTTGCCGCGCCTGCTCAAGCTATCCGATTGAGGGTCGGAAGGGGAAGTGATCTGTCCTAGCTCCAACGCAGGTTATAAGGAGCGCCAAATGAAGAAGGTCGAAGCGATCATCAAGCCGTTCAAGCTTGATGAGGTCAAGGAGGCCCTGCAGGAGGTGGGCATCCAGGGCTTGTCCGTGGTCGAAGTCAAAGGCTTTGGTCGCCAGAAAGGACATACCGAGCTTTACCGTGGCGCCGAATATGTGGTCGATTTCCTGCCCAAGGTGAAAATCGAGGTTATCCTTGATGATGACCAGCTTGACGCAGCGATCGAAGCCATCGTCGACGCCGCAAAGACAGACAAGATCGGGGACGGCAAAATCTTTGTCTCACCGGTCGAACAGGCCATCCGCATCCGCACCGGGGAAACCGGGTCGGACGCGCTGTAAACCACCATTCCAGAGAGACGAAGGAAACAGGGAATGAGCAAGGACGCAGTTCTTAAACTGATCGCCGATGAAGACGTGGAATATGTCGACATCCGCTTCACCGACCCGCGCGGTAAGCTGCAGCACGTGACCGTGATGGCGGACCAGGTTGACGAGGATTTCCTCGACGAAGGGTTCATGTTCGACGGCTCGTCGATCGCAGGCTGGAAGTCGATCGAAGCTTCCGACATGAAGCTGATGCCCGACACCGAAAGCGCCTATATCGACCCGTTCTACGCGGAAAAAACCGTCTGCCTGCACTGCTCGGTCGTGGAACCCGACACCGGCGAAGCGTATGACCGTGACCCGCGCGGCACCGCTGAGAAGGCCGAAGCTTATCTGAAGTCTTCGGGTATCGGTGACGTTGCCTATTTCGGCCCCGAAGCCGAATTCTTCCTGTTCGACGATGTGCGCTTCTCGACCTCGATCAACAAGGTCGCCTATGAGGTCGACGCAACCGACGCCTCCTGGAACACCGACACCGAATATGAGATGGGCAATATGGGCCATCGTCCCGGCGTCAAGGGCGGCTATTTCCCGGTGAACCCGGTGGACGAAGCGCAGGATCTGCGGTCGGAAATGCTGTCGACGATGAAGCGTCTGGGCATGAAGGTCGACAAGCACCACCACGAAGTGGCGTCGTGCCAGCACGAGTTGGGCCTGATCTTCGACAGCCTGACCAAGCAGGGTGATGAGCTGCAGAAATACAAGTATGTGATCCACAACGTGGCGCATGCCTACGGCAAGTCGGCCACCTTCATGCCCAAGCCGATCGCAGGCGATAACGGCACCGGCATGCACTGCAACATGTCGATCTGGAAAGACGGCAAGCCGCTTTTCGCAGGCGACAAATATGCCGATCTGTCGGATGAGGCGCTGTGGTTCATTGGTGGCATCCTCAAGCACGCCAAGGCGCTGAACGCGTTCACCAACCCGTCCACGAACTCCTACAAGCGCCTGATCCCGGGTTTTGAAGCCCCCGTTCTGCGCGCCTATTCGGCCCGGAACCGCTCGGGCTGCGTACGTATTCCGTGGACCGAAAGCCCCAAAGCCAAGCGCGTCGAAGCCCGCTTCCCCGATCCGTCGGCGAACCCCTATCTGTGCTTTGCCGCTCTGCTGATGGCTGGCCTCGACGGGATCACTAACAAGATCGATCCCGGCGAGGCGATGGACAAGAACCTCTATGACCTGCCGGCAGAAGAGCTGGAAGGCATCCCCACCGTCTGCGGTAGCCTGCGCGAAGCGCTGGAAGAACTGCAGGCCGATATGGACTTCCTGCTGGCCGGTGACGTGTTCACCCGCGACCAGATCGCAGGCTATATCGAGCTGAAGATGGAAGAGGTCGAAGCCTACGAGCACACACCCCACCCGGTGGAATATAGCCTGTATTACAGCTGCTGATCCTGACTGGCGGATTTCGAAAGGGCGCCGCGTCTGCGGCGCCCTTTTTTGTGGCAAGGCCTGATCTTTGACAGGTATTTTCTGGCGCTTTGTTCAGAAATTCCCGGTTTCGGCCCTATTTTTTCCAAGTTTTGATGATTTTCAAGCAGGGCTGGACAGATTTGGAGCCAAAAGGGTGACACAAGACAATTATGCTCAGTTTGGCGGCGTGGAATTCTGGACGCTGAAAAGCGCTCCGCTGGATCAGATCAACCGCATCATTGCGGCATCCTTGTTCGACTATGGTCACCATGTTGAACGCCAAAGCGCGATCAGCTCGACACGATCCCGTATCACGACCTCGGCCTGCAGGGTCGAGATTTCGCTGACCCCGATGCCGCGGCCCGACGACCTTCAAGACGACGAACATGTGCCGCTGGATGCGTTGTTCAAACATCTTGAAATCGTGCTAAGCCCCCTACCAGGCACCCTCGTTGACGCCGATCATATGCAGTTATTGCTTGTTGTGACACTCTATCGTCTGGTCGAGGCACTGGATGCACGGCGAGTGCAATGGCTCGATCCCGACGTGGTGCTGACCGCGCGACAATTCTGTTCGGCCTTTTCCGATGTGACGCCGCCACGCAGCGCCGGGTCCACCTTGCCGGCCATGGAGAAAGCGGCGCGATTTGGTTCGGTGGATGACAGCCAGCCGATGCTGGACCTGCAATACGAAGCCATCCGTGCGCGTGGCAAGGAAGGGATCGCAGCCGGGTTGATCAAGGTCGATCATGAAACCGCTTTGATGAATGCCTTCCGACATGACCCGTTGTGGATGCAAGCTGGACTGCCCGATGAGGTGAAACCGGCCAAACCTGCCAGCACAGCCGAACGGCTGACCGTCTGGGCCATGACGCTGATGATGATCTTCATTGCAGCCCCCGTGGCTGCCGCCATGGCAGCGGTCAACTTGATGCGCGGCGAAGATCTGCGCCTGAACACGCATCTGATGGGCTATGCCGCGCTCATCCTGGCTGCGCAGCAGACCGAGGTTTTTGTTCAGGTGGCGCGCGTTCTGGGCGCCTGATCAGCCTGCGCGCAAATCGTCTTCGCGCATCAGATAGGTGTGAATCCCGAACAGAACCGCAGATGTGCGCGGTAGACGCAGGATCACCTGTCGCTCGGATCGCATAAAGCGTGGCGCCCCCGCAGCCGGTTGCGGGCGCTCTCCGCCCTCTGGTCTTGGCTGGTGCAGCACGGCGTCGGCATACCATAAAGCGTTGAACCGCCAGAGCGGTTTGTCCACCTGCACCCCGTCAAACAGCCGCTGCACCCGTTTGGCGACAGCCTCATCATAGCTGTCGACGGGGTCATGAATACGCAGAAGCGGGCGGCCGAATTTCTGCGCCAGCGTCCAAGACGCCGGAAACAGCAAGGCGGCGGCTGTCAGGACATGCTCGCTCTGGCCTTCGGGTTTTTGCATGAGGACAAGATCGCATTGCACCAGCCGCGCCAGCGTACCCATCGGATCGTCGCGCAGGATGGGCACCGTGACCCCATCGGACCGATCAACGTGGTCTGCTGCGCCCGGATAAGCCTTGGACAGAACCATATCCAACAGCTCCTCAGCCGCAGGGCGCGCGCTCTCCTGCATCGCGATCACGTCCTGACGCCGTTCGGCCAAAAGGCGGTCCCTTTCAGCCATTTGCCCGGCAAAAGCTTCATCAAAGATCAGCCAATCCTTGGACGGCAGAGGACGCACCCCCGGCAATGGCAAAGGGGCAAAAACATCATGCGGAATGCGGCGGTGCAGCGTGTCGGACATGCACCTTGTCTAGCCCCTGGCGCAGCCGGGTAAACCCCAAACCGAGCGCCAAAAGCGACATTGCACCCTGTCGCGAACGAATTGGACGCCATTCATCGTGGCTTACAGGATGCCAGACATAACGCTGCGGGAGGACAGCCACATGACCGAGCATTACCGCGATCGCCGCAAAATCGACCCGGCCCGCGGCGAGCGTCTGGGCGATGGCACGCCCAATGACGCCAATCGCATCGAAATCGGCCCCACCCGACTGGCTTTTTCCGAATGGGAAGCCGCAGGACTGACCCTGCCCAACCTGGAGCGGATGCGCCGGTTCCGCTGGGAGCGTTTGACGCAACATGTCGTGGATCGCGGCTATGCCGGGGTGTTGATGTTCGACCCGCTCAACATCCGCTATGCCACCGACAGCACCAATATGCAGCTGTGGAACACGCATAACCCGTTCCGCGCCTGCCTGCTGTGCGCCGATGGGCATATGGTGCTTTGGGATTACAAAAACGCGCCTTTTCTGTCGTCATTCAACCCGCTCGTGCGTGAAGTGCGCTCAGGCGCAGATCTGTTCTATTTCGACCGGGGCGACAAGGTCGATATGGCCGCAGATGTCTTTTCCAACGACGTGCGCACGATCCTGGCCGAACATGCGCCGGGCCATGAAAAGCTGGCCGTGGACAAGATCATGCTGCACGGGCTGCGCGCTCTCGAAGCGCAGGGCTTCGAGATCATGGAAGGCGAAGAGGTCACCGAAAAGTCCCGCGCCATCAAAGGACCGGATGAAATCCTGGCCATGCGCTGCGCCAGCCATGCCTGCGAAACCGCCATGGCCGAGATGGAGTATTTTGCCCGTAGCCAGGTGCCCGGAGGGCGGGTCAGCGAAGACGACATCTGGGCGGTCCTGCATGCCGAAAACATCCGCCGCGGCGGCGAATGGATCGAAACCCGGCTTCTGGCGTCGGGGCCACGCACCAATCCATGGTTTCAGGAATGCGGCCCGCGCATCGTGCAAAACAATGAAATCTTGGCCTTTGATACGGACCTGATCGGCTCTTACGGGATTTGTGTCGATATCTCCCGCACATGGTGGATCGGCGACCGCAAGCCGCGCGCCGACATGATCTATGCGATGCAGCACGCGCACGAGCATATCATGACCAACATGGACATGCTCAAACCCGGCGTGATGATCCCCGAGCTTTCAGCCAATACCCATGTTCTGGATGACAAGTTTCAGGCCCAGAAATACGGCTGCCTGATGCATGGCGTTGGGCTCTGCGATGAATGGCCTTTGGTGGCCTATCCGGACAAGGCTGTGCCGGGCGCCTATGACTACCCGCTTGAGCCGGGCATGGTCTTATGTGTTGAGGCGGCCGTAGGAGAGGTTGGCGGCGATTTCTCGATCAAGCTCGAAGATCAGGTTCTGATCACCGAAAACGGGTTCGAGAATCTGACCAAATACCCGTTCGACCCGGCCTTGATGGGCAACTGACGGTCAGGACCGCAAGCTGGGGTCCAGGGCATACATAAAGCTGCGCAAATCCTTGCCCAACGACTCGATCAGATCTGCGCCGGCAAGACTGTCATATCGTTCACTCACCGTCTCGAGGGAGTTGCGCACCTCCAGCGTCACGTCCTTGCCGAGCTCGGTCACGATAAGTGCAATCCCCCGGCTGTCATCGCGATGCCGTTCGCGCGTGACATAGCCACGCTCCTCCAGTCGAATGGCATAGCGCGACAGGGTGCCATCATCGATTTTCAGGATCGAGGCATATTGCGACAGCAACAGACCCGGACGGCGCTGCACCATGCCCAGCAGGCTCAGCTGCCCTGACGCCAGTCCAAGCCGCCGGGAATGCATGTCCAACTCAGCCGTGACATAGCGGCCCACAATCTGGATCAGAACGCCAAACGACAGCGAATCAAGGTCGCCCGTGACGATGCCCTGATCGGTTAGGTCACCTGCTTTAGTGGCGTCCATGTGGTTTTCTTTCCTCATCATCGGATGTTGGCACAATTTAAGGTGGGCGTGAAAGCAAAAAACCGGTTCGTCGCGGTGATCTGACGCAATTCACACTTTGGAAATCGCATTTTTTATTCACTTTATTAGTGTTTACAAGTTAAAAGCTAATACAATACCAACAACTTCTGCTTTGCTTGATACCTATATCTGCGCGACCCCTTTTGTAATTAACGACGATTTGTCGTCACATTCAGCGGTGGTTGGGAAATGGACGGCACGCAGCTTTTGCGCCCGTTTTGCCAAGTACTCTCTTTGATACCACCCTGCATGTGCGTGACATTCGCGACGGAACATTCACGGCTTTCTGACTAGAGAATTCAAGCACCGGCAAAACGACCCGCTTCAACAAATCCGGGACCGAGGTGGCGCGCGGAACTTGGC
>JABSSB010000065.1 GCA_013214715.1 Paracoccaceae bacterium | reverse complement strand
GTCAGGTCGACGCCATGCTCTTTCTTGAACTCGTCGGCGAGGTAGTTAACGATACGCATGTCGAAGTCTTCACCACCCAGGAACGTATCCCCGTTGGTGGATTTCACTTCAAAGAGGCCTTCGTCGATTTCCAGAATGGTCACGTCAAAGGTACCGCCACCAAGGTCATAGACCGCAATGGTCTGGCTTTCTTCTTTGTCGAGGCCATAGGCCAGCGCCGCAGCGGTCGGTTCGTTGATGATACGCAGCACTTCTAGGCCGGCGATTTTGCCGGCGTCTTTGGTGGCCTGACGCTGGGCGTCGTTGAAATAGGCGGGCACGGTGATGACGGCCTGCGTGACGTCCTCGCCAAGGAAGCTTTCCGCGGTCTCTTTCATCTTTCCGAGAATGAAGGCCGAGATCTGCGACGGCGAATAGTTTTCGCCCTGCGCTTCGACCCATGCGTCGCCATTGCCGCCGTCAATCACGGCGAAAGGCAGGTTTTTCTTGTCCTTGGCCAAATCCGCGTCGTCGTTGCGACGGCCGATCAGGCGCTTGACGCCAAAAATTGTATTGTTGGGGTTTGTCACTGCCTGCCGTTTCGCAGGCTGGCCGACCAGCCGCTCTTCATCGGTGAAGGCGACGATCGACGGGGTGGTCCGCGCACCTTCCGCGTTTTCGATCACGCGGGGTTGGGGGCCGTCCATGATGGCCACACAGGAGTTGGTGGTGCCAAGGTCGATACCGATCACTTTGCTCATTTATTTCGATCCCTTTCAATTAGGCGATGTCTTGGGGCTGATTGAGGACCCGTTTCGGCATCCCCGCCCCGGTTCTTGGGAACACGGCCGGGTCAGCCCGGCCGCGCGTCAGAGGGTATATATGGTTGTGCTGGTGCTGCTGCAACCATCCTTCGATGCAGGTTTTAGGCTTTTTACCGCCTCAATTTGCCGACTAAGAAGGCGGAACAGGAAAAACGGGGATCAATCAAGGCGATGACGGCGCTGCGCGTAAACGGGTTTGACATTCACAAGGCTTACCTGACCCCCGATGCGCAGCGGGCGCTGGTTGAGGATCTTCGCGGTGTATTAAAGGCCGCGCCGCTGATAAGCCCACGCACGCCCTCCGGCAAACCGATGTCCGTGCGCATGACGGCGGCTGGATCACTGGGTTGGATCACGGATTCCAAAGGCTACCGATATGCACCAAACCATCCGCGCGGCACGTCTTGGCCTGAAATCCCTGACGCCATTTTGCAAATCTGGCGACGACTGGTCAGCGCTGATCGTCTGCCGGATTGCTGTTTGATCAACTATTATGGCGAAGATGCCCGCATGGGGCTGCATCAGGACAAGGATGAGGCCGATTTTTCATGGCCGGTTCTATCCATCAGTCTGGGCGATGATGCCTTGTTCCGTATGGGGGAGGCGCGGCGCGGCGGCAAAACGGCGTCGCATTGGTTAACCTCTGGTGACGTGGTGGTCATGGGGAGCGAGGCGCGCCTGGCCTATCACGGGGTGGACCGCATCCGGTTTGGGTCCTCCCGGCTCTTGCCGAAAGGGGGACGGATCAATCTCACGCTGCGGGTTGTTACCTAGACGAGATGGAACAGCAACCGCTGTGCAGACGACGATTGTTGCGCCCGCCGATCGAGACCAGGTCGACCGCAAAGCCATAGGCCCGGTCCGACATGGTATCGTTGCAGGCCTCGCGCGCGACGACCGCGATCATGGCTGATCCGCCGTCATTGAACACATATCCCATCCGATCCGGTCCACGAGTGGAGCCCACGCGCGTCATTTGCGGCAGGCGCTGACCGGTTTCACCGAGCATGGTGAAGGTCCCCCCACGCTCGTCAAAAGTCAGGGACCAGAATGGTTCTGTTCCGAAACAGCGGTTGGGTTCCGTGAAACTCTGCCCGTCCTGGCGCAGCAGATAGCGCATCCAGACCCAGCCGGTGCTTTCACCCGTGTTGACCCGGCCCCAACGCCCCGTTGGGTCAAGCTCGATCACCTCGACATTTGTTTGATCAGAGTCCAAACGCCCGAGTATCTGTGAGCGTGAGCTTGGTTCCTGGCGGATATTCAGCCCATCATCAGCCGCAACTCCGTCCACATCGTGTAATGCGGGCAGCATTTGATCCTGCGCAATGGCGCCAAGTGGGAAGATCCCGGCCAAGACGATGGCACAAAGGGCAAAAGATCGCATGAGGCCCTCCTTAACGATTTGACGAAACACCATTCCCTATAACCGAATTTGTCAACAATCCTAGAGGGATGCATCGCATCGGACAAGTCACGGCAAAGTTAAGCGGCGGGTTTGTGCCTTCTGGGTCACCCTTTGCCCTCCTATGCGCAGGATTTTCTTGCTTGCTGCGTCGCAGCGCCGCATAAGAAGGCGACGAAACGACCAGTGATTGAGACGAGTTTGACCTACGACATTCTTATGCCGGTTCTACGCCGCCTGGCGATTGAAGCCGGGACGGAGATCATGGCGATCTATGACGCCGATGATTTCGACGTAAAGCTGAAATCCGATGAAAGCCCTGTGACTGTAGCCGATGAAGCCGCTGATGCGTTGATCTCGGCTGGGTTGCGAGCCGCCTTTCCCGACGTGATGCTTGTCACGGAAGAGCAGGCGGCCACCCATGGCCAGTCTGCAGACCGGTTTTTGATCGTTGACCCGCTCGACGGCACCAAGGAATTCATCAATCGGCGTGGCGATTTCACGGTGAACATCGCGTTGGTTGAAAATGGTGTTCCGGTGCGCGGGGTGGTTTATGCGCCCGCAAAGCAGCGGATGTTCTGGACCGGTGCCGATGGCCAGACGGTCGAAGAAACTGGTGCCTTCGATCCAGAGACCGTTGGTGCGACCCAACCGATTTCCGTCAGCGATCCGGATAATGCGGGTTTGCTGGTTGTGGCGTCCAAATCGCATCGCGACGCCGCAACAGATGCCTATATCAACCAATACGCCGTCGCCGACAGCAAAAGCGCGGGGTCGTCCTTGAAATTCTGCCTTGTGGCCACGGGCGAGGCGGATCTTTACCCCCGTCTGGGCCGCACGATGGAATGGGACACGGCCGCCGGGCAGGCCGTCCTGCAGGGTGCAGGTGGACAGGTTGTGCGGTTTGATGATCACACGCCGCTGAGCTATGGAAAACCCGGCTATGAGAACCCGTTTTTCATCGCCTATGCGCCAGGTGTGTCTCTGAAAGAGGGCTGATGTCCGTTCTTGTTGTGATCCCGGCGCGCTATGCGTCGACCCGGTACCCCGGCAAGCCGCTGGTCACCTTGACCGGAGCCTCCGGGCAGGCCCGCAGCCTTGTGGAACGCACTTGGCGCGCCGCGTCCGATGTCACCGGGGTCGACCGTGTTGTGGTGGCTACGGATGACGGCCGCATCCAGACTGCGTGCGAGGCTTTTGGGGCAGAGGTCGTCATGACATCGCCGGATTGCGCCAATGGGACCGAACGCTGTGCCGAAGCGTTAGAGGTCTTGGGTGGCGACTATGATCTGGTCGTCAACTTGCAAGGCGACGCGCCGTTGACGCCGCCCTGGTTTGTTGAAGATCTGATCGTTGGGTTGCGTGCTGCGCCGGATGCCGGGATTGCGACGCCTGTTCTTCGCTGCGACGGCGCGACATTGGCCGCGTTACTGGCCGACCGCAAGGCTGGGCGCGTGGGCGGAACAACGGCCGTGTTCAACAAGGAGCGGTACGGTCTTTATTTCTCGAAAGAAGTGATACCGTTTTGCGCGGCAACGTTTGCGCCTGATGCGCCGACGCCTGTGTTCCACCATGTTGGTGTCTATGCCTACCGGCCGTCGGCCCTTGCCGCATATCCCGGATGGTCCACCGGTCCGCTGGAGACGTTGGAAGGCTTGGAACAACTGCGCTTTCTCGAGCATGGCGAAACTGTCTTGTGTGTGGAAGTTGACGCCCGTGGGCGGGAGTTCTGGGAGTTGAACAACCCCGAAGATGTTCCGAAACTTCATGACATGATGGCCCGGATGGGTTTGGAATAAAACCGCGCAACCCGAGGGTTGATGGGTGCGGCTAAAGCGAAGTTAACGAGTTCGGTCTAGATTACCGCCGGGGCACTAAGAAGGAATTGAGTGCATGAAAAGAAAAGTAACCAAAGCCATATTCCCTGTCGCAGGCCTCGGGACACGGTTTTTGCCAGCAACCAAATCCGTGCCCAAAGAGATCATGACCTTGGTGGACAAGCCTTTGGTGCAATACGCAATCGACGAAGCCCGCGCGGCGGGGATCACCGATTTCGTTTTTGTGACTTCGCGCGGAAAAAGTGCGCTTGAGGATTACTTTGACCGTTTGCAATCANTNGAANAGACGCTTGAAGAACGCGGCAAGACCGATTTGCTTGAAACGCTTCAGGCCACCAATATGGAAAGCGGGGCGATTGCTTATATCCGCCAGCATTCGGCTTTGGGTCTGGGCCATGCGGTGTGGTGCGCACATCGGGTCATGGCCGAGGACGAACCTTTCGCTGTGATCCTGCCGGATGACGTCATCGCTGGGGACAAACCCTGCTTGCAGCAAATGGTCGAAGCTTATGAAGAAACCGGCGGCAATATGGTGGCCGCGATGGAAGTCCCTCATGAAAAGACGTCCTCCTATGGTGTGCTTGACGTTGTCCCCAATGGGGATCCGGTGATGAAGGTCGGCGGCATGGTGGAAAAGCCGAAACCTGAAGAGGCACCGTCCAATATGGCTGTTATCGGTCGTTACATTCTCAGCCCGAATGTCATGAAGGCGTTGGGAAGTGGCAAGGTTGGCGCAGGGGGCGAAATTCAGTTGACCGATGCGATTGCCGATCAGATTTCAGGTGATGAAGGCGTCTATGGCTATAGGTTTGAAGGCACGCGGTTCGATTGCGGAAGCAAGGCTGGGTATCTGCAGGCGACCGTGGCCTTTGCACTGGCCCGCGATGAACTGAAGGGCGATCTTCAGGGATATCTGCGTGATCTTGCTGATAGCGGCGCGGTGTAATCTCAAGCTATGATAAAAAAGCCCCGCTAACAGCGGGGCTTATTCTTTAAACACCGCTTCAAGCCGCCTGGACTGATTGCCCTTCGGTCAAAATCGCGTAGAGCGTCGATGGATCGGGGTTGGCGCGCAATTTGGTGCAGAGTGTGTGATCGCGCAATGTCCGCGACACCAAGGCCAGGGCCTTGAGATGTTCGACACCGGAATCCTCAGGCGCAAAGAGCGTAAACGCGATATCGACGGGTTGACGATCGGCAGCGCCGAAATCCAGCGGCGTTTCGAGCAAAACCATCACACCACAGACAGCGCTGACCTCATCGATGCGGGCATGCGGCAAAGCCACACCATGTCCCACACCTGTCGGGCCCAAGCCTTCGCGGTCCAGCAAGGCATCGCAGACGGGTGCTGGCGTCAAACCGTAGGAGGACGCTGCCAGATCGGCAACGTCCTGAAACAGGCGCTTCTTACTCGAAACCGCGTGGATGACACGCACGGCTTCGGGTTTCAGGATATTGGACAGGTTCAAGCCCGAATACTCCACTATGCCTCGGTTCAGAGGCATGTCTTATCCTCGGGACCGGTAAATTCTAAGTTACGGATCAATCCAGCCGATATTGCCGTCTTCCCGGCGATACACCACGTTCAACCCGTCTTTGCCTTCGTTGCGAAAAACCAGCACGGGGGCCCCAGCCAATTCCATCTGCATCACGGCCTCACCCACCGACAAAGACGGGATCTTGGTTTCCATTTCAGCAACGATGATAGGTTGAAGTGATTCCGGCTCGGATTCTTCGCTTTGTTCCTCGGCGGCGAGGATATAGGAGGAAGCACCGAAAAGCGCAACCGGTTCGCTGCGATCCTTGTGATGGTCCTTCAACCTGCGCTTATAACGCCGCAGTTGCTTGTCCATTTTTTCGGCACACCCTTCGAAAGCAGCGTAGATTTCGTTGGCAGTGGCCCGTGCCTGGGCGGTTAGACCTGTCGACAGATGCACAACGGTTTCGCAGACGAACTCATGGCCAGAGCGTGAAAACACGACCAACGCATCCGTTGGGCGCTGCGCATATTTTTCGATCACGGCTCCAAGCTCCTGTTCCACATGAACTTGAAGCGCATTGCCAATGTCGATCTGTTTTCCGCTGACCTGATATCTCATAACACCTCCCATTTGCGCGACGCTGACAGCACGATCTTGGTCCTGGAAAAAGGGCGGGATCATTATGTCAGACGAGGAACAACCCGGCCTTGTCCTGCATCAACGCGGCCCGAGTTTCGCAGGCTGGACTGTGACGCAGAGGGACAATCGGTCGAGTCATGTTCCAATGAAAATCCGACAGCCGCATTGAGTCAATCAAAAGCAGTGTCCAAGGCTGGGAAACTTGGCCACATTTTCTGAAATAATCAGGAGATCCGAAAACTATCGCCCAGATAGACCCGCCGCACGTTTTCGTTTTCTACCACATCTTCCGGCGTGCCGGACATCAGCACCTGACCGTCATGCAGGATATAGGCCCGATCCACGATTTCGAGCGTTTCGCGCACATTGTGATCGGTGATCAGCACGCCAATGCCGCGTTTTTTCAGGTCTGCGACCAGATGCCGAATATCCCCCACAGAAATTGGATCGACCCCTGCAAAGGGTTCATCCAGCAGCAGATACTTCGGGTTGGCGGCCAGACAGCGCGCAATTTCCACACGGCGTCGTTCGCCGCCGGACAGGGCCAGGGCGGGCGCCCGTCGCAGATGTTCTATAGAGAACTCGCTTAGCAATTCTTCGAGTCGTTCGCGTTTTTGGTGCGTGTGCTTCGACGTGATGTCGAGCACGGCCAGAATGTTGTCTTCAACGCTGAGCCCGCGAAAAATCGACATTTCCTGCGGCAAATACCCGATGCCAAGCCGGGCCCGTCGATACATCGGCAGGCGCGTGGCGTCCTGCCCGTCAATGGTCACCTTGCCCGCTTCGGGTAGAACAAGGCCCGCTATTGCATAGAAGCTGGTTGTCTTTCCCGAGCCGTTCGGACCCAAAAGGGCTACGACCTCTCCTCGATCCAAAGACATGGACATATCCCGGATCACCACCTTTTTCCGGTAGGATTTTCGCAAGCGGTCGATCCGCAGCCCCGAATCCGTGTCGGCCAGTTCCAGTTTGGGTCGCGCCATCAGTTGCCGCCGTCTTCGGATCCGGCCGGGATCAGGATGGTTTTGACCCGCCCGGCCATCCGGGCACTGCCATCCACAAGGTTGATATCTGCGCGTTCTGCCGCCAGCGCGTTGGGACCTTGGGTCATCAGAACATTCCCGATCATCACAACCATGCCAGTTTCGACGGAGTATTCGGCCTCGTCGGCTTCTGCCGCGTCTGGCCCGTTGACCAGAATGACATTACCTTTGGCTTCCATCGTCGTGATCGCGCCCGCGGTTTCGCTGTAATTCACTTTGACCCGATCCGCAGACAGCTTCATGACGCCTTGAATGATGACCACGTCCCCCACGAATTCGGCCGATCCGTCGCTTTGATTGACGTCAAGGCTTTCGGACGTAACCTCCACCGGCAGAGATGTGTCCGCTTGTGGGCCAAAAGGCACTGCGGCGCCTTGGGCAAAGGCAGCGCCCGAGACGGTCAGAACAGCTGAGATAACAGCAAGAAAATGGCGCACGGGTCAGGGTCTTTCTATTTGTTTCGGAAGGTATACCAGCTTAACCCCACGCGTGAATAGCATGTGTATGTCGCCCGAATTGTTTTCTGACCGTACCAGCATGCCGCCCGCATCAATCTGGCCCATGGGCGCATATCCGGAAACCGGGCTGGGCGTCCAGAGATCGATCCGATTGGTGGCAGTGTTGATCAGATCCGTTGACACAACATAGCCCAGCGACGAGGTGATGTTGACCTGATCCACCAGCCGCACAACGTTGGGTCGATCCGTGGTTTGCGCACGGCGGGCAATCAAATCTGTTCGACTGCCATCTGCAAACAGGATCTCGGCGATCACTTCTTGTGCTTGGGCTGGCGCGTTTTCTGTCTCGGGGCTGGCCTGGCCTGCACGAATGCGAATCTGATCTCCGTCCTGGGTGACGGCGGTGTGTTCGGGCAAGGTGATCCGTTGGGTGCGGGTCATCTCGGCGATCTCATCGTCGGCAAAGGGAATGCGGGCGGTATAATCCACACTGCGGGACAGAAAGAACAGCACGGATAAAATGCCCAATGCGCTCAGCGGCAGGACCACTTTCAGGATCGCGACGATCTTGGAATAGCGGTCCATGGGCGCCCTGCGTCAGCTATGCGCGAAGATGTCGATATCCGGCCAACCGGCCAGATCGAGCTTCGCGCGGGTCGGTAGAAAATCGAAACAGGCCTGCGCCATCTCTGCCCGGCCTTCCCGTTCGAGCCGTTGCAGCAAAGCGTCCCGCAACTGGTGCAAATACAGCACGTCCGAGGCGGCATATTCCACTTGCGCTTCGCTCAGTTCCGGGGCGCCCCAATCGCTCATTTGTTGTTGTTTCGAGATATCGATGCCAAGCAGTTCCTGGGTCAGGTTCTTCAGCCCGTGCCGGTCGGTATAGGTGCGCACAAGTCTGCTGGCGATCTTGCTGCAAAAAACGGGCGCGGCAAGTGTACCAAATGTGTGATACAGCGCGGCGATGTCGAACCGGCCATAGTGGAACAACTTCAGGACTTGCGGGTCTGCCACCAGTTTGGACAGATTTGGCGCCACTGTCTGGCCCTTTTCGATCTGCACGACATGCGCGTTTCCGTCACCGCCGGACAATTGCACCACGCAGAGCCTGTCACGATGCGGATTGAGCCCCATCGTTTCGCAATCGATCGCCACCACTGGACCCAGATCCAGCCCGTCCGGCAGGTCGCGTTTGTGTAGATGGTTGGCCATGATGCGTGTCCCTAGCAGTTTCGCGCCACCGCGCAACGTTGGGATGCAGATAAGCTGATCACGCCGGAAACTCAACGCCTGCAGGGGTGACGCAGCGCAAGCTCTGGTAAGTCGGGCGTCATACGCTAGGCTTCGCGCAAGGAGGAGGGGCCATCATGCATTATGATCGCGAGGATCTTGAGTTTCAGCTTTGGGATGTAATCGGGCTGGACCGCTTGCTGGCGGGATCTGATTTCGACCGCGCTGCCGTGACTGGTATTCTGGACACTGCCGACCAGGTTGCGACAGACCATTTTCTCCCATTTGGTCATCTGCTGGATGAGCAGGAGCCGCGGTTCGTTGATGGGCGTGCTGTTTTGCCGGATGTGGTCAAACCCGCGGTGGACGCGCATGTTCAAGCCGGCTTCGTGGCGGCCGGGTTTGACCCGGCCTATGGTGGGATGGGCTTGCCCGAAACCGTGCATCAGGCGGCAGGGTTCATTTTTGCGGCGGCCAATGTCGGTTTGGCGGGCTACGCGATGTTGACCATCGGTGCCGGCCGTTTGATTGAAAGCTTTGGAACCGAAGATCAAAAAACGCGATACCTGTTGCCTATGGTCGAAGGGCGTTGGTTCGGCACCATGTGCCTGAGCGAACCGCAGGCCGGATCGTCCCTGTCGGATATCACCACGACGGCAGAGCCTCTGGAAGATGGGCGGTATCGCATTTCGGGCCGCAAGATGTGGATATCAGGCGGTGAGCATGATCTGAGCGAGAACATCGTGCATATGGTTCTGGCGAAGATTCCAGGTGGTCCGGTTGGGGTAAAGGGGATCTCGTTGTTTATCGTGCCCAAGCTTCGCCAAGATGGTGAGCGCAATGACGTGACTCTGGCCGGTCTGAATCACAAGATGGGCTATCGCGCGACCACCAATTGTGCGCTGAATTTCGGAGAAGCTGGCGACTGTATCGGAGAATTGCTGGGAGAGCCGCATCGCGGGCTCTCTTATATGTTCCAAATGATGAACGAGGCACGTATTGGCGTCGGTCTGGGTGCAGCGGCCTTGGGACAGGCTGGGTATCAGGCGTCTTTGGCTTATGCCAAGGACCGGCCGCAGGGACGGTCTCCTGCGGCCAAAGACCCCGCAGCACCGCAGGTGCCATTGATCGCGCATGCCGATATTCGGCGTCTGTTGCTGGCCCAGAAAGCGGCATCAGAGCCTGCTCTGGCGCTTGCTTTGTATTGTGCGTCGCTTGTCGATCGGTATAGGGGCGGCGACGCTGACGCGTTGACCCTGCTGGATGTGTTGACCCCGGTTGCCAAATCATGGCCGTCGGAGTTTTGCCTTGAGGCCAACAAACACGCGATCCAGGTTTTGGGCGGGGCGGGATATACGCGCGATTATCCGGTCGAACGGTTCTATCGCGACAATCGTCTGAACCCGATCCACGAGGGCACACATGGCATTCAGGGCATGGATTTATTGGGGCGCAAAGTGCTGATGAATAATGGAGCCGGATTGGCCGCCTTGTCTTCGGCGATCCAAAGCGACCTGTCGGGTGCAGAGGGGACAGAGTTTAGCGGACCGCTGCAAGATGCCTTAGCAGATGTCGCCCGCGCAACGCAGGCCCTTGTGCCACAGATCCTGTCTGATCCGGAACGCGGGCTGGCCAATGCGACTCTGTATCTGGACATGTTCGGCCATGTGGTGATGGGTTGGATGTGGTTGCGCATTGCAACAGCTGCGCAGCGCTTGCAAACGGACCACGGCTCCCGCCCTTTCCTGTCGGGAAAGCTGCAAGCTGCGCGATATTTCTATGCTCGGGAATTGTCGCGCGTTCCGGAATGGGCTCATCGGCTAGAGCGGAATGACAGTACCGCCTTTGAGATGAAGGAAGACTGGTTTTGAGGGTTCAAAACTGGAATTCCCACCCATTCCCCCCATCTGAGGCCTGAAAGACAGACGGCCAGGAGATCATTATGACCGATAGCGACAGCCCCAAACCTGATGAATACACGCCCCCGCGCGTATGGACCTGGGATAGCGAAAGCGGTGGCAAATTCGCCAATATCAATCGTCCCATTGCTGGTGCCACCCATGACAAGGAATTACCCGTTGGCCAGCACCCACTGCAGCTCTATTCTCTGGGGACGCCAAACGGGGTGAAGGTCACCGTCCTGCTCGAAGAACTGTTGGCCGCAGGGCATAAAGGCGCCGAATATGACGCTTGGCTGATCAATATCGGAGAAGGCGACCAGTTCGGCTCGGGCTTTGTGGGCATTAATCCCAATTCGAAGATCCCAGCACTGCTTGATCGGTCAACAGACCAGCCGACGCGTGTCTTTGAATCCGGCGCCATCCTGCTTTATCTCGCGGAAAAATTCGGAGCCTTTCTGCCCAGTGATCCCGGGCGACGCACGGAATGCCTGTCTTGGCTTTTCTGGCAGATGGGATCAGCACCTTATCTGGGTGGCGGCTTTGGCCATTTCTATGCCTATGCTCCTTGGAAGATGGAATATCCGATCAACCGGTTCACAATGGAAGTGAAGCGACAGTTGGACGTGCTGGATCGGCACTTGTCCGACAAAGAGTTCATGTGCGGGGATGAATATACGATCGCCGATATGGCAATCTGGCCTTGGTATGGTGCTCTGGTGACGAACAAAGTCTATTCAGCGGCCGAGTTCATTGAGGCAGACACATACACCAACGTCATCCGTTGGACTGAAAACATAGCTGAGAGACCGGCTGCAAAACGCGGAAGAATGGTGAACCGAACGTTCGGTGAGCTAGACACACAGCTTCACGAACGCCACGATGCAAGCGACTTTGAAACGCGTACTCAGGATAAAATCGGATCATCCGATTAAGGTCCGATGGCGGGCCAGGGCGCGCGAGAAAGCGGGCCCTGGCAATGCTCATCAGTAGTTGTTGTAGAACCAGACTGCGTCATTTGCCTGACTGAGCAGAGTATCATTGATCGCGGCGATCGTTTCCAGATCGTCCATCGAAACGGCGCCAGACTGCATGGCGCTGCCAAAGATGGGTTTCAACTCGCTCCACGTGTCTTGCACGGTTTCCAATTGCCACGCCAGATCATCGATAACAGGCGGCACAATACCCTCGTCCGGATTGCCCTCCATCAGGTCCACAAGGCTGCTATCAAATAGTGATACGGTGTTTTTCAGACTGTTATGGCTCTCCACCGCACTCACCCCGGCCGCAATAAAACATGCTTCCTTGCTTGCGCGTTGAGTCAACATGCGCTGACGACCGGCCACATTGATTGTTTTTGCCAGCAATGGATCGATGACCCCATCGGAATAGCTCGCTTGAATCAGGCCAACGGCCTCATGCATCTTCACAAGGGTTGGGACGTTTAGCCGTGCAATAGACTGCAGGCTGGTTTCGGACTGAGTCGATTGAAACTCTTCGACGGCGATCTTCAGATCCGCCCAAAGCGCATCGACTTCTGCAAGCTTGGCAAGAATATCACCATCGGTTTCCGGCGAAAGCACATGGGCCCCGCCGCCTTTTTGCAGGGCACTATGGGTTTCGCTAAACAAAATCGCGGCGTCCGACAGCACGACCTTGTGGCGTTCCACGTCAATTCCCATGTGAATCATGCAGGCTGCTTTCGACATGCGCTGGGTGAGCATTCGCTGCCGACCGGCAAGATTGATCCGATTGCGGGCATCCTGGTCCGCAATGGCCGCCGCCGAAGCGACGGGGGCGGTAAGAGGGACGGCGGTGACCGCCAAAGCAAGCGTGAGAGCCACGGCAACGATTTTCATGGTAGACCTCTAAAACTGGTTTGATGGCTACCCTGCCTCAAAAGACTGAAAAGGGCGTTGCCAAGCGACTGGAACCTTTTCGGGCTCATTGCGCCAAACGGGCTTGACGGTTCTGGAACGCGAGTCGTGGGGGTAAGCCTGTGGACAAGTGCCGGATTGTGATGCTTCGTGCCGACAGGGCTGCATGCCTGCTTTATTTATCTGGGTGCATTCTGTCTTAAAAGTTGTTTTATATTAGTTAGTTATCACTTTTCTTTTGAATTTTTGCAGAATTGGGTTGCGGGTGTTGTTTGGTTTCCCTAGATAGCGCTTCACCGGCGGCGCTGAGGCGCGGTTGGGACGCTGAGCGGGCGGTTAGATTGGCTGGAGAGTTGATCTGGTTGTTTTGCGAGGCAGACGAATTCGGGTCATGATGAGCGTGTTGCGCCAGGAAGATTTGGCGCATCGTGTTCATTTTGTCTCTTGGGCTTTTGGTCCTGTGCTGTTTGACATTGATGGAACACTGAAGAGATATGTGGGCGGTTTGGTCTG
>JABSSB010000064.1:1595-16096 GCA_013214715.1 Paracoccaceae bacterium | reverse complement strand
CTTTGGCTTTCTTGGCTTTCTTGGCTTTCTCGGCTTTCTTGGCGTCCTTGGCTGTCTTGGCGTCCTTAGCTTTCTTCGCCTCTTTGGCTTTCTTGGCGTCCTTGGCTTTCTTCGCCTCTTTGGCTGTCTTGGCGTCCTTCGCTTTGCTCTTTTCGGCCTTGCTGTCCTTTTTGCGTTTGTCCGCAGTTTTGCCTTTAGGGGCTTTCTTTTTGCCCGATGTCGCCGTGACCAATGTTTTGCCCGCTGTCGCCTTCGCCTTTTTCGGCTCTTTCGCCTCAGACGGGGATTTAACGATATCTTCGACCTCTTGCGCGGCCACCATGGCCTGATCCATCAGGGTCCGCGCCGCCGCAATAAGGCTGGGCGCCCGCGCCAAACCTACGCCCCGCACAGCGACAAGCTTGTCAGCCGTGCTGTCGGCGATCTTGGCCACATCGCCAAAACCAGCGTTTTCCATGGCCTTGGCCATGGCCGGTCCAATGCCGGAAATATCGGTGAGTTTCTTCATGTGCTTGTATCCTCCTGCAAGCCGGTCGGAGCGAGTTGCGAATATGGTAAATGCAAAGCATTGTAAATGTATATACATATATGCCTAAAAGAGGCATCAAACGAAAAATGCCGCGCAGATGGGCGCGGCATTTAAATCGGTATCGGGACTGGTGTTATCCTGCCGATGGCAGAGGCTGTACCCCCTGACCCGATTTCGGAAATGGCACCAGACGACGCTGTTCTTCATCCCAGAGCTTGAGGTTCAGAGCCGCCAGAGCCTCGGGGAATTTGATACGCCGTGGCGCCATGTTTTCGGGCAAGGAATAATGGCAGCGGCGCAGTTTGTAGCAAGGGATACGCGCGTTGAAATGGTGCACATCATGCAGCGTGATCCAAGCGACGGCCATGTCAAAGAACCATCCGAAGTCCAGACAGCTTGATCCCTGCAACGCGGCGACCTGCGGGTCCAGATCGGGGCGACGATCCCAATAGGTATCTTCGAAATTGTGCTGAAGATAGACAAGGAAGACACCCACCATCCCGCCGAAAAGCGAGGCTCCGAACCACACAAGCACACCGGTCCATCCCGCCAAGGCATACAGGATGCCAATGAAGGCAAGGATCGTCAGATTATGCAAAAGCACGCCTTTGATACCGAACTGCGTGGTGTTCTTGGGCCAGCGATAGCGGATGAAATAGGTATAAAGCGCGCCTAGCGGCACCAATACAAACGGGTTGCGATAGAGGCGGTATTGCAGTCGTTTCCAGAACCCGGCTGCATTCCACTCGCGCAGGGTCATGGTGTGGATCTCACCAGTTTCGCGATGTTCCAGATTGCCGACATTGGAATGATGCAGGTTATGGTTCTGCTTCATCACTTCGAACGGCGCGAAGGTGAAAGGCGACAGCGCATGGCCCGCCAGTTCGTTCTGCTGTCGCGTAGCAAAGAGAGAGTGATGCCCGGTGTCGTGCTGCAGCACATACAAACGGACCGCCGCAAAGCCATGCACAATGCAGGCCGGAAGCAGCACATACCATAGCTGCACCTGCGTAATCGCCACATAAAGCGAGGCGAAATAAACGACAAATGTGCCAAAAAAATTCAGCGATGCCAGTTTGTTGTCTTTTTCGACAAACTGGCGCGTATGGGTTCGAAGATCCATACCCCCTCCTTCGCCCCATGATCGGGGCCAACACTAGACGTCTCGCTCAGGAAGCCTAATCTTCCTGCGGCATTCAAACACTATCGCGCTCCCTCCAGCGCGTCACCACCTTGTGGTGATTTTACTTGCGCCTTGTGACCTTATGACCTGCCCAAATGCTTGCGCAGGCGGCTTGGCGTCGATTTCTTACGGTTTTTATAAGGGTTTGCCGCTGATTGCGAGCGCAGGGTCAGCCGGATCGGCGTGCCAGGCATGTCAAAATCCTGCCGCAGCCCGTTGACGAGATACCGGGTATAGCTATCGGGCATCTTGTCCGGATGCGAGCACATGACCACAAAGCCCGGCGGCCGCGTCTTGGCTTGGGTCATATAGCGCAGTTTGATTCGTTTGCCCTGCGGTGCCGGGGGCGGATGAGCCTCGAGCATGCCCGTCAGCCAACGGTTCAGATGTGCGGTCGACACACGGCGGTTCCAGACCTCATGCGCCTTGAGGATCGCAGCATGCAGCCGGTCGAGCCCCCGCCCCGTCCGGGCCGAGACCGTCACCAGGGGCGCGCCACGCAGTTGTGGCAAAAGCCGTTCGAACGCTTCTTTGAGATCGCGCAGCTTCTGCTGTTTTTCGTCTTCGACATCCCATTTGTTCACGGCCACGACGACCGCGCGGCCTTCGCGTTCGGCCAGATCGGCAATGCGCAGATCCTGTTGTTCAAACGGGATGGCTGCATCGAGCAACACCACAACGACCTCGGCAAATTTTACCGCGCGCAACCCGTCGGATACCGAAAGTTTTTCCAGCTTTTCCTGCACCTTTGCCTTCTTGCGCATCCCGGCCGTGTCAAAGATGCGCATTGGGACATCATCCCATGTGGTGCGCAGCGAAATAGCGTCGCGGGTGATCCCGGCCTCTGGCCCGGTGAGCAGGCGGTCTTCGCCAATGATGCGATTGATCAGCGTGGATTTACCTGCATTGGGGCGCCCGACCACGGCCACCTGCAAAGGTCGTGCCTCTGAAAAGCGGACCTCTTCGGCCTCTTCGTCATCCTCGACGTCAATATCGGTCACCGGGGCATCGGCCTCGGCACGCTCAGCCATGTCATCGGCGATGGGCTGCAAATGAGCATAAAGCTCCATCATGCCTTCGCCATGCTCACCCGACAGGCGGATCGGCTCCCCCAGCCCAAGCGCATAGGCCTCCAGCACGCCGGCATCAGCGGCGGCCCCTTCGGCCTTGTTGGCCGCGAGGATCACATGCGCCGAGCGTTTGCGCAGGATATCGGCAAACACCTCATCCGTGGGTGTCACGCCGGCGCGCGCGTCGATCATGAACAGGCAGACATCGGCCATATCGACCGCGCGTTCCGTCAGGCGGCGCATCCGGCCTTGCAGGCTGTCATCTGTCGCCTCTTCCAGACCCGCTGTGTCGATCACGGTAAAGCGCAGGTCAGCCAGGCGCGCTTCGCCTTCGCGCAGGTCGCGCGTCACGCCCGGCTGGTCATCGACCAGCGCCAGCCGTTTGCCGACAAGGCGGTTGAACAGGGTGGATTTGCCCACATTCGGGCGCCCCACAATGGCGAGGGTCATAGACATGGCGTAGGCTTTCAGATCGTCAGATGCGCCCCATAGCGCATCCGCGCGTCAACGGAAAGCGTGCAAATCGCCCTTCGCGCTGAGGACATAAAGCGTCTGCCCCGCCACAATCGGGGCTGAGGCCGCGCCGCCGGGAATTTCGATTGAGGCTTTCAGCCGCCCCGAGGCCGGGTCAAAGAAGCGCAATTGACCGTCCCCCGAGGCCACGATGATGGACCCGCCCGCAAGGATCGGTCCGTAATTTGCATATTGCCCACCGCGCCGCCGGGAACGTTCCTTCACAAAACCCGGTAGATCCGCGGCCCAGATCACCTGACCATCGGCTGCATTTATGCGCAAAAGACGGTTCTTGTCGGACACAACGAACAGCGATCCACCTACCGGCCAGACCGGATCCATCGCGCCATGCGCAGCCGTCCAGAGCCGCTCTCCCGAATTTGCATCAAGCGCCACGATGCGCCCGGAATGATTGCCCGCATAGATGCGACCGCCGGACACCACGGGCGCTCCGGTGACCGACGAAATCCGCGCCACAGCCACGCCGCGCCGCTGCCCGGACACAGAGGCGCTCCAACGCACCAGCCCGCCCTGCGGGAAAGTGGCCTGTATTTCGCCTGAGCTGAAGGCAAAGACCACAAGCGAGCCAGTCCAGACCGGGGCCGGACCGCCAAGGATATTGGCGACGGTGGGCGTGCCTTCCAGCTGCCAAACGATCCGACCATTGTCGCGGCGTAGGGCCCAAACGCGATCATCCCCCGCCATCACATAGATCAGAGAGCCGCGCACCAGCGGGCTGCCACTGCCGGTCGCGCCAAGCTTCTGGATCCAACGCACGGCACCGCTGCGCGCGTCCAGAGCCAGCAGCGCACCATAGCCGGTCGTGGCGTAAAGAGTACCGTCATCATAGGTCAGCCCGCCACCGGACACTTTGCCCGTCACGTCCAGCGTCTTGGCCATATCAATCTGCCAGACAACAGCACCCTGCGGCGTGGTGGCCGTGACATTGGACAGGGCATCCATCGTATAAATCAGGCCGCCGCTCATGATCGGAGGTGTCGCGATCCGGTTCTTGCGGGAATTGCCCTCCCCGATCCGCGTCGACCAGGCCAATTGCGGAACCGCGCGCAAGGCCGCATGAGACGCCCGCGTGCTGCCAATCGGCGCCGCCCATTCCGCATTGACCGATTGCGCGGGCAGCCGGATCGGTCGATCCAGCGGCGCGGCTGGCAATTGATCGTCGGTTGCACCGGAGCGCACGTCCTCACGCGCCCCAATCAGGATGATGTCGGGGTCAGAGCAGCCCGCAAGAACGCCCAACAAAGCCAGAGCGCACAGGCTGCGTTGCCAGAAGGACCGGCCCAAAAACTGTGGTGTCAGGGGCATTTCGTGTGTCAGCCTTCGTTATTCGGGGCAAGGTCGGGCGTGCCGCCAAGCGCAATGATCACTTGGACAGCGCGTTGAAGTTGCTCTCCATTAGCTTCGGCGTCCTGCAACATGGCTTGCAAACGGTCGATCGCTGCATCCGGCGCGCCAGCTTCGATATCGATCAGGGCCAGCTGCTCTTCGGCCAGAAGCCGCAATGGCGCACCGGGCTCTGTCATCGCTTCAAACCCGGCGCGACGATCATCGAGCGGCAGGGTCTCGGTTTGGGCCAACAGCGATTTGAACGCCGCCATCTGGCGATAGACCGGCGGAAGATCGACAGTGTTCGCGACAGCATCCAGCGTGGCCGCAGCCGCATCCACATCACCAGCGGCCAGTTGCGCGTCGGCCGTCAGAAAGGCCGCCACGGCCTGTCCACCCGGGCTGTCGGGCTGTACAGCAGCCAAAGCGTCGGCCCGCAACGCCGGATCATTGGGTTGTTCGGCGGCGATCAGTTGGTCACCGAGCGCCTGAGCGGCGCGCATCGACTGCGCTTGGCGATATTCCGACCAGGCCACCGCCCCGACAAGGGCGACAATCGCCAGAACTGCAATCCAGCCATACCGACGATACAGCGCAAAAAGCCTGTCGCGCCGGACCTCTTCGGTCACCTCATCGATAAAGCTGTCGGTGTCGCTCATAGGTCTTCCTGCTCCCTCACCGCCGCCGATGGCGCCGTCTGTCCCTTTGGTCCGTCTTTTGGCGCCCGATGCCGAAGAATGAGGCATGGCGCTGGTCAAATCTCTCTTAGCGTGGCCTGACACCCGCGCCAAGGGGGGTTTGACGGGTCCCGACTTGCCGCACTTGCAAAAAAAAGTGTAATCTGAACTGGCCAGTTTAGCGTAAACTCCTCATATATGCGCAGCAATGATTTGGCGGCATGGCCGCTGACCGTCCCTTGAGAAGCCTAGGGGCGACGTGGCAAGCGAAAGGACCGCGACCCGATGCGACTGATTTCAATCTTGACCGCTATATTGGTCACTGTGGCGTTGTATTTCCTAGTCATGCAGCGGGATCGTCTACTGGCCTTTGCCGGGGTTGAGCCTGCAGCCGAGACAACAGAGGCGGACGAGTCGGGCGATGACCAGACGCTTCAACTGACCAGATCGGACAAAATCGGCGTCGTTGTGCTCCGCTCTGAAGCGCAGGTCATCGACAGCGCTGTTGTGCTGCGCGGCGAAACCCGCGCCCTGCGTCAGGTCGAAGTGCGGTCTGAAACCTCTGCCAACGTGATCTCGGAGCCTTTGCGCAAAGGCGCTCTGGTCCAGAAAGGCGACCTACTGTGCCGTTTGGACAGCGGCACGCGCGATGCAGATTTGGCGCAGGCCCGTGCCGCGCTGAGCGAAGCGCAGGCCCGCGTTCCGGAATCGCAGGCCCGTCTGGAAGAGGCTCAAGCCAAGCTCCAGGAAGCGCTGCTCAATAACAATGCAGCCGAGCGTCTGATTGAAGGCGGCTATGCGTCGGAAACGCGTCTGGCCACGACCCGCGCCGAGGTGAGCGCGGCTCAGGCTTCGATCAAGGCCGCCGAATCGGGGCTTGAAAGCACCGCAGCCGGGATCGAAGCCGCCGCAGCCCGTGTCGCGCAGGCAAAAAAGGAAATCGACCGGCTGACGATCGAGGCGCCGTTCAGCGGTTTGCTCGAATCCGATGCTGCGGAACTGGGCAGCCTGATGCAGCCCGGATCGCTTTGTGCCACGGTGATCCAGCTTAATCAGGTCAAGCTGGTGGGCTATGTGCCAGAGACAGAGATCAATCGCGTAGCCATAGGCGCCACGGCTGCCGCGCGCCTGACCACTGGACAGGAAATTGTCGGCACGGTGAATTTCGTCTCCCGCTCCGCCGATCCGACCACGCGCACCTTTGAGGTCGAGATTTTGGTCGACAATGCCGATCTGGCCATTCGCGACGGCCAGACGGCAGAGATTGCCATCGCCTCGCCAGGCGCCCGCGCGCACAAGCTGCCGCAATCGGCGCTGACGCTGAACAATGACGGGCAGTTGGGCGTGCGCACAGTCGATGCATCAAGCATCGTGCAGTTCATGCCGGTCGAGGTGCTGAATGACAGCTCCTCGGGCATTTGGTTGGGTGGCCTGCCGGAAACAGTCGATGTGATCGTTGTCGGGCAGGATTTCGTGATGCAGGGCGTTGAAGTCGCGCCGACCTATCAGGAGGTCACGCAATGACCGGTATCGTCGCCTGGGCTGCGTCCCGTGCGCGGATGGTGATTGCCTTCATCATCCTGTCCATTGCCGTGGGCACGGCGGCCTATGTGGGCCTGCCAAAAGAAGGTGAGCCGGACATTGAAATTCCGGCTTTGTTTGTGTCCGTGCAGTTCCCGGGGATTTCAGCCATCGACAGCGAAAGCCTGCTGGTCAAACCGATGGAGACGGAGCTGGCCGATCTCGATGGTCTCAAGGAAATTTCCGGCACCGCCGCCGAGGGCTATGCNGGTGTCGCGCTTGAGTTCGAGTTTGGCTGGGACAAGACCGCGATCATGGCCGATGTCCGCGATGCCATGAACAAGGCGCAGGCGGATTTCCCCAGCGGAGCGGAACAATATTCGATCACCGAGATCAATTTCTCGGAATTTCCCATCGTGATCGTTAACCTAACCGGAAACGTGCCCGAACGCACAATGACCCGCATCGCCAAGGATTTGCAGGATGATCTAGAAGCGCTCGATGCGGTGTTGGAGGCCGGTCTGGCCGGCAATCGCGACGAAATGGTCGAGGTCATTATCGATCCGCTGCGGCTCGAATCCTATAACGTCACCGCGACCGAGTTGATCAGTGTCGTGCAGAACAACAACCAGTTGATCGCCGCCGGTGAGGTGGAAACCGCGCAAGGCACCTTTGCGGTAAAGATCCCGTCCAGCTTTGACAGCGCTGAAGACATCTATCGTCTGCCCGTCAAGACAAATGGCGACCGGGTAATCACTTTGGGCGATCTGGCCGAGATTAATTTCACCTTTGAAGACCGCGAGGGCACCGCGCGGTTCAACGGCGAAAACACCGTCGCGCTGCAGGTGGTCAAGCGCAAAGGCTATAACGTCATCGACACGGTGCAGCTGATCAAGGACACGGTTGCCAAGTCACAGACCGCTTGGCCGCCGGAATTGCAGGCCGCTGTGACGATGGGCACATCCAATGACCAAAGCCGTCAGGTCGACAGCATGGTGCGACAGCTTGAAGGCTCTGTTCTGACGGCAATTGCGCTGGTGATGATCGTGGTTCTTTCGGCTTTGGGCAGCCGGGCGGCGATGTTGGTCGGATTTGCGATCCCGACCTCCTTCCTTTTGTGCTTCGTGCTGCTGGCGATCATGGGCGTGTCGATCTCAAACATCGTGATGTTCGGGTTGATTCTGGCCGTCGGGATGCTGGTCGATGGCGCGATTGTGGTTGTGGAATATGCCGACAAGCGCATCAAGGAGGGCTCAGGCCCGATGCATGCCTATGTCGAGGCCGCACAGCGCATGTTCTGGCCCATCATCTCTTCCACGGCGACGACCTTGTGCGCATTCCTTCCCATGCTCTTCTGGCCCGGCGTGCCGGGTGAATTCATGGGGATGCTGCCGGTTACATTGATTTTCGTTCTGTCGGCCTCTCTGATCGTGGCGCTGATCTTCCTGCCGGTGATGGGCGGTGTCTCTGGACGTCTGAGCCGCTTTTTCGACCGCTCAGCCCAAGGGCTGCGCGCCCGCCTACCTTATCTGCTGCGCGTCACGCTTGTGCCGCTGTCGTGGTTTATCATGTTCAGCGGCGCCATGCAGGTGATCAACCCGGCCTATCTAATGAGCGCAGATGCAGGTTTGGTCGGCAGTGCTGTGGGTGGGGTCATGTTCACGTTGGGAGCATTCGCAGCCTCAATCACGATGAGCTCGGCCAAGATCGAACGCCGCCGCACCAAAGTGCGCGTGTCCAACGGCTATACGCCTTTTGGGCATGTCATCCGCTTTATCGCGGGCAACCCGATCATGCCGATTGTGTCAATTGGGGTGGTGTTTGCCGGCGTGATGGTGACCTTCATCACCTTCCAATCCAACAATTATGGCGTTGAGTTCTTCGTCGAAGGCGAACCCGAGCAGGCCACGGCCTATGTCCGTGCGCGGGGCAATATTTCGCTGGCCGAAAAGGACGACATGGTGCGCACGGTGGAAGATATCATCAGCGCGCATCCTGCGGTGATCAATGTCTTCTCTTTCGCGGGCGATGGCGGGTTGAACACGGACGCGTCAGGCGCGCAATTGCCCGGTGACACGATCGGTCAGGTCCAGTTTGAGCTGATCCCGTGGGAAGATCGCCCCGACGCTTATGTGCCGCTGTTTGAAGGACGCTTTGGCGAGAGGATCAATCCGGTTTTGCAGGCTGTGTTCGGCACAGTGCCGCAAAAAGCTGTGACGGCTGCCGATTTTGCCGGGGATACGGTTCTCGATCTGTTGCAGGCAGAGCTCGACCAGGTGCCCGGTTTTGAAACAGAACTCCGCGCGCTGGCCACTGGCCCGGCCTCGGCCAAGCCCGTGCATCTGCGCATCAAGACCAATAATTGGGACAGCCTGACAACTGCGACCCAACAAGCGCGGGCCGTCTTTGACCAGACGCCCGGCCTGATCTTGATCGAAGACACGCTCCCCCTGCCCGGCATTGACTGGCAGATTGACGTGGATGTCGAACAGGCAGGCCGCTATGGCGCCGATGTGGCCACTGTGGGGGCGATGGTGCAGCTGGTCACGCGAGGCATTCTGCTCGACACGATGCGGGTCGATACATCGGATGAGGAAATCGATATCCGCGTGCGCCTGCCGGAAGAAAACCGGGTTTTGTCGACGCTGGACACTCTGAAAGTGCGCACGCCCGATGGTCTGGTGCCGCTGGCCAATTTCATCACGCGCCAGCCTGTCGACAAGCTGGCCACGATCAGGCGTGTTGGCCAGACCCGCTATTACGACGTCAAAGCCGATGTCGCCCCGGGCCTGTCGCGACTGGATGATGTCGAAGGCACTGTGCTGGCCTATTTGCGCACGCCCGTTGACGGGGTCGAGCCACAGGGCCAGACGGTCACCCGCGGGGACACTGTCTACGAGGTGGCTTCCCTCGAAGCGGCACCCAGCGTTGACGAGGTTCAGACCGCGTTGGATGGCGACGGTGTGACCGTACTGGTCAACCCGACCGAACGGATTGAGCAGCTGACACAATGGCTGGAAACGCAGCCCTTTACGCCGGATGTCGAATGGGAATGGAGCGGGGATCAGGAAGACCAGGCGGAGTCGGGTGAGTTCCTGTCCCGCGCCTTTGCCGGTGCGTTGTTCCTGATGTTCATCATCCTGCTGACGCAGTTCAACAGCTTCTACAACTCGATCCTTGTGTTGCTCGCGGTGGTTTTGTCGACCACCGGCGTCCTGATCGGTATGATGGTGTTGCAGCAGCCGTTTTCGATCATCATGACCGGCACGGGGATTGTGGCCCTTGCCGGAATTGTGGTGAACAACAATATCGTTCTGATCGACACCTATCAGGAATATTCCGGCTATATGCCCCGGATCGAAGCGATCGTTCGTACCGCCGAGGCCCGGATTCGTCCTGTTTTGCTAACCACGATCACCACCATGGCCGGTCTGGCGCCAATGATGCTGGGCGTGAGCCTGGATTTCATCGGCGGCGGCTATTCCATCGACAGCCCCACCGCGCTGATGTGGAAACAGCTGGCGACAGCTGTGGTGTTTGGTCTGGGAATTGCCACCGTGCTGACGCTGATCCTGACTCCGTCAATGTTGGCGCTGCGGGTCTGGTTCTGGCATTACGTGCTGGGCGCGGTGCGGCTTTTTGGTGTGCTTCTGGGCGGGCGGGACACGCAGGCGGCGCGTGACTGGGTTCTGAACCGTATGGCCCGCAAGGTGCAGCATCCCGAGATTATCTGGGATCTCGACGGCAGCCCGCTTGCGCCTGACACAGCCAGCGCTGCGCCTGTTACCACGCCTGACACGGATGACCTGGCCCCCGAGGTAGAGGCCCCGCCGCAAGGCCCGCTGCGCGCTGCGGAGTGATACGGAAAGCCCGGCCATTGCGCCGGGCTTTTTCATTCAGCCTGCCCTGTCGAGGCTTTGGTCTTTCGGTAATGGAACAGGCGCCATGGACCCGAAAAATGAAAAACTGCACATCGCGATGATCTTTTTCATGACATGAGCCTCAGCACTGCACCATGACCGCCACGCAGCCGATCTGCACCGGTTCAGGACCATAGCCAACGATGACCAGCGTCAAGGATGCGGTGATCATGAATGCCAGTCCGACCTGTGTCATGAACGCGGTCTCCGTGTCTGTCCTCACTGGCCACACCGTCACGTTGGGCGACCTTCTGCGATCAGGCTGACACAATGGGCGCTCAGCCCTCTGTGACCAAGCGCACAGATACTAAAGAAAATTTTGGGTCGGGTCAGGCAGCCTCTTCCGCGCGCTGCAAGGCCCACAGATACGCATAGCGGCCATCCTGCGCCAAAAGCTCATCATGGCGCCCGCGTTCGACGACCTGCCCGGCTTCCAGCACGACGATCTGATCGGCTTCGGCCACGGTGGACAGGCGATGCGCGATAGTGATCACCGTGCGCCCTTCGCCCGCGCGGTTGAGCGCGTCTTTGATCCCCGCTTCGGTATCGGTATCGAGCGCCGAAGTTGCCTCATCCAGCAAGAGGATCGGCGGGTTTTTCAATAGGGTTCTCGCGATGCCGACCCTCTGTTTTTCCCCGCCCGACAGCTTCAGGCCGCGTTCGCCCACCATGGTGTCATAGCCATCCGGCAGCGCCGCGATGAAGTCGTGGATCTTTGCGGCGCGGGCGACCTCTTCGATCTCGTCCTGCGTGGCCCCTGCCCGACCATAGCCGATATTGTATCGGATCGTATCATTGAACAGCACCGTGTCCTGCGGCACCACGCCGATCGCGGCGTGAAGGCTGTCCTGGGTCACGTCCCGGATGTCCTGCCCATCAATGCGCAAGGCGCCGTCTGTCACGTCATAAAACCGGAAGAGAAGTCGTCCGATGGTCGATTTGCCCGACCCGGTCGCGCCCACAATCGCCACGGTTTCACCCGCCGGCACAGTAATCGAGACACCTTTGAGAATGTCGCGATCCGCCTCATACCCGAAATGCACATCATCCAGCGTGATTTCGCCGCCATTGATGCGCAAATCGTGCGCGCCGGGTTTGTCAGTGATCTCGGCAGGTTGGTCGAGAAGGTTGAACATCTCGCCCATATCCACCAGCGCCTGCCGGATCTCACGATAGACGGTCCCAAGAAAGTTCAGCGGGATCGTGATCTGGATCATATAGGCATTCACCATCACGAAATCGCCCACGGTCAGCTTTCCGGCCTGCACACCTATGGCTGTCAGGGCCATAACCCCGACCAAACCTGCGGTGATGATCAAGGACTGGCCGAAATTCAGAAAGCCCAGCGAATAGGCCGTCTTTAACGCCGCCGCTTCATAACCCTGCATCGACTGGTCATAGCGGTCGGCTTCGCGCGCTTCGGCGCCAAAATATTTGACCGTCTCAAAATTCAGCAGCGAGTCGATGGCCTTTTGATTGGCATCGGTGTCCTGCGTATTCATCTCGCGCCGCAGCTTCACCCGCCATTCTGTCACGGTGAAGGTGAACCAGACATAGATCGCGATCGTGCCGAATACGATCACAAGATACCAGATGCCGAAGAACCAGGTCAGAATGACCGAAACCATCAACAGCTCGAGCAGCAGCGGAAAGATGGAAAACACAACGAAGCGCAGCAGAAACTCGACGCCCTTGACCCCGCGTTCCACGACCCGAGACAGTCCACCGGTCTTTCGGGTGATGTGATAGCGCATCGACAGGGCATGGATATGACGGAAGGTCTCAAGCGCCAGCCGCCGCAATGCGCGCTGCCCCACCGGGGCAAAAACCATATCGCGCAGTTGTTGGAACCCAACCGTCATCAACCGCGCAACGCCATAGGCAACTGTCAGACCGACGGCCGTCAGCCCCCAAAGCGGCACACCTTCCTGCGCCAGAACATCCACGACGTTTTTATACAGAACCGGCGTACCCACAGTGACCAGCTTGGCCACAAACAGCGCCAGCAAGGCCATCACCACGCGCGGCCGGACCCAGGCTGGCTCGGCCGCCCAGAGGTAAGGCACAGCACGGCGCAGGGTGCGTTCGCCCGAGGCGCGTTCTTCTTGGGCGATGGTATCGAGGGCCATTGTCTCTCCTTGGCGCGGTCCTGTCCCTGTCATAGGACCGCGCATTAGGGAAGACCAGACGTGGCTTACTCTGGTAGGGTAAAGACCTGCCCCGGATAGATCAGATCCGGGTCGCGAATATCAGTGCGGTTGGCCTCGAACACCTTCACGTAAAGGACCCCGTCGCCATAGCGGGCCTGCGAAATCGCCCAAAGCGTGTCACCTTCCTGCACCGTTACCGCGCGCACAGGGGCGGTCTCTGCATCCGCGTCGCCACCTGATGTATTGGCTTGCAAAACGTCCGGCGCTTCGCGCTGGAACAGGGTTTCAAGCCGGTTGACCACATCGCCATCGGCCCCCAATTCATCCAGTCGCAACGTATAGACCCCCGGCGCAATCCCTGCGAAGCTCGCCGCCCAACGCCCGTCATCGCGCACAGGCGCCGAGGTCACGGCCCGGTTGTTGAGGTAAAAGCGAACTGTATTCCCGGTTGACGCGCGCCCGGCAAGTTGCACGTCGCCATCTGCGGAATATCCGATCGCGTCCAGCACCAGTTCTGTCACCTGCTCAGCGTTTTCGGCCGGTTGCAGCACCTCCAACCCATCCGGCCCCGTGCGCAGCACCGCCAGCGGAGCCACCGGGTCGGCGGGCTGTGTTTCAGCCTCTGCCGCCGCGTCGGGGGTCGCGCTGGCCTCGGGTGCCTGCAACGAAACAGAAGGAGCCGCCGGATCAGACCCGGCCGCGATCTCGGGCGTGTATGATCCGGCGGGGGCGGTCGCGACACTTGTGTCTTCCACAGGCACAGGCGCAGGCGCGGGGGCGCTGTCTTCTGGAGCGAGCGCGGCGAGCGGCGCAATTGCCCCTTCTTCTGCAAGCCGCTGCGGCGCAGCCTGTGCACTTTGTGTCGTCCTGGTATCGTCAGAGGATGTCGCTGGTTCTGCCTGAGTGACCGGAGCCGCCGGCACCGGGGCCGGCGCGGCTTGGGCCACCTGCGCGGGCGGCGCGAGAATTACCTGATCCAGCGACGCGACACTCTGATCATTCAACCTGGCTTCAAGGCTCAGGACCTGCACCTGACCGGTGGGTGGGATCGTCAGAAAGCTGGCAAAACTGCCATCCCCCGACGCCGCTGTTACGACCGACACTTCCTGATCATCGACGATCACGGCCACTTCCGCTCCGGGTGCCGCTTTTCCGGCCACAATCGCCGTGCCATCGGGCGCCACACGCACGACATCCAGACTTGGCGGGGCCATGGCGGGGACGGCGGGCGGCTGCGCTTCGGGCTGTGGCGTAACGTCGGCACCTGCAGTCATGGATTGATCCGAGCTCTGCGCTTCCGGCTCGGGCTCTGGCTCTGGCGCGGTGGCCACACCCTCCTCAGGCGCTGCTGGGGCCGGTGTTTCAGGCTCAGGCACGGGATCGACGGCCGCGTTGGCCTGCGCTTCTAGCTCGGGCAAAGGTTGAGATAATGTCGCGGGCGCCGATGACGCGGCCGGAACCTCGGCGATTTCCGCCTTTGGCGTCACAGGGTCATCCACCGGTCCCGCCAGCATGACCGCCAAAAGAACCAAACCCAACGCCGCTGTTACACCGGCTGCGTAGCTTAAGAGATTTCCCCCTTTGCCCGTCC
>JABSSB010000064.1:0-1497 GCA_013214715.1 Paracoccaceae bacterium | reverse complement strand
AATGGCGCGCGCCCGAGTTACGCCGAGGCTGCAGCCGCGCTTGGAACCGGATTGGCTGCGCAGGGTCAGCGGCTGGTCTATGGCGCCGGTGATGTCGGGCTGATGGGATGCGTGGCCCGCGCGGCACAGGCCGCGGGTGGGGATACTTTCGGTGTCATCCCCCAGCATCTTTTGAGCCTCGAGGTCGGCAAGACCGATCTAACCAGCTTCATCGTGACCGAAACCATGCATGAGCGCAAAAAGGTCATGCTGATGAATGCCGATGCCGTGGTGGTCCTGCCCGGCGGCGCCGGATCGCTGGACGAATTTTTCGAAGTGCTGACCTGGGCGCAGCTGGGTCTGCATCAAAAGCCCATTCTGCTGCTCAACACCGATGGATATTGGGACCCCCTGCGCGCCTTGATCGATCATGTGATCGCGCAGGGCTTTGCCGATGCGTCGCTGGCGGGCTTCTTGAACTGGGTCGATGATGTGCCTGCCTGCCTGAAGGCAATCTCCTCAAATTAACCTGCCGCTAACCGATTTCAGTCAAATTGATCCTGCCACCTCTTAAGGGTGAGCGCACAGGAACAAATTGGCAACATGCGACGGGGCTGAACGGATTGGCAACGGTAACTCTTTCTTTGGCGACGGATTTCGACCGGCCCCTTACCGTCGTATATGGCACCCTCACGTTACGGACCGACACGGCGCTGCGATTTGAAGATTCCTTTGGCAACCGCAACGATCTGTATGGGCAGCTGATTTATGATGCCAATGGCGTTCTGATCGACGGCACACTGAGCCGGGTGGACTGGTACATCCTTGGTCAATTTGCCGGACGCGCGACCGGGTTGGATATCTCAGGCACAGAACTGTTGGAACTGACCGTTCTGGGTGGGTTAGCCGCCTATTACCCGGTGGCCCTCTCCGGTGATGATCAAATCATTGGCAGCCCCGGTGATGACCGGACCTATGGCTATGACGGCAACGATACGTTGCGCGGTAATGCCGGGCAGGACACGATCTTTGGTGGTGGCGGGAACGACCGCCTTACGGGCGGAAACGACGCGGATGCCCTGTATGGCGAGGCCGGCGCAGACACGCTGTTGGGCGGAACGGGCGTGGATCGTCTTTGGGGAGGCGATGGGCAAGACAGCCTCAACGGTGAAGATGGCAATGATACGCTGGACGGGGGGTCAGGGAATGACACCCTGGTCGGCGGCAATGGCTTGGACAGGCTTTTTGGGGGAGGCGGTCAGGATCGGCTGAGCGGCGATAATGATGCGGATCTTCTGTCCGGCGGGGATGCTTCCGACAATCTCGAGGGTGGTCAGGGCGCCGATACGCTGAAGGGAGGTGAGGGCAATGACAGGTTGCGGGGCGATCTGGGCAATGACAGCCTGCTCGGCGGCGACGGGGACGATAATCTGACAGGCGGCAATGGCGCAGATATTCTGCTCGGGGATGGCGGCACCGACACACCGGACGGTGGCGTGGGCGATGAACGGCTTGACG
>JABSSB010000063.1:14956-17447 GCA_013214715.1 Paracoccaceae bacterium | reverse complement strand
GCCACAAAAGCGTGAAGGCATCGACACCACTGATCACCTTGCCATCCTGCACCACATGCAACCGCCGGGCGGCGTCTTCTTCGGTCAGACCCAGCGCATCCAGATCGGCCTGGTGCAAATCCTCAAAGCGCAGCGTCTCGCTACGCCGTTCATACACAGCGATCTCGCGCGAACAGATCGGGCATTGCGCATTATAGATAACAGTCGGCTTTTCCATACCGGCCTAATTAGAGCCTGCAGACCCAAAGTCCCTGCGTCACAACGGCCCCGGGCGCAATTCCTCGCTCAGCAGCACATTCGCCTCCACCTCCCCCGCGCCAGGCAAGGTCATGATGCGCCGCCGCAAGACCCGCTCAAAATCCGCGAGATCCCGCGCCACGACGCGTAGGCGGTAATCATATAGGCCCAGCACATGCTCCACCGTCTGCACTTCGGGGATCGCAGTCACAGCGCGTTCGAAATCCTCCAGTCCCGCCTGCGCCTTGCGCGCCAGCTTGACCCCCAAAAACACAGTCACCCCAAAGCCCAGCTTCTCCGCATCCAGCCGCAACCGCTGCCCCGCCAACACGCCCCCCTCGCGCAAGCGCTGAATCCGCCGCCATGTCGCGGGCTGCGACAGGCCCAACCGCCGCCCCAAAGCGCCCGTGGTCAGCGACGCATCCCGCGCCAGCGCGGTCAGCAATGCGCGGTCAATCTCGTCCAATTCCATCATACCGGCAGCACCGTGTCATGTTTCAGCCGCGAGATATGCATCAGACTTTCAATATCGGCGATATGCGGCAGGGTAAGAATATGCTCACGATAGATGCGCTGGTAATGGCCGATATCGCGCGCAATCACAGACAGGCGCACATCGACCCGGCCCAGAAAGGTCTGGATCGCCAGCACCTCGGGCACCTCCCGCGCGGCGGCCAGAAATTCGTCAAAGGCGCGCGGCGCGGTCTTGTCCAGCGTGAAGCGCAGCGACACCTCCACCGCGTAGCCCAGCGCGGCCCAGTCAATCACCGCCTCCCGCGCGACGATGACGCCCGCCTCCTGCATCCGCTCCACCCGCCGCCAGCAGGTCGCCGCAGTCGCCCCGCAGCGCTCGGCCAGATCGGCGCCGGTCAGGTCAGGCTCGGCCTGCAGATAGCGCAGAATGCGCCGATCCAGATCATCAAGCATCATTTTTCCTAAATTTCACATTCTGACGCATAAATTCTTCTTTCATTTGTAAATACCCAAAATCCCAATCCTTCACAATATACCGCAACAGCCGTAAACCGGGCGCCAATATCAACATCACGACGGCGGAGGATATCATGCGCGTCTATTATGATCGCGATTGCGATGTGAACCTGATCAAAGACATGAAAGTGGCCATTCTGGGCTATGGCTCGCAAGGCCATGCCCACGCGCTGAACCTGCGCGACAGTGGTGCGAAAAACGTGGTTGTGGCGCTGCGCGAAGGCTCGCCCTCTGCCGCCAAAGCCGAAGGCGAAGGCCTGCAGGTCATGGGCATTGCCGAAGCCGCCGCCTGGTGTGACCTGATCATGTTCACCATGCCCGATGAGCTTCAGGCCGAAACCTACAAGAAATACGTGCATGACAACCTGCGCGACGGCGCCGCGATTGCCTTTGCCCACGGTCTGAACGTGCATTTCGGCCTGATCGAGCCGAAAGAGGGCGTGGACGTCATCATGATGGCCCCCAAAGGCCCCGGCCATACCGTGCGCGGCGAATACACCAAAGGCGGCGGCGTGCCCTGCCTTGTGGCCGTGCATAACGATGCCTCCGGCAAAGCGCTGGAGATTGGCCTGTCCTACTGCTCCGCCATCGGCGGCGGGCGCTCGGGCATTATTGAGACCAACTTCCGTGAAGAATGCGAAACCGATCTGTTCGGTGAACAGGCCGTTCTCTGCGGTGGTCTGGTCGAGCTGATCCGCATGGGCTTTGAAACTCTGGTCGAAGCCGGTTACGCGCCGGAGATGGCCTATTTCGAATGTCTGCACGAGGTAAAGCTGATCGTCGACCTGATCTATGAAGGCGGCATCGCGAACATGAACTACTCGATCTCGAACACCGCCGAATACGGCGAATATGTCTCGGGCCCGCGGGTACTGCCTTATGACGAGACCAAGGCCCGGATGAAAGCGATCCTGACCGACATCCAGACCGGCAAATTCGTGCGCGACTTCATGGCGGAAAATCAGGTTGGCCAGCCCTTCTTCAAAGGCACGCGTCGCCTGAACGACGAACACCAGATCGAAGAAACCGGCGAAAAGCTGCGCGCGATGATGCCGTGGATTTCGGCAGGCAAGATGGTCGACAAGGCGAAGAACTAAGGGCGTTTCACCCGGATCAAGGGCGGCGGCAACGCCGCCCTTTTGCGTTAGGCGCGTGTCGGTTCAGGCCGGATCGCCGCGCGGGCCAGGGCAAAGGCATTGGCCTTGAACTGGCGCGTGCGCCCATGCACCACAATCCAGACCCCCAGCAACAAGGCGGTTGCACC
>JABSSB010000063.1:0-14946 GCA_013214715.1 Paracoccaceae bacterium | reverse complement strand
AAGATGGTCGACAAGGCGAAGAACTGATGCTCGACCTGAAGGCAAGTCTGATCAGCAATTGATCAATCTTGTCGAAAACCACATCTGGCAGGGGGCGACCGATCGCCCCCTGTATCTTCAGGCGCTCAAGGAACTTGAGGCGCGGTCCGGCTTTGATTTTGAAACCAGCCTAAACGCGATCAAGGCGGCAGCCAAGGCCGGCAGGTTCCTATCTTACAAGGATCTTGCAGACGCGAATGATGTCGACTGGACGAAGCCATATCGTCTGATCGGCGGTCATCTTTGGGATCTGGTCAGGTGGGGCTATGCCAAAGACTTGCCCATGCGGTCATCCATCGTCGTCAACAAGGAAAACCTGATGACCGGAGAGATGGCGCCCGACACCCTGCGTGGTTTCATCAAAGCAGCCGAAGATCTGGGCTACGCACGCGATGATCTCGCGGACCCGCGGGCGTTTCTGAAGGACCAACAGGCCAAGCTTTTTGTGTATTTTGCGGAGAAAAACGCCGCGCTTTAATTCATTTTGGCACCACTGGGCGCGGCACTGACCGCGCCCTGTTTAGGTGCCCACCGCCTCTTCCACACTGGCCACAACTCCGTCCACCGTCTGGGTCAGCAACCCGGCATCGATGCATTCGGCCATCACCCGGATCAAAGGCTCGGTCCCGGACTTGCGGATCAGCAGGCGGCCCGTGCCTTCCAGCGCGGCCTCGGCCTCGGCAATGGCGCTTTTGACGGATTCCACCGCCAGTGGATCCTGCCCATCGCCATAGCGGACGTTTTTCAAAAGCTGCGGCACGGGGTCGAATTGATGCAGCATCTCGCTGGCCGGTTTGCCGGTCTGCACCATTGCGGCCAGCACCTGAAGCCCCGACAGCAGCCCGTCGCCCGTGGTGGTGTGATCGGACATGATGATATGGCCCGATTGCTCCCCGCCCAGATTGAAGCCGCCATTGCGCATCCGCGCCACGACATAGCGATCGCCCACCGCCGTCCGCTCCAACCGTAGCCCGCGGCCATCGAGGAAGGTTTCCAATCCCAGATTGCTCATCACCGTGGCGACCAGAGCGCCGCCGCGCAGCTGGCCGGTTTCAGCCATGCGCGTGGCCATCAGTGCCATGACCTGATCGCCATCGGCCACCTGGCCTTTTTCATCGATCAGGATCACCCGATCGGCATCGCCGTCCAGACAGATGCCGATATGCGCCCCATGCGCCAGAACCGCAGCCTGCGCGGTGCGTGGATGGGTCGAGCCGCAGTCATCATTGATGTTCAGCCCGTCGGGCTTGGTGCCGATCTCGATGACCTCGGCGCCCATTTCCCACAGGATTTCGGGCGCGACGCGATAGGCCGCGCCATGGGCGCAGTCGATCACGATCTTCAGCCCGTCGAGCCGCAAACCGCGCGGCAGAGACAGTTTGATCCGCTCTCCATAGCGGGCGCGGGCGTCTTCAATCCGCTTGGCGCGGCCGATCTGCTCGGCCTGGCTCAGATCCGCGCCGCTCTCGATGATGCTTTCGATCTCGGCCTCGGCCGCATCAGACAGCTTGAAGCCATCGGGGCCGAAAAATTTGATCCCATTATCCACCGCCGGATTGTGGCTGGCAGAGATCATCACGCCCAGATCCGCGCGCAAGGACCGTGTCAGCAGACCAACGGCAGGCGTCGGGATCGGCCCCATCAGCAGCACATTCATACCGGTCGAGGTCAGCCCCGCCGTCAGCGCGTTTTCGAACATGTAGCCCGACAGCCGCGTGTCCTTACCGATGACCACGCGATGCACGCCCTGTGCCTCGCGCCGGAAATACTGCCCAGCCGCCGCGCCGATGCGTAGCGCCATGTCCGGCGTCATCGGGTGGCTATTGGCGGTGCCGCGCACGCCATCGGTTCCAAAAAGCTTTCGCATCTGCTGTCCCTGCCTTTGTCTTATCGCACCGCTTGCCACAGCCGCACGGCCTGCGCCGTTTCTGCCACATCATGCACGCGCAGTATCTGCACCCCCTGCGCCAGCCCTGCAAGCCCCACGGCAATCGAGCCCGGCGCGCGCGCTGCCGCATCAGGGGCGCGTCCGATATCCCCGATGAACCGCTTGCGCGACACGCCCAGAAGGATCGCACAGCCCAGCCCGTGAAACAGGCTGAGCCCTTTCAGCAAGGCCAGATTATGCTCTTGGGTCTTTCCAAATCCTATACCCGGATCGACAACGATCTTATCGCGGGACAGACCCAAGGCGTCCAACGCGGCGACCTGCGCATGCAGAAAGTCATAAACCTCAAGCAAAACATCGCCATAGCGGGGGTTATGCTGCATCGTGTCGGGCGTGCCCTGCGAATGCATCACGCAGATCGGCGCCTGCGCACGCGCCACGGTTTCGGCCATGGCCGCATCAAATTGCAGACCAGAGACATCATTGACCAAAGCCGCCCCTGCCCCCAAAGCGGCCTGTGCCACATCAGCTTTGCGCGTGTCGATTGAGATCGACGCGCTTTCTGCCAGCGCGGCAATGATCGGGGCTGTGCGGGCGATTTCCTCCTCGGCCGGAATGAAATCAGCGCCGGGCCGGGTGGATTCGCCCCCGATATCGATCAGCGCCGCCCCGTCGCGGGTCATCGCCTGCGCATGGGCAACAGCCTGCGCGGGCGCGTTATGCTGCCCGCCATCGGAAAAACTGTCGGGCGTGACGTTCAAACTGCCCATGATCTGCGGCTGCCCCATATCGAGTCCACAAATTGGCGCGCGCGGGGTGGTCAGACGCTTCAACAGATCGACAGGCAGCTCCACCGCCGCCACAAGCCGTGGCTCTTCCGTGCGAGAGAGGATTTCGGCTTCGCGAAACCACAGTGGTCCGCCAGCCAGAAACACCGCATCAGCGGGCCGGATCGCGCCGGATTGCACCAAAGGGCGGGCATAGATCATGCCAGCGGCTCATCCAGCGCCACAGCACGCAGCGGCACGCCCGCCTCATCCGGCAGATCGGCGCCGATCACCAGCATCTCTTCGGCTTCAAAAGTCGCGGCAAACCACCCGGCCAAAGCCACAGCATCGCGGGCCGAGGTGGACGGGCCATCCACCGCATCCAGCACGATCTTCGACGGCGCCCAAACACAGGTCTGGCCGTTTTTCATCGCCCAATCCAACTCAGTCCGCGTGGCCACGACCTTGCACCGCACATCCCGTGCGGCCAGCGTCCAGGCATTCTGTTCAATGGCCAGCAGATCAATCCGCCGCTGCGTCATCGCGTGACCGGTCTGCGGCGCAGGCAGATCGGGCGCGCCCACACACAGGATCAAGGGCCGCCCATCGGACACCAGCGCATCAATCCACCCGCCCAGCAAGGGCGACCCGATTGCGGCATTCGACAGAAAGACTAGCCGCGGATGCGGGCGCTCGACAGCTGGATCAGCCTCCACCTGATCGCGGGCGCGGACAATCTCCACACCCAAAGCGCCGGGACCCCGATCCAGCTTTTCGATCCGGACAAAGGCGCGCACGGCCTGCGGCTCAGTCAGAATGCGTTCGGCCACGCGTTCGGCCAGCGTTTCAAGAAGGTTCAGACGTTCTTCGGCCAGGGACGCGGCGATGGCCTCGGTCACGCGGTCATAGGACAGGATGCGGTCCACATCATCGTCGATGGGGCCGGTCAGCGGTTCAACCTCGACCACAACGTTGAACTGCACGCGCTGGGTGGTGCCGCGTTCAGCCTGAAAGGCGCCAATTTCGACATCAACCACATGGTTGCGCAGCGAAATACGATCCAGATGATCGCGCGTGGCGGTGGCTTCGGCGCGTTCGGACGGGTGCGCAAAGGCCAGCCGGATGTCAGAGCTCATGGACCTCTCCCTCAATCATTGGCCGGTGGCCTTGCGGGTCGGCTTGGTCTAGCAGCCGCGCCGCGTGCTGACCAGATGCGCCGGTCAGCTGACGCGCAGCCAGCTTGTCATGCCGGATGCCGCATGGCCCAACATGTGACAATGCAAAAGCCATGTGCCGGGATTGTCCAGAACGGTCACGACCTCGCGTGTCTCTCCGCGACGCAGAAGGACCGTATCGCGCCATGCGCCGGGCTGGCCCTGATCATCGAGCAGCGCAAAATGATGCCCGTGCAGATGCATCCCATGATCAAAGGCCGTGTCATTGACAAAGCGCAACCGCCAGGCGTCACCGCGTTTGGCATCTATGAAGGGCGCGGGCGCGCGGCCCACCTGCCCGTTCAGCGCCCAGAACTGGCCCAGCTGTGCCAGATCGCGGCCCGACAGTTCGGTGTCGCTCATCGTGGCGGTTTCCAACCAGCGCATCGCACCGCCCTGCATGACCATTTCGGCCACGGGGATATCCACCATCGGCGGCAAATTGGGCAGGGCATTGGGCGGCAGCGCGGGCGGTGCTGCGCGGCGGGCGGTGCTGCCATCCGCGACATTCACATCCCAGATGCGGAAGATGCCGGTGCGCTCGACACTCAGCAAACCAGCCGCCCCGCCCGGTTCGGCGGTGACATCCACCATCAGATCCACCCGCTGTGCCGGCGCAAGGTCGAGCCGCGCGGTCAGCTCTTGCGGCGCAGCCAGGGGCATCCCGTCCAGCGCCATGACCCAGCCCGCCAGCCCCTGAAGACGCAGCCCGAAATTGCGGGCGTTTGACGGGTTCACCAGCCGCAAGCGCAGCCGTTCATGCCGCGCGGCGGTGATCTGCGCGTTGAACTGCCCGTTCACCGTGACCAGATTGCCCAGACGCCCGCCATGGCTATTGTCGCGCCCATTGCCGAAATCCGCCGTTATCTCAAGCGTTTCGCCATCAAGACGCCAATCATCCACCATCAGGACAAGATCACGGTCGATATCGGGCGGCGTGGGNTCATCAATGATCAGCGGCCCATACAGGCCGCGCGCCACCTGTTCGACGCTTTTGTTATGAGAATGATACCAATAGCTGCCCGCGTCAGGCAAAGCGAAGTCATAGTCAAAGCTGCCGCCCGGCGGGACCGCATCCTGCGTCATGCCCGGGACGCCATCCATTTTGTTGGCAATGCGTATCCCATGCCAATGGATCGCGCTGGCTTGCGGCAGGTCGTTCTGAAACCGCAGCGACAGGCGGCCCCCTTGGGCCACGCGCAGCTCCGGCCCCGGCACCTTCCCGTCAAAGCCCCAGATCGGGGTGGCGGCGTAATCCGCCGGGGCAAGCTGCTGCACACCGGGCCGCGCAGTGAGCAGGCGCGGCGCGGCCTGCGCCCCCTTGGGCATCACGACCAAGGCCGCAGCGCCTGCCATCACCTGTCGGCGGGATAGATGCATCAAAAAACCCTCCCCTGATGCAGGAGAGGGTATCGTGAACCGGGCCGGGCCGTACAAGTCAGTTTGACGCAGTCCGCAAGCGGGGCTTGTAGAACAGATGCACGCCGATCTTGGCCGTGCGGTTGAACTTGCGCGACCAGGACGGGCGCACTGCCGTTGTATGGTAATAGGTCGCCCCGTCGGTCAGGTTGACCACGTGATGCCCGTCAATCGCGGCGCGCGCGACTTTGGACACACGGTCAAACGCTTTTTTCTCCTTGATCACCTCGGGGTGTCCGTCACAGGTATAGGTGAACTGGCACTGATATTTGCGCCCGGTGCCCTGATGGATCACGCCGCAGATATCATTGGGAAAGTTCTTGCTGTCGACGCGGTTCANGATCACCTCGGCGACGGCAAACTGGCCTTTGACGGTTTCGCCACGCGCTTCGAAATACAGCGCTTCGGCGAGGCAGGCGAAATGCTCATCCCCTTTGGCCTCGGGCTGCGCATCGAGCCAGGNCCGCGTAAACTGCACNCCACCGATGGGTCGCGCGGGTTCGGTCAACAGGTTGCGCAGATACACTTCNGGCATCTGCTCAAGCGAGGTTTTTTCGTATCGAAAGAGCTTTCGAAGACCGGTTTCAGCCGAAGCTGCTTGTGCCATGACCGCGATAACGGCCGCTATCATCACATTGAAGACGCGCATGATGCCCCCAAATTTTGTTCAAACACTTCCACACCAACCGGCGCGGGTTTAGTGGAACCCAGGGCAAACGTCCAGCTTTTCGGAAAAGACAAGACGAATCTTGGCTAAATTCCGCCTTTTCTGTGGATTGTTTCGTATCAGCGTATTTTTTGGTTACAGAATTACGTAATGATTCCCGCTAAGCTTGTCTGATATGGCTAATTGCGCAGCCGAAAGGCGAGCCACCGGCACACGGAAGGGCGAACAAGACACGTAATCGAATCCCGCATGACGGCAGAAGGCAATCGATTCGGGGTTGCCGCCATGTTCGCCACAGACCGAAAGCGTCACCTCTGGCTGTGCTTCGCGCCCCCGCGCGGCACCGATTCGTAGCAATTCACCGACACCGTCCGGGTCGAGCACATGGAACGGGTCTTCGGGGAAGACGCCTTTTTGCACGTAATCGGACATGAAACGCCCCGCATCATCGCGCGACAGCCCATAGGTCATCTGCGTCAGGTCATTGGTGCCAAAGCTGAGGAAGGCGGTCATCGGCGCGATTTCATTGGCCCGCAGGCAGGCACGCGGCGTTTCGACCATCACGCCCAGACGATAGTCAAAATCCTGTCCTTTTTCAGCCCGGACCGAGGCCGCGACCGCGTCGATGCGCGCCTTGACCAGTTCCAGTTCCCGCTTGGCACTGACCAGCGGCAGCATCACCTCAGGCACTACGGGGGCGCCCTTGCGGCTGGCCTCGACCGTGGCCTCAAATATCGCGCGGGCCTGCATGTCGTAGATTTCAGGCACGGTCACCCCAAGCCGCACGCCGCGCAGACCCAGCATGGGGTTGTATTCGGCCATTTCGTCGACACGCCGGGTCACGTCCGAGAGTGGCAGGTCCAGCGCCTCGGCCAGTTCGCGCTGCCCGGTGCGGTTGGTCGGCAGGAATTCATGCAAGGGCGGGTCAAAAAGGCGAATGCAGACCGGCTGGCCTTGCATGATCTGGAAAAGCTGCACGAAATCGTCGCGTTGCAGGGGCAACAGCCGTTCCAACACTGTGGCGCGGTCTTGGGCGGTTTCGGCAAAGATCATCTCGCGCATCAGAACGAGGCGGCCCTGTTCAAAGAACATATGTTCCGTCCGGCACAGCCCGATGCCTTCGGCCTGAAAGTTGCGCGCGGTCTGGGCATCGGCGGGCGTGTCGGCATTCGCGCGGATGGCGATGTCGCGTTCTTCATCGGCCCAGGCCATCAGCGTTTGATAGGCGTCATCCATCGCAGCTTCGATCATTGGCGGGCTGCCAGCCAGGACCTGCCCCGTCGTGCCGTCGAGCGTGACCAGATCGCCTGCCTTCAGCACGCGCCCATCGGCCGTGCGCAGGGTGCCGTCGCGGGTCGACACACGCATATCCGAGGCGCCCACCACGCAAGGCAGCCCCAGCCCGCGCCCGATCACCGCGGCATGGCTTGTCATGCCGCCGCGTTCGGTCAGAACGGCCGCGGCCGCATGCATACCGCGAATATCTTCGGGCGCGGTTTCGCGGCGCACAAGAATGCAGGGTTCGCGCCGCGCCGCGCTGGCCTGCGCTTCGGCAGAGGTAAAGACAATCCGGCCCGAGGCCGCCCCCGGACTGGCGGCGATGCCGCTGCCCAGAACTTCACGCGGGGCATTGGGGGCCACCTGCCGGTGCAGTAGCGATGTCAGCTTGCGCGGCTCCACCCGCATCACCGCCTCTTGCCGGGGAATGATGCCTTCTTCCGCCAGCCGCACCGCGATGCGCAGGGCCGCGCGGTCCGAGCGTGGCGCGCGCACCCCGTCGAGGATATGCACCTCGCCATCATGCAGGACGAATTCGACCTGCATCTCTTCGCGCAGCTTTTCGCGCATCAAAGCGGCGTAGTCTTTCAGCGCCGCAAAGGCGTCAGGTGCGACATCTTCCAGTGACGGCCCGCGCGGATCACGGGCGAGAAACACGGCCTCGGCGCCTTCGCCCAGCGCTTCGCGCCCCTGGCTTTGGCTGAGATACCGGCCCGAGACCTGCGGCTGCCCGGTGGTGGCGTTGACCAGTTGCAACACGCCCGAACCGCATTCGCCCTGCCCCAGACCGGGCACCATTTCCTGCACCACCAGCCCCAGCCCCGCATCAGCTGGCGCGCCTTTGGCCTGGCGCAGCAGGCGGGCGGTCGGCCCTTCCCAAGCGCGCGCCATGGATCGCAGGACCGAGGCCAATTGCACCTTGGGCTCTTCGGGGAACAGCTCGTCGGTTTCTTCCTTATAAGCACGCAGCACGGCGCGCAGCCCGCCGACCGCGCCTTCGGGGCCAAGCGTGCCCAATTCTTCGAACCAGTCAGGATCAAGCCGCGCGACATGGATCGCATAGGCCTGCACAAAGCGCAGGGCCAGTTCCTGCGCCGCTTCCTGGCCCAGCGTCTTGGCAAAATCGCTCACCCGGTCGGTGTTCATGCCGATATTGAGCACAGCCCCCGGCCCACCCCAGTCGGGATCTTCCGAAGACGGGCGCACGCACAGCAACGCTCCGGGCGTGAATTCGGCCAGAATCGGGTCGAGATCGGGCATCCGCCCGTCGGCGATGGAGCGCACGGTGTCAAAGGACAATGCGACCGTGCGCGGCACGCGCAGGTCCAGCCTGACAAGTCGTTGCAGGCATTTGGCCCGCCCGCCATGCGTTTCCACCGTCACCGGTGCATCCGGTGTGATCAATGTGCAATGAGGGTTTTGGTCCATCGTGGTCTTCCGGGATCTTTCGCGCCTGCAGCATAAACCGGCATTTCTGCCGCGCAAGGGGCAGTGCCGGACGCGCGGTGCGGGCGCCTCGGGTGGTCTGCGCTCCGGAAAAGCTGTGGTGTCAGCGCCATGTCGGATGGCAGAGCGGCATCAGGGCCGCCGGAGATATCGACATCTTCCCCGGCGGATGACACCGCCGGGGTCTATCCTGAAGGCGGCCGGGGGTTTATCCGGCCTTTGATTGCGCAATCGGGGGAGAGTGTGGCGGTGTTTGGTTAATCTCTGCCGAAGCCAGCGTGCGGAGGGGGTAACAGGGCCTTACCAGATAGGGTTTGCAACGACGTCCGGAGGTTTCACAACGACCTCCCAGCGCCTGCCCCGGGGATGCGCAGAGGTGTCGCGCAGCGACAGAAACGCTCTGGGAGAGCGTTTCAACGGAGCATGGTCAAAATCACCCGGGCGCGAAAGCGCCCGCCCGTGGGACGGGGCAGGCGCCGGGATTGCGCCCCTTGGACAAAATCCAGACCCTAGCCCTCTATCCGGCTCAAATCAGCGACGGGCGCGCAGACCGCGCGGATCTGGCCCAGAAGGTTCAACCGGTTCCGGCGCACGATCTGGTTGTCAGCATTCACCTGCACGGCCGTAAAGAACGCGTCCACCGGGGCGCGCAAGGCCGCCATGGCACCCATCGCCGCGGGGAAATCTTCCTGTGCCAGGGCCGTCGTGATCACCCCTTGCGCGGCTTCCAGCGCGTCGAACAAATCCCGCTCTGTCTGGTCTTCGGCGAATTTCACATCCGCGCCAAAGGAATATTCCACACCATCGGACTCTTCCGCCTGGGTCAGGATGTTATTGGCACGTTTGAAGCCTTGCAGCATGTTTTCGCCGTCTTCCGTGTCCAGCACCTGCGCCAAGGCGCGGGCGCGTTTGACCAGCAGGTTCAGGTCATCACTGCCAGGCATTGCAATGCAGGCGTCAATAATGTCATGCCGGATACCCTGATCGCGCAGGAACACCTTGAGACGGTCATGGATAAACGACAGCAGGTCCGCAGACAGGGCGTCGGCATTTGGAAATGTTTTAAACGCCTCCTCTACGAAATGCGAGACACCCTGTTCCTTAGCATAACGGGCCTCATCAGGATTTTCTTGCTGCAACGCACTAGAGTAAGTGGCGGCCCCCACATTCGCTTTGATTGCTGACCGAAGTGGCCCAACCAAAGGCAGGCGCAGATCATTGGTGAGGATCAGACGAATAACCCCCAATGCCGCACGGCGCAGGGCAAAGGGATCTTTGGACCCGGTGGGTTTTTCATCGATGGCCCAGAAACCGGTCAGAACGTCCAGCTTATCGGCCAAAGCCACGGTGACCGAGATCGGCGCCATGGGCACATCATCGGAGGGGCCAAGCGGCGAATAATGCTCTTCCGCCGCGGCGGCCACGGCGGCATCACGACCCGCGGCTTCAATGTAGTACCGGCCCATAAGCCCCTGAAGTTCGGGGAATTCATAGACCATTTCGGAACTCAGATCGAGCTTGGCAAGCTCTGCTGCCTCGCGCGCTTGCGCGGCATCTGCCCCGGTTGCCGCCGCCAGATCAGCGGCCAGATCGGCAATGCGAGCAATACGGGCGCCCTGGCTGCCGAGTTTGTTGTGGAAGGTCACATTCTCAAGCGACTTGGCCCAGACCGACAGGTCCGACCCAGCCACACGCAGATCGTTTTCCCAGAAGAACTTCGCATCTGCCAGACGCGCCGACAGCACCTTTTGATTGCCCGCCAGAATGGTTGCGCCGTGATCGGCTGTTTCGCGATTGGCCACGGTCACGAATTTCTCGATCCGCGCTGTTTTCGGATTGCGCACAGAGAAGAACTTCTGATGCTCTTTCATCGAGGTTTGCAGCACTTCCGGCGGCAAGCCCAGGAAGGCGTCGTCAATCGCACCCATCAGCACGACAGGCCATTCGACCAGCCCGGCCACTTCGGCCAAAAGCCCGCGGTCTTCGACGACCTCAAGCCCGGCGGCAAAGGCGGCGTTGGTGGCATCGGCCCAGATGTGATCGGCGCGCTCGGAGGGCGACAGAACCACATGCGCGCGCTTCAGCTTGGCCTCGTAATCCTCGAAGGAGGTCACGGCAAACCGCCCCGGCGCCATGAAGCGGTGGCCTTCGGTGCTGTCGCCTGCGGTGATGCCATCGACATCCAGCGCCACGACCCGCGCGCCGTCTTCTTCGGTCAAAAGGCACAGGATCGACTGCAAAGGCCGCACCCAGCGCAGGCTGCCCGCGCCCCAGCGCATGGATTTGGGCCATGGGAAATTGCGGATCACCTGCTCCAGCACCTCGGCCACGATCTCATCGGCTGCGCGGCCGGGTTTGTCGATCGTGGCGAAATAGACCGCGCCTTTGGGGGTGTCCCGCTCTTCCAACTGATCGCGGCTCACGCCCGCGCCGCGCAGGAAACCTTCGATCGCTTTGTCAGGCGCGCCGACTTTGGGGCCTTTGCGCTCTTCCCTCAGATCGGGAGAGCGAGCCAGCAGCCCGTCCACCGCCAGCGTCAGGCGGCGCGGCGTGGAAAACGCGGCCGCACCAGCATAGGTCAGCCCGGCCTCGACCAGACCATCGGTGACGCGCGCCTTGAGATCTTCGGCCGCGCGGCTTTGCATCCGGGCGGGAATTTCTTCGGAAAAGAGTTCAATCAGCAGGTCGGGCATCGGGGTGGTCCTAGGCGGTTCATGGCGCGTCGCCAAGGCGGATACAGGCCCCGGTGGGGCAAAGGCAAGGGCTGGAATGATCAGCGATCAGGGCAGGCCTCTCCGACGACGGTGCCGTCATAGGCTTTCTTGCCGCACTCATTCAGCTCATGCCAGACCCAGCCGCGCCCGTCCGGGCCGATCGCGACCAGCCGGTCCACGCCAAATGCGTGATTTTTGGTTCCCAGATAAACCGTCACATCGCCGGATTTGATCGCCGCGCCCAGCGCGGGAGCATCAAAGCAATCAAACCAGAAAGGCGCATTGCGCGGTTCAGCCCCGTCGATGCGGGTAAACCCAGCCAGATCATCAGCGCTGGCCTCGGTAGAGAAACAGGCACGGAAACGGATGGGAGAGCTGTCAGCATCGATGGCTTCAAACCCGCTGACAGTCAGGGCCACCGGGTCACCAGAGGTTGGCGTCAGCAGAACCTCTTGACCCGGCGCTTCGGACACGCGGTCATAGAATCCAAAGACCTGCAGGTAATAAAGCCCCGCCCCCGCCGCAGCGGCGCAGGCCAGTACGGTCATGCCCACCCATTTTCCGTTCATCTTTTCGATCCTTGTCTTGCCTGCCTCTGCTCTTGCCTCCTAGAAAAGGCGCAAGTGTCAAAGGTCAAGCGGCGAAAGGTCATAAAGATGGACGGGTTTGCATTGAAATTCGCTGGAGCGCTGTTTGCGATCATGAATCCGATCTCAAACCTGCCGGTTTTCCTGAGCGTCACCGATGGCGCGACGCGCGCGACGCAGCGGCAGATCGCGTTGAAACTGGCCTTGTATGTGGGCGTGATGGGGACGGTGTTTGGCATCTTTGGCAATGCGGTGCTGACGATCTTTGGCATCTCGGTCGATGATTTCCGCATCGCGGGCGGGCTGGTGGTGCTTTTGCTTGGGCTGAACATGCTGTCGGGGCAGGATCACAGCGCCCATTACGGCACAAAGGATGAAAAGGCGGACTATCCCGATGCGGCCGCGGTGGCCTTTTACCCGCTGACTTTCCCGATTCTGATGGGGCCGGGCACGATCACCACGCTGATCGTGTTTTCGGGACAGGCGCAAAGCCCGGCCGACACGCTGGCCTATTGGCTAGTCTTTGGCGTCATGGTGGCCGGGCTGGCGATGGTCTTCTGGTTTGCAGGCGATATCGGCAAGCGCCTGACTACGACGGCGCGGGTGATCATGGGGCGGCTGATGGGGATGATCTTGGCCGCCATCGCCGTGGACATGATCACGACCGGATTGAAGGTCACATTACCGGGGCTGGCAGGCTAATCAGCAGGGTCTGCCGCCAGAAGTATGCGCAGGAAACAGCTATCGCGTGTGGGTCGTTTGCCAAGCTCTGTCATCGGGTTCTCCCAAACCCAAGGCGCATCATCCACGGCGCAAAACACAACCAGAGCGGTGCGCACCCTCGTGTTGAGAGGGGCGATCAGAGACAAATTGGACAGGCGGTTTTGCCTGCGATCGCCTCCTACGGGCCAATCGTCTCAACAAAGACAGACTATCCGACCGCGATGATTCCCGAAATGCGCCGGATCAGCTTTAAGGAGATTTGCGACACTCTGCCTCATATTTTCAGCGTAGGCTGGAGAGCAGCTCCTGAGAGGGCTCTCCGGTCACCAAAAGCCCGCGCGAGGCCTGATAGGCCCGGATCGCGTCCTGGCTGTTGGGTCCAATCACACCGTCTGCGCCACCAGTGTCGAACCCTGCAGCGGTCAGCCCTTCTTGCAGGGCAATACGGTCGTCCTTGGTCAGGCCATAGCGGTCCGGCGGGAAGGGCGTGCGCAGCGGTGGGCCGCCGGCAATGCGGTCCGACAGATGGCCGACCCCGATCGCATAGCTGTCGGAATTGTTGTAGCGTTTGATCACATCAAAATTGCGCGTCACGACAAAGCTCGGCCCGCCGCCTTGCGGCGTTATCACCCGGCCCGAAGGCGCGCCGGGGCTGCCGACTTCGGCGCCCCAGGCCAGCCCCTCGCGCCAGCCATTGCGTTGCAGATAGGCCGCCGCGGAGGCCAACGCATCCGACGGGTCATCGGCCCAGATATCGCGCCGCCCATCGCCGGTGAAATCCACCGCAAAGGCCTGATAAGAGGTCGGGATGAATTGCGTATGGCCCATCGCGCCGGCCCAGCTTCCGGTCATGTTCCGCGGCGCGACATCGCCATTTTGCAGGATGCGCAGAGCGGCGGTCAGCTGTTCTTCGAAAAACGCGCCGCGGCGTCCATCATAGGCGAGCGTCGAGGTGGCCGAGATCACCGGCACATCGCCGCGCCGTTCGCCGTAATAGCTTTCGACACCCCAGATCGCCGTGATTACCGGCGCGGGTACGCCATAGCGTGCGGCGATGGCCTCCAGCGTGCCGCGATATTGCGCATAGGCCGCGCGGCCTTTCTCGACCCGGTCGTCAGAGACGGTGATGGCAAGATAATCTTCGAGCGTGCGACGAAATTCGACCTGATTGCGATCGCGAGCCACGACGCCGGGCAGGTATCCCGTCCCGGAAAAGGCTCGCGACAGCAGATCCTGCGAAAAGCCGCTGCGCGCACGGTAATTGGCGACCCATGCGTCATAGCCCGTGTTGGAAACGGGGCGCAGATCATCGGCCAGCCCGCCAGATGGAGTTTGCGCCCCGCCCGCGCTGCAGCCCCACAAGGCCAGCCCTGTCAAACCCAAAGAAAACGTGCGCCTGTCCACGTCACTTCCCCTTACCCGCCAAACTTGATCCTGCCCACACTGTGACCATCCCTGCGGGGCCGGGCAAGCGCCTAGTTCTGGATCGAGATCAAATACTCGGCAACCTGCACCAAAGGCTCGGGCGTGGGGGTCGGGATGCCGTCGCCCGCGTCATACAGAACCGTGGGCGCGTCCAACAGTTGTTCGCCAAAGGCAGGCATGTTGGCATAGCTGTTTTCGCGGGTATAGCCGTCGATATAGGACATCACATCAATGGTCGGGAAGGTCCCGCCATTGCGCGTTGCCAGCGTCGTCAGGTTCGGCACCCCGCCATCGATGCTGGCGGCTTTGGGCCCGTCACCTGTTGCGCTGAGCCCGTGGCAATCGGCGCAATGCGCGTCAAAGAGGTCTTTGCCCACCGGATCCGCCTGCAGCGGCGGCGTCAGAGCCGCTGCAACCACCACGACCGGGCCACCGATCCAAAAGCTTTTTGGTGCCATATCTGCCTCCGCGCCTGCCTGTGTCGTCAGGTTAGGCCAAGGCGACGTCTGTGAAAAGCCAGCACAGATGATGCAGGTCACAGGGGATTGCATAAACGCAAAAGACGCGCCGCACTTACAGCCTGAAGAATTGTGCATGAGTATGCGACAGAGCCCGGCATTCCCGTGGCCAGCGCCATTGTTGATGTGTTGCAAGTCGCCGCCACTCTGGAAGCCATAGCGATCGGGCTTCCCGGTTTCGCTACACGCACGATCAGGCATTCTAAATCGGATGTAGGATGGTCCGCTATGCGGACAAAACAGACCTTCCGGTTTGTCACC
>JABSSB010000062.1 GCA_013214715.1 Paracoccaceae bacterium | reverse complement strand
CCGATCTGATCATGATTGATGAGCCGACTGAGGGCCTGTCTCCCCAGATGACCCAGAAGGTCGCCCAGCTTTTGCAAGAGATTGCCAAGCGCGGGATTGCGACGCTGTTGGTGGAACAGAAGCTCGCCATCGCGTTGGATATCGCGCACCGGGTCTATGTGATGGGGCATGGGCAAGTGGTGTTCGAAGGCACGCCTGAGGAGCTGAAAGCGCGCGATGATGTGCGCAAAGAGTGGCTGGAAGTATAGGGCGGGGTAAACCCCGCGGCTGGGACAGGGAACGGCGGGGTAAACCCCGCCCTACGCCTGCGCCAGACGCCAGTCCAGATCATCGAGCGAGTCCTTTCCGAAAAACAGTTCACCCTTCACGATCATGCTCGGCGCGCCAAATACGCCCGCCGCCACCGCATCTTCGGTCGCGCCGATCAGGGCCTGTTTCACCGCCGGATCCTGCGCGGCCTGAAGAATATCGTCCACCGGCAGACCTGCTTTTGACAGAACCTCCTGCACGATATCAGGGTTGTTCATGTCCCGCTCCTCTAGCCAGATCGCGTTAAACACTGCATCGATATAGGCCCGTCCCCAGCTGTGACCTTGCGCGAAGATCGCTCCGCGCATTAGCCGGAGCGTGTTGATCGGGAAATGCGGGTTCATCACGAAGGGCAGATCATACCGTTCGCAAAACCGCGCGACCTCTCGCCCGATATAGCCCAGCTTATGCGTCACAGCAGAAAAGGCCTGAAACGGGCTTTGGTTGTTCGTGGCCTTGAACACGCCCCCCAAAAGCATGGGGTGATAGATCACCTGCGCCTGATGCCGTGCCGCCAGACCGGGCAGGGTACAATGCACCAGATAAGCATTAGGAGAGCCAAAATCGTAAAAAAATTCAATCTCTTGCATCACCATCTCTCCGCATAGGGGCGCAGGTCCATTTCAAAGCTCCAGGCGTCGCGCGGTTGCTGATAAAGCTGCCAATAGGCATTCGCGACGCTTTGAGGGTTCAGCAATGTGTCGGGCGGCAGGCTGTCGGGGTCCGTGCCGCCTTGGCGCAGCAGATCGCGAACAAAGCCGGTGTCCACCCCCGCATCAATCACCAGATGCGCGACGTGAATACCCTCGGGGCCCAATTCTTTGGCCATGCTTTGCGCCAGCGCGCGCAGGCCGGATTTCCCAGCAGCAAAGGCCCCAAACCCCGCATTGCCCCGCATCGAGGCCGAGGCCCCGGTGAAAAAGATGCAGCCCCGCCCGCGCGGCACCATATGGCGCGCGGCTTCGCGCCCAGTCAGAAAACCTGCGAAACAGGCCATTTCCCAAACTTTTCGGAACACGCGGGATGTGGTCTCGCGGATCGGGAAACGGACATTGCCGCCAACATTAAAAATCACCAGATCCAGCGGGCCGATCTCTTTTTCTATTCTGTCAAAGACACTTAGAGTGCTGTCCTCATCCCGCGCATCCATCGTGAAGGCATGGGCCACACCGCCCGATGCGCTGATCTCATCCACCAAAGGCGCCAGCTTGTCGCCATTGCGCCGGCCCATGCAGACGGTCATGCCTTCAGCCGCCAATTTGCGGGCGATGGCGGCGCCGATGTAATCCCCGGCTCCAACGATCAGCGCGACACTCACAGGTTTTCAGCGCGTTGGAAGGCGGGCCTGGCTTCCAAACGGTCGGCATAGGCGCTCAGCGCAGGGTAATTTGTAAAATCCGCCCCAAGTCGGCGCGCCATGATCACCGAATGGCCGGTCATCAGATCAGCCGCCGAAAACGTGGACAGCAGATAATCGCGCCCCTGCATATGTGCCTCAACCGCCATGAGCATCTGCGTCAGCAGCTTGGTGGCGCGCTTGGCATGGGGTTCGCTGCGGCGGTCTTCGGGCAGCAGAATGGTTTCGACGACAAGCTGGTTCATCGGCGGCATCACCATGCCTTCGCAATAGTGAAACCATTGCAGGAACGGCTGAAACTCGTCGCTGTCTACAGCGGGTTGCAGCCGACCATTGCCATAGCGCGCCAGCAGATACTGAATGATCGCGCCGCTTTCGACCATCGGTTCCTGCCCATCCTCCAAGGCCGGAACGCGGCCCATCGGATGCACAGCGCGGTATTCTGGTGTGCGCATCCTTGGATCGCCCAGAGTGTATTTTTCGATCTCATACTCCAGGCCAAGCTCTTCCAGACACCAGGCCACACGGACCGCGCGGCTTTTGGGTGCGTAATAGAGTTTCATGCGATGCCTCCCAACGTTACAGGTCCTAGTGAGCCGCGTGGACAGGGCGCTGTCAACCGTCTGGACGTGACATTCAAACCGCGCAATAGTCATCGGAAAAACAAGGGGAAGGGGCGGCAAATGGGCAAAACAGGCATGCTGGTGCAAAAAGATTACGGAGAAGGGCGCATCGGCGTTATCCTCAACCGCGCCCCGGTCAATGCGCTGAGCGCTGATCTGTTGATGCAAGTGGCCCAGACGTTGCGCGATCTGGATCGTGACCCCGAGTGCCGCGCCGTCATTTTCCTAAGCGCTTTCAAAGTGTTCAGCGCTGGGCTTGATCTAAAAGAAGCGCAGAAATTTGATCTGCCGGCGCAGCATGACATCGTGGCCGGGTTCAACCATGCCTTCCATGCCATGTTCGGCATGGGAAAGCCGACCGTGGTGGGCATCTCGGGTGCGGCGATTGCGGGCGGGTGCTTTTTTGCGCTGGCCAGCGATTATCGCATCGCCACGACGGGGGCCAAGTTGGGTTTGGCCGAAGTGCGCGTGGGCGCGACCTTTCCCATCGGTCCTATGGAGGTGGCGCGCGCGATGCTGTCGCCCAATGATATGCGCCGCCTGATGCTGACGGGGCAGCCCATGCAGGCCGAGGCTGCGCATGAGGCGGGCATTTTGGACGAACTGGTGGAGCCCGATGATCTGGAGACGCGGGCCTTGGAAATGGCCAGCGAATTGGCCGCCTTGCCGCCCCGCACCTATGCCGCGATCAAACAGCAAATGCGCGGCGGCGTTCTGGACCGGATCGAACGGGCCATGGCCCACGGCGCCAACAGCCCCGCAGAGGGCTGGTTCAGCGACGAAACCCGCGCCGCAATGGCCCGTATGGTCGGTTGAGAGGAGAGTGCATGACCCGTTTTGACCCCGCCCGGCTGAACCGGATCGCGACATGGCAGGAAAGCTATGTCGCGGACCGCAAATTCCCCGGCTCCTCCGTCCTGATCCGGCAAGCTGGGGAGGAAGTCTATTTCAACGCCGCCGGTCGCCGCAATCTTGAGGCCGATCTGCCCTTCACCCGTGACACGCTGGTGCGCATTTTCTCGATGACCAAGCCGATCACATCGGTCGCGCTGATGATGTTTGTGGAACGCGGGTTGGTGTCGCTGTCGACGCCGCTGTCGGACATTCTGCCGGAATTTACCGATCCGGTTGCGCTGGTGCCTGGCGCCACCTCGCTTGATCAGGTTGCACCCTGCGCCAGTCCAACAATGCAGCAGGTGCTGACGCATATGTCGGGTTTCAGCTATGCGTTCAATGCTGGTATTGTTCCGGATGAGCTGCGCGCCCGCAAGATCGGGTTTGATCGCGCCACGCCCGATCTGTCCAGCGTGATCCGTGATCTCGCTCAGGTGCCCTTGGCCTTCGCGCCTGGTGAGCGGTGGGAATATTCCGTCGGGATCGACGTGATTGGCCGCGTGATCGAAGTGCTGGCTGGCAAACCCTTTGGTACTGTACTGGCCGAAAATATCTTTGCCTCGCTGCGCATGGCGAGCACCGGCTTCCGCGTGCCGCCCGGCACGGGCGACCGCTTTGCCGCGCTTTACACGCCGCTGGCAGGTGACCCGATGGCGTTGCTGGGCGGCGAAGCCTCTGCCGACACGCTGCGGCTGGATGAAGCGCCCGAAGGCTCCCGCTATCATGTCTCGGATATGCATAGCGGCGGCGGCGGGCTGGTGAGCACGATCGATGATTTCATGGCGTTTTCCGAAATGCTGCGGCAAGGCGGGCGGACACCGGACAGCGATCATATCCTGTCGCCCGCCACGTTGCGCTTCATGATGCGCAATCATCTGGCCGGAGAGATCGCTGATACAGGCCCAAGCAGCTTTGCCGAACAGCCAATGCAGGGCATGGGCTTTGGCATTGGCGGTGCGGTGGTTCTGGACCCCGCCCGCGCAGGCACGCCGGGACATTCAGGTGATTTCAGCTGGGGCGGCATGGCCTCTACCTTTTTCTGGATGGACCCGCAGGCCGATATGTCGGTGGTGTTTTTCACGCAGTTGTCGCCGTCTTCCTCCTACCCCTCGCGTGGCGAGTTGAAGGCGCTGGTCCATGGCGCGATGCTGTGAGGCATATGCTGATTGAGTCGCCGGAGGATCACCCGTCATGACCACACCCGCCGCTGAATTGCTGAACCTGCTGACCGTCGAACGGTTGGAGGTCGATCTGTTTCGCGGCATCGGCGAAGGCGGCGAAACGCCCACGCGCATTTTTGGCGGACAGGTGATCGCGCAGGCGCTGGCGGCGGCCTATCAGACGGTAGACGACCGGTTGTGCCATTCTCTGCACGCCTATTTCCTGCGCGCAGGCGACCCCAGCGCGCCGGTGATCTATCAGGTCGACCGCGCCCGCGACGGCGGCAGCTTTACCACGCGCCGGGTCGTCGCGGTGCAGCATGGGCGCCCGATCCTGACCATGTCGGCGTCGTTCCACGTGGATGAAGAAGGCTGGGATTACCAGCATCCGATGCCGGATGTGCCGGGGCCGGAGGGGTTGAAGCCGCGATCCGAAATCCGGGCTGAAACCGCGCATTTGATCCCCGAGAAATACCACAAGGACTACCTGCGCCCGCGCCCCATCGAAATCCGCGAAATCCTACCGCGCGATCAATTCTCGCCGGAGCCGACGGGCGACGAAAACCACATGTGGTTCAGGATGGAGGCCGCCGAAGGCCAAAGCCCGCAGATGCAGCATATTCTGCTGGCCTATGCCTCTGACATGAACCTTCTGGGATCCTCGCTGCGTCCGCATGGGCTGACCTGGTTCCGCCCCGATCAGGTCATGACCGCCAGTCTGGATCATACATTGTGGTTTCACACGCCCACGTCCTTCCATGACTGGCATCTTTACACGATGAACGCACCGTTCACCGGCAAGGCGCGTGGGTTCAATCGCGGTGAGATTTATCGACAAGACGGGGTGCTTGTTGCCTCGGTTGCGCAAGAGGGGCTGGTGCGGCCAGTTCGGAAAACATCATGACATATCAAATCTTTGACAACCGTCCTTGTGATCTGGGCGAAGGGCCTTTGTGGCACCCGGAACGGCAGCAGCTCTTTTGGTTCGACATCACAAACAGCCTGCTGCGCAGCCGTGATGACGACCATGCGTTGGAATGGCGCTTTGACCGGATGGTATCTGCGGCCGGATGGGTCGACCGGGATCACCTGTTGATCGCAAGCGAGCGGGATCTGGTGCTGTTCGATCTGAGGACCGAGGCGGAAACCCATGTGATTGATCTGGAGGCTGACAACTCGATCACCCGCTCCAACGATGGGCGGATTGATCCTCTGGGCGGGTTCTGGATTGGCACGATGGGCAAAGAGGCCGAAGCCGGGGCAGGGGCAATCTATCGCTTTTACCGGGGCGAACTGCGGCAACTTTATCCGGATATTTCAATTCCCAACGCGATCAGCTTCGCGCCGGATGGTCGCTCGGCCTGTTTCACGGATACGGTGACACAGCGTGTCATGCGCCAAGCTTTGGACGCGGATGGCTGGCCTGATGGGCCGCCGGAATTGCTGCGTGACCTGACCGAGGATCGCAAGAACCCCGACGGCGCTGTGATCGACCGGGACGGCAATATCTGGATCGCCGAATGGGGTGCGTCGCGGGTCGCGTGTTACGACCAGCAGGGAGATTTTTTGACATCGGTCGCCGTGGGCGGACGGCATAGTTCATGTCCGGCCTTTGGCGGGGCGGAGTTCAGCACGCTCTTTGTGACCACGGCGCGACAAGGTGTGCGCGAAGATGTCCTCGCGCAACAGCCTGAAAACGGGATGGTTTTTGCCGTTACCGGGGCAGGGCGCGGGCAGCCGGAGCACCGGGTGCGGCTGGATTAAATCCGGCCATACACCCGGTTCAGCTTGCGCATCCCACCCAGCCAGCGGTCATAATCGCCTGCTTTCAGCTTGATGTATTCGCCCACCTGCGGATGCGGCAGGATCAGGAATTGCTCGGCTGCCAACCCATCCACAACCGCCTGCGCCACATCGGAAGGCTCCAGCAAGCCATCCATTGCGGCCACGCCATCCTCATGCCCGCGCACCATTTCCGTGCGCACGGCTTGCGGACAAAGCAGCGAGACCTTGATCCCCTCATCGCCATGGCTCATTGCGATCCATTCGGCCAACCCGACAGAGGCGTGTTTGGTCACTCCATAGGGCGCAGCCCCGATCTGGTTCAACAGCCCCGCAGCGGATGCCGTGTTGAGCAGGTAGCCACCGCCACGCGCCGCCATGCGCGGCACCAGATGGCGCGCCGCCCACAGCTGCGACATCACATTCACGTCCCAGATTTGCTGCCATTGCTCATCCGGCGTGTCCAAACCGCCGGCACGCAAGATACCAGCATTCGAACAGAATAGGTCAATCGGGCCGATCTGATCTTCGGTTTGTTCGATAAGCGCCTGAATATCGGCTTCTTTGCCGACATCCGCCGGGATCGCGGTGCCGCCGATGGCAGCGGCCACGGCTTGCGCGGCCTCCGCATTGATGTCGGACACCACAACATGCGCCGCACCTTCGGCGGCGAAACGCTCGGCCAGTGCCTTGCCGATGCCGTCACCAGCCCCGGTCACAACGATGATTTTGTCATTTATGTCCATGTCTTACGTCCACATGTTTGAACCACCGCAAACCGTCAGCGCCTGACCGGTCATATAGCTGCTGGCATCTGAGGCCAGGTAAACCGCCAGCCCGCCGAAATCATCGGGTTCCCCCAACCGGCGCAGAGGAATGGTGGTCTTGATGCGCTCTTCCACTTCGGGTTTGTCCCACAATTCGCGGGCGAAATCGGTTTTTACCAGCCCCGGACAGATCGCATTGAAGCGGATGCCATGTGGGCCGAACTCCTCGGCCAGATTGCGCACCAGACCGATCAGCGCCAGCTTGGACATACCATAGGTGCCGAGCATGACAGAAGGTTTGAACGCGCCGATGGAGGAGGTGAACATCATCGATCCGCGCCCGGCTTTGATCATGTCTGGCAAGACCAGTTGCGCCAGCCACAGGTTTGACTGCACATTGGCCTGCATCGTCTTTTCATAAGCATCATCAGGGATTTCCGAGGTTGGGCCATAGTAAGGGTTGACCCCGGCATTGCCCACGACCACGTCGATTGGGCCCACGCGTTCGCGCGTCTGCGCGATCAGGTCCGCAAGTTGGTCCTTGTGGCCGATATTGCAGGCGATGCCGATGGCGCGGTCCGCGCCAACGGCCTGATTGATCCCATCAGCCGCAGCGTCCAACTGATCCTGTTTGCGCGAAGAAATCACAACCCGCGCTCCATGATGGGCCAGGGCGCTCGCCATTGCGAGGCCCATGCCCTTGGACGCGCCGGTCAATACGGCGACGCGCCCGGTAAGATCAAACATCACGCGCCCCGCGAGTTTGATGCGACCCAGGACCGAACCTCATTTCGGCCCACGACATGGTGATGCACCTCATCCGGGCCGTCCGCGTAGCGCAGTGTGCGCTGCGCGGTATACATGCCCGAAAGAGGCGACCATTGCGAAATGCCTGTCGCACCATGAACTTGCATGGCTTCGTCGATGATATCGCAGACTTTTTCTGGCACCATCGCCTTGATCATGCTGACCCAGATGCGCGCTTCTTTGTTGCCCAGCGTGTCCATCGCCTTGGCCGCTTTCAGCACCATCAGGCGCATGGCTTCAATCTCGATCCGGGCGCGGGAAAGCACCTCCATATTCTTGCCCAAGTCTATGATTCGCTTGCCAAAAGCCTCTCGCGTGACACCGCGTTCGATCATAAGATCGAGCGCTTTTTCAGCCGCGCCGATAGAACGCATGCAGTGGTGAATCCGACCTGGCCCAAGGCGCAATTGGCTGATTTCGAACCCGCGACCTTCGCCCAGAAGCATGTTTTCCTTGGGCACGCGGACATCTTTCATCCGTATGTGCATATGGCCATGCGGCGCGTCGTCATGACCAAAGACCATCATCGGACCAACGATCTCAAGCCCAGGCGCGTCCATCGGCACAAGGATCTGGCTTTGCTGTTTGTGCGGCTCAGCATCGGGTGATGTTTTCACCATGCAAATCATGATCTTACAGCGCGGATCTCCGGCGCCAGAGATATAGTATTTCTCGCCATTGATAACCCAGTCATCGCCATCCAGCTCCGCTGAGGTCGAGATATTGCGCGCATCCGAGGACGCCACATCAGGCTCCGTCATGCCAAAGCAGGACCGGATTTCCCCGGCCAGAAGCGGCTTAAGCCATTCGTCCTTCTGAGCCTGCGTGCCAACACGTTCGAGCACTTCCATATTGCCGGTATCGGGCGCCGAACAGTTCAGCGTTTCCGGGGCGAGGGGGTTTTTGCCAAGCTCTGCCGCGATATAAGCGTAATCGAGGTTGGACAGACCTTCGCCGGTTTCAGCGTTGGGCAGGAAGAAATTCCACAGACCGCTGTCTTTGGCTTTCTGTTTGGCGCTGTCCAGCAGTTCCAATTGGCCGGGCTCATAAGACCAGCGATCTGCACGACCTTCGCCAAGTGTGAAGAATTCATCGGTGATCGGGTCGACATTCTCTTGGATGTGGCGGATGACTTTCTCAAGCAGCGGCTTGGCCGCGTCCGACATCTCGAGATTGTTCATTTCAAAAGGTGTCTGCATCGTCCAAGCCTCCCAACCGGAACATAAATTCTCTGTGCTCACCATCTGCTGTTATGGCGGTGCAAGGCAAGAGATGGTTGGGTATTTGGGCGCAGATCGCAACGTCACTCATATTGTGGTTTTAACATAATACTGATTATCAGTTAATGCCACTATAGCCGCAGAGTAGAATGTCACCCATGAGCAATTCAGGAATGTCACTCTGCCCTCAAAAGAGCATGAGGACGAGCGGACATGGGATGGGTGGTAATGAGCGAGCGCGAGTTGAACCGCGTGGAGGTTCTGGCGAAGGTCGATGATGGATGGCTGAGTGTCGACAACGCGGCCAGCATATTGAATCTAACACGGCGGCAGATATTCAGGCTGTTGAAGCGGTACCGTCAGGATGGTGCTTCCGCGATCCGGCACAAGGCGCGCGGCAAGCCTCCGAACAACCGCATCCATCATGCAAAGCGCGACTATGCGCTCAGCATCATCAAGGAAAGCTATGCGGATTTCGGGCCGACTTTGGCGGCTGAGATGCTTGTGGAACATCACGGATTCAAAGTCTCGCGCGAGACAGTGCGCAAGTGGATGGTCGAGGATGGCATTTGGCTATCACGCAAGCAGCGCCGGACGTTTCACCAACCGAGATTGCGCAGAGAGTGCTTTGGCGAGTTGATCCAGATCGATGGCTCAGACCACCGTTGGTTTGAGGATTGGGGCGATCCCTGCACCCTGCTCGTCTTCATCGACGACGCTACTAGTACGTTGATGGAACTGCGGTTCGTGACGTCCG
>JABSSB010000061.1 GCA_013214715.1 Paracoccaceae bacterium | reverse complement strand
GCGTGACGCGATGGGCACCGCGATCACCGCCGCGCCCAGATAAATCGTTGCCTGATACAGAAAGGGCTCCATCTACTGTGCCTGTCCTTTGGTCTGTGCTGCCCGCGCCTACATTGGCAAAGGCGCGTCGCGTTTGATTTGATCCATAACAATCTGACTTTGCACCCGCGCGACAGTGGGATGCGCCAGCAAGACTTCGTGGATCAGCCGGTTCAGGGCGGGCAGATCCTCGCAATAGACGCGCAGCAGGTAATCGGCCTCTCCGGTCATGGTCCAAGCCGAGGTGATTTCGGCCCGCGTGCTGATCAGCCGGGCAAAGCCAGCGCCCTGTTCTGCCCCGTGCGAGGCCAGCGAAACCTGCACAAAGCCCTGCACCTTCAACCCCAACCGATCCGGGTCAAGTTCGGCCCGGTAGGCGCGGATATAGCCGTCCGACTCAAGCCGTTGGCGCCGTCGCCCCGCCTGGCTGGCCGAGAGATTCAGACGCGCGCCAAGCTCTTGCGCGGTCAAATGGGCATCGCGTTGCAACGCGGCCAGAAGGGATATGTCAGTCGGATCCAGCATATGCGGGCCTTTGTCGTCTTTTGCTGTAATCCTGCGAAAACCCCGCGCATGAGGCAAGGGATTACATCGATTTTGCGCAAATTCGTCGCGGGCTTCGCGGTAGACTTGCGGAAGATCATATCGTCAGGAGTATCCGCCATGGGTCCGTTCCCCCACAATGCGCCACGCGCCGAGATCACGCCCGAAAACCCGGCCGGGACCGATGGGTTCGAATTTGTTGAATTTGCCCATCCCAATCCGCAGGAGTTGCGCGATCTGTTTGCGCGCATGGGCTATGAACTGGTCGCGCGGCACAAGGTGCGGCCCCTGGTGGAGCTTTGGCAGCAGGGCGATATCACTTATGTGCTGAACGCCGATCCCGACAGCTTTGCCGCGCGGTTCGTGGCCGATCATGGCCCCTGCGCCCCGTCGATGGGGTGGCGTGTGCGAGATGCGCAGCACGCTTTCGAGCACGCCGTTGCCAATGGGGCTGAGCCTTATGAAGGCACCGACAAGACGATGGACGTGCCTGCGATCAAAGGGATTGGTGGGTCTTTGATCTATTTCATCGATCAGTATTACGATACGTCGCCCTACAACGTCGAATTTGACTGGCGCGCCCAATCCAAACCGCGCGGCGTTGGGTTTTATTATCTCGACCATCTCACGCACAACGTCTTCAAGGGCAACATGGATGTCTGGTTCGATTTCTACGAACGCCTGTTCAACTTCCGCCAGATCCGGTTTTTCGACATCGAAGGTAAATATACCGGGCTCTATTCCCGCGCGCTCACCTCGCCCTGTGGCCGTATCCGCATCCCGATCAATGAAGATCGCGGCGAGACAGGGCAAATCGTGGCCTATCTNAAGAAGTACAAGGGCGAAGGCATCCAGCATATCGCGGTGGGGTCCGACGACCTGTATGACAGCACCGATGCGATTGCCGATGCGGGGCTGAAATTCATGCCCGGCCCGCCGCAATCCTATTACGACATGAGCCGTGACCGCGTGACCGATCACCAGGAGCCACTGGATCGGATGCAGAAACACGGAATCCTCATCGATGGTGAAGGCGTCGTGGATGGCGGTGAAACGCGCATCCTGCTTCAGATCTTTTCGAAAACGGTGATCGGGCCGATCTTTTTCGAATTCATCCAACGCAAGGGCGATGACGGCTTTGGCGAGGGCAATTTCAAAGCGCTGTTTGAATCGATCGAACGCGAACAGATTGCCAATGGTGAAATCGCGGCGGAGTAGCCTTAGCCGCGCGGCATCTTCAGTGTCAGATTCTGCCCGCTTTTGAGATACTTCAGCTCACTCTGACCGATCGCCACGACCTGACCGCCATCAATCCGGTCGCCGACTTTCAGCGTGCGGATGCGTCCCGATGGCAGGCGCACCAAAGCTTTGCGACTTGACGGGGCGCCCGTGACCCCCATTAGGCTCAACCGATTGAGGTTGAGCCGGTTGCGCGTCGTCGCCTCTTTCTGCACCGAGCTTGAGGAGGGAATGCGCGGTGAGACCGTTGCGGCGACCTGCGGCGCGTCTGCCTCAATCGCTGCCGCCGCCAGTGAGGCGGTTTGCGGAGCGGCGCGCGGCACGCGTAACCCGGCGGGGCGGAGTTTCGGCAATGATGCGCTGTTGGCAACGACAAAGATGGGCACGTTGCTTTCCGGGCGCAGCGGCGGGGCCTGCGAGGCCGCCGCAGCCAGCGCGGTGCGCTGGTCCAAAGTCAGATCAGGCTCTGGCGGGCGCGGGCGCAAGCGCGGGACGGTTACGCCATCCAATGTGTTCAGCGTTACGATTGTAAAACGCTCTGGTGCCTCTTCCGTCGTTGTTTCGATCTCGGGCTCGGGCAAGGCAACGGTCGACAGAACCGGTGTGCCCGTGGCGCCAGACGCGGCCCGTGCCGCTGGTGCCGGACGCGCAAAGAGGTCACGCGGGTCGAAGCGGTCCGGAGACGACAAGGTGAGCACCGCGGTTTCGGTCAGATCGGATGGGACAGGGTCTGCCACCACGTCAGGGGCTTGTCCCACAATCAAAGCGACTGGTTTGGGTAGGGGGGCAGGCGACGGCGCGGGCGATGATGCTGTGACCGTCATCGCCTTGGGCGGCTCAGCGGTAATTGGTGCCTGAGGTACAGTTTGGGAGGCGCCGGCCTGGGCGTAAGGGCGCGCGCCTGCGCGGTCCAAGGCAACGCTGGTTTCTTGCTGTGGTTGCACCAAGGCTGGCGCAGCCGTGGCCGGAGGTGACGCCGCGATGCTGCGCGCAACAGGTTTGGGGTCTTGCGTCGGGGATGGCTGCAGGGTTGTGGGCGCCTTCGCGCTGTCCTGGGCCGCGACCGGTGGCAAGACCAGCGATCCGCTTTGATCTGCGTTTTCGCTTTGCGTTGGTGCGTTGCCGTCCAGTTCTGCATCGCTTTGGGGGCTTTGCTGCTGCATCAGGCCGGACGCATAGGCTCCGATCAGACCCACGGCAAGAAGCGCGGCAAGGGCCAGCACCATGCGGCGCGTGCGACGGCCTGTCTTGGCATCGCGTGGTTGGGGGCGTTTGTCCGATTTGCTTTGGATCGCATCCTCGGAGGCAGAGAGCGTGATGTCCCCGACAAGGCCGAAAAACGGCTCTCCCGGATAGCTGCCTGCACCGGGCAGGGCGCCAAAGCTGACGGGATTGAAGCCAGCTTGCGTGGCAAAGCCTTCGGCCTCGCGCAACGTTTCTAAAGCAACTGCCGCAACATGTGTGACTGCGCCATCAACGGCCACATCATAGACCAGCTCATCCAGCTGGTAGGGCGTGGCCCCATCCAGTGCCTGTCGCACGCGGGCATGGCGTTGGTCTTCGCCAACAAGCCCCAGTTCGAGCGACATGAAGCGGATTTGATCGTCCGGGATCACCAGTCGCGTGCGGAGCCGTCCGGGTGCACGCGCTTCGGCCTTTTTGCGCAGATCGGTCAATCCGGCTGTGACATCGGGGGAGGCGGGGTCAAGCTCTCCGATGCCTTCCCACCCATCGCCCGCCCGATAGGCCAGCGCAATGCCATCAGCTGACAGGATCAGCGCAAAGGGAGGATATGTTTGGTCGTCCTTCACACGCGTCTTGCCTCAAATTGGCGTGAGCCTGATAGTTGCATCACCCATAAGCGGAGCTTATCCCGCGACAACGCCGGGTTTTCCCGGTTCTGGCTGTAACTGTGCCACAGGACGGATGAAAAATGAAACAAAGTCTTTTTAGTGTATTGGCGTCGGTCTGCGTCACCTTTGCGGTGTTTGCCGGGGTTGTGCAAGCCCAGCAAAGCGGGGAAATCGTCGTGACCGGCACCGGAGAGGTCAGCGCGGCGCCGGATATGGCCGTGATCCGCCTCGGCGTGTCGCATCGGTCGGATTCGGCGCAGATGGCGATGGAGCAGGTCAATGACGGGGCCGCGCGGTTGCTGCGCCGGATCACCGCGCGGGGCGTGGAGCCGCGCGACGTGCAAACCGGGCGCATTGGATTGCAGCCTGTGCGTGGCGTCAACAGCACCTCGGGGCTGGGTAGCAATGTGAACTGGGATCTGTTTGAAGCCAGCGCTATGTTGACCATCCGCCTGCGCGATGCGTCCATCCTTGGTGATGTGATGCAGGAATTGCTTGAGGTTGGCGGCAATCAAATCTTTGGTCTGAGCTTTGGCCTGCAAGAGCCTGACCCCTTTGAACAGCAAGCGCGGCTGGCTGCGGTGCGCGATGCGCAGGACAAGGCCAATCAACTGGCCGAGGCGGCGGGTGTGACGCTTGGTCCGCTACTGGAATTGACCGAACATGGAAATGGCGGCTCCCGCCCCATGATGGAAATGGCCGCCAGCGCCCGCAGCGATGCCATGCCCGTTGCGCTGGGCGCAGTTGATGTCCGCGTCTCGGTTCATATGCGCTTTGCGATTCAATAGGCTGCGCCGCACAGGCCGCGCCGTACAGGGCGCGGCCTGAAAGGCGTTTACTTTGTGGCTGCGTTGAGCGCCCGGTTGAGGTCTTCGATTAGATCGTCGGCATCCTCGATGCCGATCGACACACGCACCACGCCGGGGCCGGCGCCCGCGGCTTCCTGCTGCTCGGGCGTCAATTGACGGTGTGTGGTAGAGGCTGAATGGATGATCAGCGACCGCGCATCGCCAAGGTTGGCCACATGGCTGAAGATCTCCAGCGCGTTGACCAGTTTGACACAGGCGTCATAGCCGCCTTTCACCGCGAAGGTGAACAAGCCACCCGCGCCACGTGGACAGATCTTTGCCACGCGATCATGATAAGGCGATGAGGGCAGACCTGCATAAGTCACGTATTCCACGCGGTCATCCTTCTCAAGCCAGTCGGCAATCTTGCGCGCGTTTTCGACATGGCGCTGCATCCGCAAGGACAGCGTTTCGATCCCCATAAGCGTGTAATGTGCTGCCTGAGGGTTCATTGTCATACCCAGGTCGCGCAGACCGATAGCGATGCCATGAAAGGTGAAAGCCAGCGGCCCGAAGGTTTCGTGGAATTTTAGCCCGTGATAGGCGGGCTCGGGCTGCGAGAGCGATGGAAACTTGTCGCTAGCCGACCAGTCGAACGTGCCGCTGTCGACAATGCAGCCGCCCGTCACGGTGCCATTGCCGGTCAGGTATTTTGTGGTCGAATGCACCACCAATGTCGCGCCATGGTCAATCGGGCGACACAGATAGGGTGTGGCCGAGGTGTTGTCGACGATCAGCGGCAGACCGGCGGCATCCGCCACTTTGGCAACTGCGTCCAGATCGGTGATATAGCCGCCGGGGTTTGCGATGCTTTCGCAGAAAACGGCGCGCGTGTCGTCGTCAATCGCGGCCTTCACGGCATCAAGATCGTCGAAATCCACGAATTTAGCCGACCAGCCAAAGCGTTTGATCGTCTGGCTGAACTGCGTAACCGTCCCACCGTAAAGGCGGGTCGAGGCCACCACATTGCGTCCCGGCTCCATCAGCGGGAACAGCGCCATGATCTGCGCCGCATGGCCTGAAGAACAGCAGACTGCGCCTACACCACCCTCCAAAGTCGCGACACGTTCCTGCAAAACTGCGACCGTGGGGTTGGTCAGGCGGGAATAGATAAAGCCGACTTCCTGCAAATTGAACAGTGCTGCGGCGTGATCGGCATCACGAAACACATAAGCAGTCGTCTGGTAAATCGGTGTCTGCCGCGCGCCAGTGGCCGGGTCAGGCCGGGCGCCAGCGTGGATTTGCAGCGTGTCGAAACCATAGGTGGGGCCATCGGTCATGGCGAACTCCTCTCTCCTGTCGCCGCAGAGCTACGGTATGACGCAGTATCGGACAAGAGTGGATTGGCCAATGAGAAGTAAGCTCTTATTTGAGAGCATTTGTGGCGCAAGCGCCACCCTATACGGAAGAATTAGTAGTTCACCATTCTGCGAGCTGTTTGCGGCAAAATTTGGCCGTATAGTCAAAAATGTAAGAAGTCCGTTTTCTACAAGCTTTTTACCGGCCAAAGGGCGCTTCCCACCCCTCGCTCCAAACTGCCCTTTGGCCGATTTTTTTCGACATAACGAAATGCGTCCGTGGCACAAAAGCGGCAAACGATAGTGGATTTTTGGGCATTCGTTCCGTTTTTGTGGGGAGCCAACCAATGGAAGTGATATTAAGTTTTTTTGTAATTTTTTTTATACAATTTTGTTTAAAGGAGTGTATGCGGTGAGAACCATTACCTAGACAGGTTATCAGCTGTCCAACGATTTGCCGTCTGAAGTTGTCACCTTGTCTGTCGTGGTGCCGGATGCCGCCGATTATGTGATGTATTCCGACTGCGCGCGCAGCGCGTTTTCCGCTGTATCAAGCACTACAACCGATGCAGTGGGCAAGTCGGTCTCGCCCTGCGCACCCGAGTTGAGCGGTTTTTCCGGCAATGCGCTTTCGACACCTATGCGTATGTCAGTCAACTCTTTAACCACCCATATGCGGGGAGTGTGTTTGTCATTCTCGAAGCGGGATTTGATCAGTATTTCTTCCCGGTCCATCTGACCAATGGCGCTGATGCCGCGACTTTTTCCGGTGCGCAGAACTTCGTGGTGACGCTGTTTGGCTCCGATGAGGGCCGCATTTTTAACCGGCCGACAGGGGATTGCGCTTTTGACGCAGTCAGTCCGCTAGGCAGTGCCGACAACCTCACAGTGCCCGATAATGACAAGCTTTCGGGCACAGATGGCACCGACATCCACAATCTGGGCGTTGGTGGGGATGTCGCATTGGGCCAAAGCGGGGGTGATAGTCTGACAGGTGGCCAGGGCCGGGATCGTCTTTTTGGCGAAGCAGGCCATGACGTAGTGTCGGGCAATGGCGGCAACGACAGATTCTTTGGTGGTTACGGAAAGGATGTTCTTAAGGGATGGCCTGGCAACGACGTTCCAAAAGGCGGTCGCGGTGCAGATGTGGTGTCGGGCGCGCGTGGCGATGACCTGCTCTATGCAGGTCGCGGCGCAGACGTGCTGACCGGTGGCAGAGGGGCCGATGCCTTTGTCTTTGACGTCGAGCAGATCGGTCGGAACGTGGTCACCGATTTCAATCTGGGCTTTGATCGTTTTGAACTTTCATCGGCTCTGGTGGGCACAGCAATGTCGGCTCAGGAGGTGCTTGAGACCTATGGTAAGTCCGACGAGGCTGGTGCGGTTCTACGGTTTGCAAATTAAAAGTGCATTTTGATCGAAGACGTCACTTTGGCCGATTTGGTCGACGATCTTGTCCTGATCTGATTTGACTGACAGACACTTGTCCCGGGCGGCACCTGTGGAGGTACCGTTTTTTTGTCAGATTTTGTTTGAAGATCGGATAATCTGCTAAAACGTCGTCGGATGCGATAATTTTACCGTTTGATAAAAAATCAAGCTGTGGCAGCATTCAAGACCTGGGCATCAAAAGGGAGGTCACATGCGCGAGGCATATTTTGAAGATGGTGTGCGGGCTGGACGGGTGTCGCCAGACGCTCTGGCTGACAATTTTGCCGACCTGCATCCGGAATTTGCGCCGCATGAAGCGGCGGTCGCGGCGGATCGGTGCTATTTTTGCCATGATGCGCCCTGCGTGACGGCCTGTCCGACAGAAATTGATATCCCGCTTTTCATTCGGCAGATTCAGGCGAACCGACCGGAAGAGGCCGCGCGCACGATTTTGGATCAGAACATTCTGGGCGGCATGTGCGCCCGGGTCTGTCCCACCGAAACCCTGTGCGAAGAGGCCTGCGTGCGCGAGGCTGCCGAAGGTAAGCCAGTGGAAATCGGTCGTTTGCAGCGTTTTGCCACCGACGCGATGATGCGGACGGGCGAGCATCCGTTTGACCGCGCGCCGTCGACCGGGAAAACCGTGGCCGTGGTGGGTGCCGGTCCTGCTGGTTTGGCTTGCGCGCATCGTCTGGCGATGCTGGGCCATGATGTTGTGATCCACGAAGCCAAACCCAAGGCCGGGGGGCTGAACGAATATGGCATCGCGGCCTACAAGACCGTGAACGATTTTGCCGCGGCCGAGGTCGATTGGCTGCTCGGCATTGGCGGGATCACGATAGAAACCGGCTCTGCCTTGGGGCAGGGGATCACGCTGGCCGGGCTGCAGGACGTTTATGATGCTGTATTTCTGTCCGTTGGTCTTGGCGGCGTCAATGCGCTGCGCGTGCCGGGGGTTGAGTTGGAGGGCGTCGAGGATGCCGTGGCAGTGATTGCCGGGCTGCGTCAGGCCGAGGATCTGTCCAACCTGCCCGTTGGGCGGCATGTCGTCGTGATCGGGGGCGGGATGACGGCGGTGGATGCGGCCGTGCAGTCGCGCGCCCTGGGCGCTGATACGGTGACCATCGCGTATCGGCGCGCGCAGGATGCGATGCCCGCGAGCCGTTATGAACAGGAGCTGGCCACCTCGAAAGGCGTGCGCATCGTTCCCGGTGTCCAGCCGGTTGCCTTGATCGGCAATGGCACAGGCGCCGTGCATGAGATCGAGTTGGAATATACCGAAGATAAAGGCACGGGCCTGACGGGCACAGGCCGAATGCTGCGGTTGAGGGCCGATCAGGTGCTATGCGCGATTGGCCAGACCCTGATGGCACCGGACGGACCGGCTCTGGACGGTAACAAGATCGCCGTGACGGGGGCTGGGCGCACATCGGTGGCCGGCATCTGGGCCGGGGGCGATTGTGCCGCCGGTGGCGATGATCTGACTGTAACGGCTGTGGCCGAAGGCCGCGACGCGGCGATGGACATTCATGCCAGCCTCAGCGCCTGAGGCGGAGGCAGGATATGGTTATCTGGAAAGAGAAGAAACGCTGAGGGAGGGCCTGACATGGCTGATCTGACGACGGATTTTCTGGGCATCAAAAGCCCCAACCCGTTTTGGCTGGCCTCAGCGCCGCCGACGGACAAGGAATACAATGTGCGCCGCGCATTTGAGGCCGGCTGGGGCGGGGTGGTCTGGAAGACCCTGGGCGAAGAAGGCCCGCCCATCGTGAATGTGAACGGTCCACGCTATGGTGCGATCTATGGTGCGGATCGGCGGCTTTTGGGCTTGAACAACATTGAGCTGATCACGGATCGCCCGCTTGAGGTGAACCTGGAAGAGATGGCTCGGGTTAAATCCGATTATCCGGATCGGGCCTTGATTGCGTCGATCATGGTGCCTTGCGAAGAAGCGTCATGGAAAGCCATCCTGCCGCGTGTGGCCGAAACCGGCGCGGATGGGATCGAACTGAATTTTGGGTGTCCGCATGGCATGTCAGAGCGCGGCATGGGAGCGGCCGTAGGGCAGGTGCCGGAATATATCGAAATGGTGACACGCTGGTGCAAGCAGTATTACGACAAGCCGGTGATCGTGAAGCTGACGCCCAATATCACGGATGTGCGTTACCCGGCCCGAGCTGCGAAAAATGGCGGCGCGGATGCGGTCTCGTTGATCAATACGATCTCGTCCATCACATCGGTCAATCTTGACACGTTCAGCCCTGAGCCGTCGATCGATGGCAAAGGCAGCCATGGCGGCTATTGCGGCCCGGCGGTAAAGCCGATTGCCATGAATATGGTGGCCGAGATTGCACGTGACCCTGAAACCGCCGGGACGCCGATCTCTGGCATTGGCGGGGTCACCACCTGGCGCGATGCGGCCGAGTTCATGGCGCTGGGCGCGGGCAATGTGCAGGTCTGCACGGCTGCGATGACCTATGGGTTCCGGATCGTGCAGGAGATGATCACTGGTCTGTCGGCCTGGATGGATGAGAAAGGGTATGCCAAGACCTCTGACTTCGTCGGCATGGCCACGCCCAATGTCACGGATTGGCAATATCTGAACCTCAACTATGTGGCCAAGGCGCGGATCGATCAGGATGCCTGCATCAAATGCGGGCGCTGCTATGCCGCCTGCGAAGACACGTCCCACCAGGCGATTTCCATGTCGCCCGAGCGCGTGTTCGAGGTGATCGACGAAGAATGCGTCGCCTGCAACCTATGCGTAGATGTCTGCCCGGTCGAAGATTGCATCACGATGGAGCGATTGGCTCCCGGCACGGTCGATCCACGCACCGGCAAAGTGGTCGAACCCGGCTATGCCAACTGGACCTCACATCCCAACAACCCTGCAGCGCAGGCGGCGGAATAAAGCGTTCAGGGCCACGCGGTGCCGTGGCCCTGTCCATCGTGATCAGAACAGGAAATCGCTTTCGCTGATCTGCGTGCCTTGCACGATGATCCTGGTATCCCCGGACGGATCGGGCAGGGTGATGACAGTTCGTCCTGCCTGAACCGACACGCCAAGGTCACCAAAGCCGAGCCCGCCGGTGATCTTAATGATGTCCATGCCAGGTGTGAAATCCGTGATCACGTCCCGCGGCCCGGACGCGCCGGGGCCAAATACAAACTGGTCGCGTCCTCCTCCGCCGGTCAATTGATCAATGCCGGTGCCGCCTGCCAGAATATCATTGCCGCCGCCGCCGATCAGAGTGTCTTTGCCTTGAGACCCGATAAGCCGGTCATTGCCGCGGCCGCCTTGCAGCAGATCGTTTCCTTTTCCTCCGAAGAGTTTGTCACCGCCGCCACCCCC
>JABSSB010000060.1 GCA_013214715.1 Paracoccaceae bacterium | reverse complement strand
ACCAGTGTCACGCCGCCCCGCATCAAGGCAGGCAGTTGATAGCACAGGGATTTGCCACCGCCCGTTGGCATGATCGCCAGTACATCCGCGCCCCCGGCGACGGACAGTACGATCTCTTCCTGCCCGGGGCGGAAGGCATCGAATCCAAACACGTCGCGCAAAAGCGCGGTGGCATCATCTGGGGTCATGGGGCCTGTTTTGGCTTGTCTTGGTTAACTGCTCGGTATCGATACAGTCTCACAGGGCGGCCGCAGGCCGCAAGAGTCAAAAGAACAGCGCAGCGTTATTGGTTAGCACGATGCGGATCATGATGATCGCCAGCAAGGCCAGCAATGGCGCCAGATCCAGCCCGCCCATCGGCGGCAGAATGCGGCGCAGCGGGCCATAGATCGGCTCAAGAATGCGGTTCAACCCATACCAGATCTGCGCGACAAGCTGCTGGCGCGTGTTGAGCACCTGGAAATTGATCAGCCATGACATGATCACATGCGCGATGATGAAGAACCACACTACATCAAGAAGCAGCATGATGATCTGGAAAAGAGACTGCATATCCTATCCGCCTTGTTGACCTTGACGTGACTTAATTGTTCTACCTGTCCCCGACAAGCGCCATTTGTCGCCCGCGATGGGTTGTCAATGTCAAGTCAGGCATTCCATACTTACGCTGACGAAAGACTAACGAAACTTCAAGGGGAACAGCATGTCCAAAATCTCGCCCAAGCGGCGGATTTGGGGGTGGTTTTTTTTCGACTGGTCCAGCCAGCCGTATAACACGCTTCTGATCACCTTCATCTTTGCACCTTATGTCAACGAACTTCTGGGCGATGGCAGCGCGGCGCAATCGGCCTGGGGGTTTGGCATTGGGGCGGCGGCTTTTTTGACCGCTCTGGCAGCACCTATTCTTGGCGCCAGCGCTGACCTGAACGGCACGCGGATGCGTTGGATGTGGGTGTTTTCGATCATGTATGTGATCGGGTCTTTGGGGGTTTGGCTGGCCGCGCCCGGTGATTTCAACCTGCTGCTGGTTCTGATCCTGTTTGCGATTGGCATCATCGGGATGGAGATGGGCACGATCTTCACCAATGCCATGCTGCCGCAACTTGGCAGCACGGAAGAGATCGGTCGGATTTCCGGCAGCGGCTTTGCCTTTGGCTATCTTGGCGGGCTGATTGCCCTTGTGATCATGTTGCTGCTTTTTGCTGAAAACGCCAAGACAGGCAAAACCCTGATCGGGCTGGATCCGCTTTTTGGTCTGAACGCAGAAGAGCGTGAAGGCACGCGCTTTGTCGGGCCGTTTTCGGCGCTTTGGTATGTTGTGTTCATGATCCCGTTTTTCCTGTGGGTGCGCGAGACACCGAAACCGCAGGCGCAAAAGGGCGGCAGTCTTGGCGATGCGCTGTCTTCGCTCTGGGGTAGTATCCGGGCCTTGCCACAGCGCCCGTCGCTGTTTTCTTATTTGGGCGCGTCGATGCTGTATCGCGACGGGCTGACAGGCATGTATGCCTTTGGCGGCATTTATGCCTCCGGCGTGTTGGGCTGGTCGATCACCAAGATTGGCATTTTCGGGATTCTCGCGATCGTGGCGAGCGCGTTTTTCGCCTGGGTCGGCGGCTATGCGGATAAACGTTTTGGCCCCAAACCGGTGATCGTTTTTTGCGTCACTATCCTGTGCTTTGTTGCGGGCTCCATCATCTTCATCACGCCCACCAGCCTGTATGGGATCGAGGTCGGGCCAGACTCCGCCGCGCCGGATATCGCGTTTTATATTCTGGGCTCGATGATTGGGGCCGCAGGCGGCGTTCTGCAATCGGCCAGCCGGACCATGATGGTGCGTCAGGCGCATCCGGACAAGATGACTGAAGGCTTTGGCCTTTACGCTCTGGCAGGCAAGGCGACCAGCTTTATCGCGCCAATCTCCATCGGATTTGTCACAACGCTCAGCGGTTCACAGCAAATCGGGATTGCGCCGCTCTTCGTGCTTTTCGTGCTTGGTTTGATCCTGCTAAGGTGGGTGCGGTAGGCAAGCAGGGAAAAGAGGCAACAGGGCGTGCATGTGAGGATTTGGGCCATTGTTTTGGCCTTTGTGTTTCTGGGGGCCTCAGCGCAGGCCGCCCCTTTGGCCAAAACGCTTTTTGGAGCGCAAACTGACGGCTCACCGCATCGGGCGGCTCCGTTCGGCAGTTATTCTCAGGGCTGCGTGGCCGGAGCGGTTCAATTGCCCGAAACCGGTCCGACATGGCAGGCTATGCGCCTGTCCCGCAATCGCAACTGGGGCCATCCCGAGGTGATTGATTACATCGAAAAGCTCAGTGCTTTTGCCGCGCGGCAACCCGGATGGCAGGGGCTTTATATCGGCGATATCAGCCAGCCGCGCGGCGGTCCAATGCTGTCGGGCCATCGCAGTCACCAGATCGGGTTGGATGTGGACATCTGGATGCTGCCTGCGTCGCGCATCACCTTGAGCCGCGCGGAACGGGAGTCGATTTCGTCGATCTCTCTGCGCCGTAATGGCGGGGCCTTCGTGAACGACAATTGGAGCCGCGCCCATCACCGCATCCTGAAAAAAGCTGCGCAAGATCCGCGCGTCGCGCGAATTTTCGTGTTTCCCGGCGCAAAAGTGCAGATGTGTAAGGATGAACGCGGCCTGACCCGCGGCTGGCTGCGCAAGATCCGGCCCTGGTATGGGCATCATTATCATTTCCATGTCCGTTTGAAATGCCCGGCCGGTGCCACAGGCTGTGTCAATCAGGACCCGCCGCCACCCGGTAATGGCTGTGCCGAAGCCGAAACCTGGGTGCAGAACATAATCAATCCGCCGCCGCCACAGCCGCGTGACCCGAATGCGCCCGCGCCGCAGCCTCGTCGGGAATGGCGTTTGGCTGATCTGCCCCAGCAATGCGCCGCTATTTTGCAATAATCACGGGCACCGCCCTGTTCGCATTGGTGATGGCCTGGACGGTGCGGGGCGAATGGGCAAACGCGGCTGGCCTGCAAAGCGCCAGCTTGCTCAACACTTGGGTTTTTCAGGAAGACCGGGAGCATTTCGGCGGGTTGTCAGCCATTGAAATGCTGGATTCGGACCATGCTTTGGCACTGACGGATCGGGCAAGGCTGTTTCATCTGACGCTGTCCCGTGATGGGATGGATCAGATCGTGGACGTTGTGGTGCAACCGGTGGCCCGGCTTGCGGCTGGTCCCGATCGGGGCGATGGAGGGCGCTACGGCTTTGATGCCGAAGGCCTCAGCCTTATGCCGTCGGGTCGGTTGGCGGTGTCTTTCGAAAACCGGCAGCGCGTGGCGCTGTATCCAATGCCGGATTTGGACGGCACCCCACCCCGTTTCAGCAAACCGCTGCNGATGCTGTTCCACCCCGGCTGGCCGGGGATGCACATAAACAAGTCCCTTGAGGCAGTGGCTGTCGATGCGCACGGGCGCATTCATACCCTGCCAGAAGGCGGGCGTATCGATGGAGCGATCCCGATCTATCGTTGGAAGGGCGGAGACTGGCAGATCGTAGCCAGCCTACCCGTGTCGGGCCGGTTCAGTCCTGTCGCCGCCGATTTCGGCCCTGACGGGCGGCTTTACGTTCTGGAACGCAGCTTTGCGCTGTTTGGTTTCAGGACACAGTTGCGATCAATGGTTCTCTCCGAGGATGGGGCTGAAGATCTGGTCGTGCATTTCCGCAGCCTGATTGGCACGCATGACAATCTGGAGGGCTTGGATGTCTGGCGCGACCAAGCTGGCCTGCTGCGGGCCACCATGGTTGGGGATGACAATTTCACATCGCTTCTACGCAGCGAATTGGTGGAATACCGCCTGGCCGACTAGGGGTTGCGCCCAAATGATGCGCGGTGTAGGTGACGCGCCTGTCGCCCACAAGGGGTGACCAAGTCGCCGCTACCTTGTCAAAACGGGCATCTGACATGACAAAACCAAATATTCTTCCGGGCATTCTTGCCATGGCGACCATCGTGGTTGCCTCGAACGTTCTTGTGCAGTTTCTGCTGCTTGACGGCCTTCTGACCTGGGGGGCCTTCACCTATCCACTGGCCTTTCTGGTCAATGATGTGATGAACCGCGTCTACGGGCCCGCGCAGGCCCGCAAGGTTGTCTTTGCCGGCTTTGTGACCGGGGTCATCTGTTCGCTGATTGGCAGCCAGATCATGCTGGAATTTGGCCCCGCCGTGCCGCTGCGCATCGCAATTGCTTCCGGCACCGCGTTCCTTGTGGCGCAGCTGATGGATGTAGCCATCTTCGACCGCCTGCGAGATGGCGTCTGGTGGCGCGCACCGCTGGCCTCCACCATCGTCGGCTCGATCCTCGACACGGTGATCTTCTTCACGCTCGCCTTTGCGGCCTTTGTGCCGTTTTATGGCGAGGCTGCGAATGCCGCGATTTCCTGGGCCTGGGATCCGGTCCCCTTCATGACTGTGGGTGGCATGGCGCCGCTTTGGGTCACGCTGGCCTTTGCGGATTGGCTGGTGAAACTGTCGATGGCGCTGATCGCACTGATCCCGTTCCGCGTCATCGTGTCCCGCCTTCAGGCGGCGTGACGATTTCGCTTTGGGATTTCGACAACTCGTGGCACCCTGCTTTCAGGTTTTAACAAATGAAAGGAGGTGGTCCAGTGTCGAGAAAGGTATTGGAGCGTGAGGTCGGAACAGCGTGGGGGGCCGCCTGCTAAGGCAACCCTAGGCGGCAGCGCCGCCCACCGCGACTGGTAAGGTCTGACCGACCTGCCTCCGTCAACTTTCGGAAGGGCCACCCGTTTGGGTGGCCCTTTTTAGGTTCCGCCGCTAGGGTCCCGCCCATGCTGCGCATCACCGATGATATCGCCATTCAGGACTGGGAACTGACGGAAAGCTTTATGCGGGCCTCTGGCCCTGGCGGGCAGAACGTCAACAAAGTGTCTACGGCTGTCGAATTGCGGTTCGAGGCCGCGCGCTCGCCATCGCTGCCCGGCGCGGTCAAGGCCCGGCTGAAACGGCTGGCCGGGCGACGCTGGACCAAGGATGGCGCGCTGATCCTGCAGGTCGACGAGACACGCAGCCAGGCCCGCAACCGAGAGATTGCGCGCGAAAGACTGACCGAGCTCATCGCCCGCGCTTTGGTCGCCCCAAAACGCCGCATCGCCACCAAGCCCACCCGCGCCAGCCAGCGTCGGCGGGTCGATGCGAAAAAAGCCCGCAGCGGGGTCAAAGCCCTGCGTGGACGCGTGACGGACACGGAGTGAACGGCTAACCTGCCTGAAAAGGGGAGGGCGCCATGAGATTGGCAGGCAAAACCGCCATCGTGACCGGCGGTGCGCAGGGCTTTGGCGAAGGTATCGTGCGGGCCTTTGCCGCCCAAGGGGCGCAGGTCATGGTGGCCGATATCAATATCGACCGGGCCAGTGATGTGGCTCGCGATCTGGATCAGGCCGTCGCATATCAGGTCGATGTTTCGAACGGTGCATCGGTTGATGCCATGGCTGCGGCGGCTTTGGACCTGTGGGGTCGGGTGGATATTCTGGTGAACAATGCCGGGATCACGCATCTGCCTGCACCGATGGAAGAGATTTCTGAGGAGGATTTCGACCGCGTTCTGGCTGTGAATGTGAAATCCGTCTACCTCACCGCGCGCGCACTGGTGCCGCAGTTCAAGGCATTGGGCACCGGTGCGATCCTCAATATCGCGTCGACCGCAGGCGTGTCCCCGCGTCCCCGGCTGAATTGGTATAACGCCTCCAAAGGCTGGATGATCACGGCCACGCAAGCCATGGCGGTGGAGCTTGCGCCCGACGGCGTGCGGGTGAACGCGCTGAACCCAGTGGCGGGGGAGACACCTCTTTTGAAGTCGTTCATGGGCGAAGATACGCCCGAGATGCGGGCCAAATTCCTGTCGACCATCCCGCTGGGCCGGTTCTCGACCCCTCAGGATATGGGCGCGGCGGCGGTGTTCCTGTGCTCGGATGAGGCCAGCATGATCACTGGCGTTGCGATGGAAGTCGATGGCGGGCGGTGCATCTGATGCAGCCGGGGCCGCGCAATCTGATTACGGATGTGCCCGGGCTGCTAGTCGGCAATGCCAGTGATGCTGCTCTGAAATCCGGCGTCACGGTTCTGACGGCGTCCGAGGCTTTTACCGCAAGCTATGCCGTGATGGGCGGCGCGCCGGGGACACGCGACACCGATCTGTTGGAGCCTGACAAATCCGTGGCCAAGGTTGATGCGCTGTGTCTGTCGGGCGGGTCTGCCTTTGGGTTGGACGCGGCCTCGGGCGTGGTGGCGGGTCTGCGTGAGGCCGGGCGTGGCTTTGCCGTCTTCGACGCGCGCATTCCGCTGGTGCCGGCGGCGATCCTGTTCGATCTGCTCAATGGCGGGGATAAGGCGTGGTCGGATAATCCCTATCCGGCGCTGGGTCGCGCGGCTCTGTCGGCCTGTGCCTCCGATTTCGCGCTGGGCAGTCACGGGGCGGGAGCCGGGGCTTTGACAGCAACGCTCAAAGGGGGCCTTGGGTCTGCCTCGCTCGCCTTGCCGGGCGGTGTGACGGTTGGCGCCTTGGTTGCCAGCAACCCTATCGGTGCCGTCACCACGCCGGGGGAGCGGCATTTTTGGGCTGCGCCCTTTGAGATTGATGGCGAATTTGGCGGTCTTGGCCCCGATCGGCGCGCGGGGTTGGGCCGCGACCTGACCAATCGCAAGGCCGCCGCCTTTGTGGAGCGGGCCAACACGACCATCGCCATTGTCGCGACCGACGCCGCGCTGGACAAGGCGCAGGCGAAACGGCTGGCCGTGGCGGCCCATGACGGCATCGGCCGCGCGACCCTGCCTGCACATGGGCCGGGCGACGGAGATCTGGTCTTTTCCGCCGCGACAGGGCGGGTCGAGGTCAGTGATGTGATGCTGGGCATGATTTGCCACGCCGCCGCGCTGTGCCTGTCCCGGGCGATTGCGCGGGGCGTCTATCACGCAACGCCCGAACCGGGCGATCTATTGCCCTGCTGGTCCGAGGGCGCAGCATGACCGTGCTGATCGTCGGTGCCGGGATTGCGGGGCTGAGCCTTGGGCTGACCCTGCATCAGATCGGGGTGCCGTTTCGCATTTTCGAAAGCGTGGGAGAACTGCGCCCGCTGGGTGTTGGCATCAATCTGCAACCCAATGCCACGCGGGAATTGTTCGATCTGGGGCTGGAGGCCGACCTGGACACGATCGGCATCCGCACCCGTCAATACGGGTTTTACACCAAACATGGCCAAACCATCTGGGAAGAGCCGCGCGGGTTAGCGGCAGGGTATCGCTGGCCGCAAATCTCGGTCCATCGCGGGCGGTTGCAGATGATGCTCTATCACGCGCTGGTTCAGCGGGCGGGGGCTGATGTCGTGCACCTGGGCGCAGGCTCCATCGGCTATGATCAGACCCCGGATCATGTCTGCCTGCATCTGACCAGTGGGACGGTTGACGGACAGCTTCTGATAGCCTGTGATGGCATCAACTCCGCCTTGCGGGCGCAGATGTATCCTGACGAAGGCCCGCCGCTGTGGTCTGGTGCGGTGCTTTGGCGTGGGGTCGCCCAGGCGCAGCCCTTCTTTGGCGGGGCAGCGATGGCGCTGGCCGGGCATGACCATCAACGCATCGTGGCCTATCCGATCTCAGAGCCGGACCCGGTGACGGGGGATGTTGAGATGAATTTCATCGCTGAAAAAGGCTTTGACCCGGCGCAGGGGTGGCGCCGTGAGTCATGGAACCGCGCGGTCGACACATCCGACATTCTCCCGGATTTCGAAAGCTGGGTGTTCGACTGGCTGGATGTCCCTGCGCTGATCCGGACTGCGGACCAACTGCTGGAATATCCGATGGTGGATCGCAATCCTTTGGAGACATGGCAGGACGGGCGCGTGACTCTGCTGGGCGATGCGGCCCATCCGACCTATCCGGTTGGCTCTTCCGGGGCCAGTCAGGCGATTGTCGATGCGCGCTATCTTGGCGCATGCATTTTACAAAATGGCCTGACGGCGCATGCGCTGGCCGCGTATGAACGCGAGATGCGCCCGCGCACCAGCAAAGTCACTTTGGCCAATCGGGGCAGCGGTCCTGATGCGATCATGCAGCGCGTCGAAGACCTTAGCAGCGGACATTTTGACTGCATCGAAGACATAATCCCGCAATCGGACCTGGCGGCCCATGCCGCGCATTACAAAGATTTGGCGGGAACGGCGATTTCGACGCTGAATGACAGCCCGCCCCTGATCCCGGACACGGCGCGATTGGTGTGACGGTCAGCCTGCCAGATGCCGCTCGCCCCGTGCCTGCGCCAGCCGGATCTGTTTCTGACGCTCGCGAAACCGCGCCTTGTCGGCTTCCGACGTCTCGTCAATGCAATGGTGGCAGCTGACCCCATGTTCGTATTCCGGGCGGTCGCGGTCTTCGGGCAGGATTGGACGGCGACACCCATGGCAGAGTAGATGCGGACCTTCGCGCAACCCGTGGCCCACGCTGACCCGATTGTCGAAGACAAAGCATTCGCCCTGCCAAGTGCTGTCCTCTTCGGGCATGTCTTCGAGATACCGCAGAATCCCGCCTTTGAGGTGATAGACCTCTTCAATGCCTTGTCCCATCAGGAAATTCGTCGATTTCTCGCAGCGGATGCCACCGGTGCAGAACATCGCAATGCGTTTATTGTGGAACCGGTCCTTGTTCTTGTCCCACCAGGCTGGGAAGTCGCGGAAGCTTTCGGTTTTTGGGTCCACGGCGCCTTCGAAGGTGCCGATCGCGACTTCGTAATCATTGCGCGTGTCGATCACAGCCACATCCGGTTGGCGGATCAGGTCGTTCCAGTCCTGCGGTTCGACATAATGGCCAACGGCGGCGGTCGGATCGACATCGGGCTGGCCCATTGTGACGATCTCTTTCTTCAACCGGACTTTCATGCGGGCAAAGGGCGGATGATCGGCGCTGGCTTCTTTCCAATCCAGGCCGTCACAGCCGGGCAGGGCGCGGATATGGGCCAGAACCGCGTCGATCCCGGCGCGTGNTCCGGCAATGGTGCCATTGATGCCTTCACGCGCCAACAGCAGCGATCCCCGCACNTCCTGCGCCNTGCAAAGCTNCAGCAAAGCCGGGCGCAAGGCGCCCGGATCGTCAAAGCGGGTGAAGTGATACAGAGCAGCAATGGTGTACATGCCGCGCCAATTACGCCTCTGTGCGCGGCGCGGCAAGTCCCGCAATTGACCCTGCGCAGCGCGCCGCTTATGCCAAACACGTCCATCACGCGGAGAGCAGCATGTCCCACGCCCTGATCGTCATCGATGTCCAGAACGATTTCTGCCCAGGCGGCGCGCTGGCCGTGCCCGGCGGAGATGAGGTCGTGCCACTGATCAATAACATGATGCCCGAGTTTGATGCCGTGATCCTCACGCAGGACTGGCATCCGGCAGGGCATGGGTCTTTTGCGTCGTCGCATGCTGGCGCCGCCCCCTATGATCTGGCGCAGATGCCTTATGGCCAACAGGTCTTGTGGCCCGATCACTGCGTGCAGGGCAGCGCGGGCGCCGATTTTCACCCGGATCTGCGGGTGGATGCCGATCTGATTATCCGCAAAGGCTTTCGTCCACAGATCGACAGCTATTCTGCCTTTTTTGAGAATGATCGCACCACCCCGACCGGGCTGGATGGCTATTTGCGCAGCCGGGGCATTTCGCAGCTGACTTTGGTTGGTCTGGCCACTGATTTTTGCGTGGCCTTTTCGGCGATGGATGCGGCGCGATTGAGGTTTGAAACACGTGTCACCCTTGCCGCGTGCCGGGCGATCGACCTGAACGGCTCATTGGATCAAGCGCTGTCCGATATGAAGTCCGCTGGAATAGGCCTCATCTAAGCATATCCAAAAGGATAGGGTGCCTACTCTTCGGGTGGGGCTTGTCTTACCAAGGTCCTGCTGCATCGCAGCATTTGCAATTTTTACGTGTCGAATTCCTGACAGCGTTCCTATCCATAAGGATAGGCTGGCGACGCATTGGAAGCCGACCCTACGTCATCTTGCCAAGCCGGGTGCTTTGCTGTTTTGTGACCCGCGCAACATCTCAGCGAGGCCGCCCGTGGATATCGCCACCCGCGTCTATAACCACAAATGGAAGATCGATCCGATCGTCCGATCGCTGATCGACACGGATTTCTATAAGCTGCTGATGTGCCAATCGGTCTTTCGCAACCGACCCAACACACGTGTGCGGTTTTCATTGATCAACCGCTCCGCGCATGTCCCACTGGCGCGTTTGATTGACGAAGAGGAGCTTCGAGAACAGCTTGATCACATCCGGTCTTTGTCGCTCAGCCGTGGAGAAAGCACCTGGCTGCGGGGCAACATGTTTTATGGCAAACGCCAGATGTTTCGGTCAGATTTCATGGAATGGTTCGAAACCCTGCGCCTGCCGCCCTATGAGTTAGAGCGCAAGGGCGACCAGTATGAGCTGAGTTTTGAAGGCACATGGCCCGAGGTGATGCTGTGGGAAATCCCGGCGCTGGCGGTGCTGATGGAGCTGCGGAGCCGGGCGGTGCTGAACGACATGGGCCGGTTTGAACTGCAGGTGTTGTATGCCCGCGCCATGACCCGCGTCTGGGAAAAGATCGAGCGCTTGCGCGGGATCGAGGGGCTGTCGATCGCAGATTTCGGCACGCGGCGGCGGCACAGCCATCTTTGGCAGGATTGGTGCGTTCAGGCGATGATGGAAGGCCTTGGCGATCGCTTCACCGGCACATCGAACTGTCTGATTGCAAAACGACGCGAGGTCGAGGCGATTGGTACCAACGCGCATGAACTGCCGATGGTCTATGCTGCTTTGGCCGAAGATGATGAGTCTTTGTCGCAAGCCCCCTACGATGTGCTGTCAGATTGGCATGCCGAACATGACGGCAATCTGCGCATCATCCTGCCCGACACCTATGGCACCCAAGGCTTTCTGGATCGCGCGCCGGATTGGCTGGCAGGCTGGACCGGCATCCGCATTGACAGCGGCGATCCCGTCACGGCGGGGGAAATCGCTTTGGACTGGTGGGACCGGATCGGAGAAGACCCACGTGAAAAGCGGATTATTTTTTCCGATGGTCTGGACGTCGCCAAGATCGAAGAATTGCAAACCCGCTTTGCCGGGCGCTGCAACGTCTCCTTTGGCTGGGGCACATTGCTGACCAATGATTTTCGTGGGCTCGTGCCGGATGATCGGCTCGCGCCGTTCTCGCTGGTCTGCAAGGCTGTATCCGCCAATGGCAGACCCACGGTCAAGCTGTCGGACAACCCCGAAAAGGCGATGGGTCCGGCCAATCAGGTTGAACGCTACAAACGTGTCTTTGGGGTGGGTGATCAGCAACGCTATGAAGTTGTTGTGTGATTCTCGAGAAATCAACTTAACTGATTGTATCTATCTACTAGTTGATAGGTTGATTGCAGTATTTATGTATGGTTATCTACCTATCAAAAGGTAGGTGACTGTGGCGACCAAAGATCAGTTGGTGAACCTGGGCGAAACCCTGATACGTCAGGGCGGTGCCGATGCCGTGAGTTTTCGCGATCTCGCCGCATCGCTTGGGATCAAAAGCGCCTCGGTGCATTACCATTTCCCAACCAAGGATGCATTTCTGGCATCGGTGGTGATTAGCTATCTGCAGCGCCTTATGGCCGCCCTTGGCCTGGCGGATGATCCCACAGAGACCCCGCGCGATCGACTGTCCCGTCTGACCGACTATTTTGTCGCCATGGGTACAGATGGTCAGGGAGCTTGCCCGCTGGCGGCTTTGGCGGCCACACGGGTGCGGCTGGGCCCTTTGGCAACCAGCGCGATTGATCAGGCGACCGGCGCGCTTCTGGACTGGCTCGACCAAGCCTTGGTCGGTCGTCTACGCGCCGATCTGACGCTGGGCAGTTTGCAGGGGGCCTTGTTGCTCACGGCTTTGCGCGATGACCCCGGCATCATCGAAGCGGCTGAGGCGGACCTCCTGTCACGCCTTTAGCCGCCGCGCCCGTCTTTCACGCCAGATCACCATCAGCCCGCCTGCGATGATCAAGAGCGAACCGGGGAAGAGATCGTCAAACGGGGCCTCGTCGTAAAACAGCCAGCCCAGCCAAAAGGCCAGGGGGATGCCGAAATAGGAAAAGGGCGCCAGATTGGATTGTTCGGTCATCCGATAGGCGATGATCAGGCACAAAACGGCGGCCCCACCGAAACAGCCCATCGCGACAATCCAGATCAGATCGCCATTTGCCACGGAGCTGAACCCGCCGGTCATCATGGCCAGAATGATGGCGCCGACCACGGCCATGGAAGACGACCACAGATTGACCAGCGGTGTCGGCACGTTTTCATCGAAAAGCCGCGCGGTCACTGCCGTCAGCGCATAAAGCGCTGCGGCACCGGCGGGTAGAACGGCCTCAATTGTGAAGGCCTCGCGCCCCGGTCCCATCACCATGATCACGCCGACAAAGCCGATGATGACCGCGACCCAACGCACCCAGCCGACCTTTTCACCCAGAAGCGGTACGGCCAAAGCGGTGACAAACAGCGCATTGGCATAGGAAATCGTCGTCGCCGTCGCAAAATCCAGCGCGCCCAGCGACATATAGAACATCAACTGCGCGAAACAGACGATGATCCCGCGCGACAGCGCCAGTTTCCACTGCCGCACCTTGATCGGTCGACCTTGCGCGTGCCAGCCCCGCGCTAGCATCAGCGCCAGAAAACTTGGCACCAAACCAAAAACATTGCGCCAGGCCGACAGTTCCGCCGCGCTATAGCGGGGGCTGAGATGTTTGATGATCAGACCCATGAAGTCGAAAAACAACAGCGCCAGCAGCGACAGACAAATCGCCAGAACAACCCGATCATTTGGGCGCGCAGTCATGAGCTAGCCATGCCGCGCGGCCACGGTTTTCAGGCTGGTGAAGCCATAAAGCGCCTCGAATCCCTTTTCGCGCCCATGCCCGGACGCGCCCGAGCCGCCAAAAGGAAGTTCCACCCCGCCGCCAGCGCCATAGTTGTTGATGAAAACCTGCCCCGCCTTCAACCCCCGCGCGAGCCGCATTTGCCGCCCGCCATCTCGGGTCCAGACCGAGGCGACAAGGCCATACTCGGTGCCATTGGCAATGCACAGCGCGTCGGCCTCGTCCTCAAAGGGGATCATGACCTGCACGGGGCCGAAAATCTCTTTCTGGGCCAGCGCGTGATCAGGTGGCACATCGGCAAAGAGATGCGGTGCGACGTAGAACCCAGCCTCTGGCGCCGCATCGACAATTTGACCGTGCGCCGCCAGCGTCAGATCAGCGCCTTGTGCCAAAAATCCGGTCACGATCTCGCGCTGCCGCGCCGAAATCAGCGGGCCAACCCGCAAATCGTGATCGGCGGGTCCGACAGTCAGCGCGTTATAGGCGGCGCACATCTTGTCGTGGACCTGATCATAAACGCCGCGCTGCACCAGAATGCGGGACGAGGCCGAACAGGTCTGCCCGGCATTCTGAATGCCTGCATTCACAAGAAACGGCAGCGCGTCGTCGATATCGGCATCGTCAAACACGATCTGAGGCGATTTCCCGCCCAGTTCCAGCGTCACTGGCACCACATTCTGCGCTGCCGCCTGCTGCACCAGACGCCCCGTGGCGACAGACCCTGTAAACGACAGATGCTGAACCCCCGGATGCGCGGACAAAGCTGCGCCTGCCTCGGCTCCGAAGCCGGGCACCACATTCAGCGCACCATCGGGCAGCCCGGCCTCTTGCGCGAGATGCGCAAAGGCCAAAGCGGTCAGGCAGGCTTCTTCGGCGGGCTTCAACACGCAGGCATTGCCTGTGGCCAATGCTGCCCCGACCGAGCGTCCGATGATCTGCATCGGGTAATTCCATGGCACGATATGCCCCGTCACCCCATGCGGTTCGCGCAAGGTGTAAACCGTGTAACCGTCCAGATAGGGGATGGTGTCCCCGTGCAGTTTATCCGCCGCACCGCCATAAAACTCGCAATAGCGGGCCAGAGCCAGCGCATCGGCGCGTGCTTGCGTCAGAGGCTTCCCGACATCGGCGGCTTCCAGCGCGGCCAAATCGTCTACCCGGTCTGTGACAAGCTGAGACAGGCGCAAAAGGATGCGGCCCCGCTCGGCCGCGGGCATCCGGCCCCAGTCGCCATCGCGCGCGGCCTGCGCAGCTGCGACGGCGGCGTCGATCTCATCAACACCGCCGCGCGCGATCTGTGCCAAATGCGACCCGTCAGAGGGATCGATCAGGCTGATCTGCTGCGCCGTCCCGCGCCATTGGCCACCGATCAGACAGAGCGTGGGGTCAAACCAAAGCGTCATGCTACAGCCTCCGGCAAGCTTGGTGAGGCGGCCAAAAGCGCCTGTGTGTAAGGGTGATCTGGCACGGTGAACACTTGCTCGGTCACACCCTGTTCCACGATTTGTCCCGACTTCATCACCAGCACCCTGTCTGTTACTTCCCGTACGACCGCCAGATCATGCGATACAAACAGATAGGTCAATCCGCTGTCGCGGCACAGGTCGGCCAGCAAATCCAATATCTGTGCCCGGACGGACACGTCCAATGCACTCACCGCCTCGTCCAGCAGGATCAGGTCGGGCCGCGTGATCAGGGCGCGCGCAATTGCGATGCGCTGGCGCTGCCCGCCGGAGAATTCGTGAATGTATTTGTCGGCATCCGTGGCGCTCAATCCCACGCTTTCCAACATCTCTCCAACCAGTGCGGAACGTGCCGCCCCCGTTGGTGCGTCGGGCAGCAGATGAAACGGCTCCGTGATCAACCGCGCGACCCGATGGCGCGGGTTGAATGAGCCATAGGGATCCTGAAACACCACCTGCACCTTGGCGCGGGTGGTCGGGTCATTATCGGCCACATTGCGCCCGTCAATCTCGATGCGCCCGGCTTGCAATGGCTCCAAACCCAATATCGCGCGGGTGAGCGTGGATTTGCCCGAGCCGCTTTCACCCACAAGGCCCAGCCGCTCACCGCGCTCGAGGGTGAAGCTGACATGATCCACCGCCCGTTTCGGCGCAGCCCGCCCAAACATCCGCGCGGGTGCGGGGTAGTCGCGCACTGCTTTGTCCACGACCAGCAACGGCTCTGTCGCCTCCGCCTGTGGCAGGTCCACCTGATGCGCGGCGGCTTCGCGTAGCATTTGTGTATAGGGATGCTGAGGATGGGCCAGAACCTGCGCCGCCGGCCCGGTTTCGACGACCTCGCCATGGCGCATCACAACAATGCGGTCGGCCAGTTGCGAGACGACGGCCAGATCATGGGTGATGATCATCAGACCCATGCCGTCTTCAGTGACCAGCTGTTGTAACAGGTCCAGAATCTGCGCCTGAGTGGTCACGTCCAGCGCGGTGGTCGGCTCATCCGCGATCAGCAGGCGGGGCCGCATGACCACGGCCATGGCGATCACCACGCGCTGCCGCTGCCCGCCCGACAATTCATGCGGATAGCGGCTTGGGGGCACCTGATCAGGGGTCAGGCCAACCCGGATCAAAACCTCCTGCATCTGCTGCTGGGCCTCGCCGCGTGTCGCGTTGCTATGTAGGCGGATCACCTCGGCGACTTGCGCTCCGATGGTCTGCACCGGGTTTAGGGCTGTCATCGGCTCCTGAAAAACCATGCCCATGCGCTGCCCGCGCAGACTGCAGAGCGTGGCTTCATCCGCTTGCAGAATGTCGATCTCGTCCAGCTCGATATGCCCGCTTGGCGCGGCGCCTTCTGGCAAAAGCTGCATCACTGAAAAAGCCGTCATCGACTTGCCCGAGCCGCTTTCGCCGGTCAGGGCCACGATCTCTCCGGCCCCGATGTCAAGCGATACATCCCGCAGCACGGGTCGTCCGGCGATGGTCAGGGACAGGCCAGTGATCTGCAAAACGCTCATGTCCGCACCCTCCGCAGGCGCGGATCCAGCAGATCGCGCAGCCCGTCGCCCAACAGGTTCAGACCCAGCACCGTCAGGATGATCGCCAGCCCCGGCACCAGCGCCAGATGCGGTGCGACGGCCACCAAAGTCTGTGCGTCGGCCAGCATCCGGCCCCAGCTTGGCAAAGGCGGCTGCGCGCCAAGCCCGACATAGCTCAGCCCCGCTTCGGCCAGGATCGCCAGCGAGAACTGGATTGTGCCCTGCACCACCAGCAGATTGGCGATATTGGGCAGGATGTGTTCAACCGAGATATGCGCCCGGCTTTTGCCCGCCACGCGGGCGGCCAGAATGAACTCACGTTGCCACAGTGGCAGCGCAGCACCCCGCGCGACGCGTGCAAAAACGGGGATGTTGAAAATGCCAATAGCAATGATTGCATTGATCGCGCCGGGACCAAAAACGGCTGTGATCAGAATCGCGATGACCAGCGAGGGGAAGGCAAAGATCAGATCATTTCCGCGCATGATCAGCTCATCGAGCCAACCGCCCCGTCGCGCGGCGGCAGCCAGCCCCAAGGGCACGCCAAGCCCCATGCCGATCCCCACCGCCACCAGCGCCACGGCAATCGACACCCGTGCGCCCACCATGATCATTGACAGCATGTCGCGCCCGAAATGATCGGTGCCCAGCAGACCCGCTGCGCCCGGTGGCTTCATCCGGTTGGCGATGTCCATCGCCGTGACATCGCCCGGCGTCCACAGGTAACTGAGCGCCGCCAGTGCCAACACGAGGGCCGACAGAGCGGCGCCAAGGATCAATGACAGCCTCATGCGCCGCGCCTCAGCCGTGGATCGGCCAGCGCATAGGCCAGATCGACCAGAAAGTTGACCATGATCACCGCAAAGACCAGCAGCATCACGACACTTTCCACCACGATCAGGTCCCGAGCGGAAATGGCCTGAAACACCAGCCGCCCAAGCCCGGGCAGGAAAAACACCTGTTCAATGATGATCGCGCCCGCCAGCAGAAAGGCGAATTGCAGCCCAAGGATCGTCAGAACCGGGATCAAAGCATTGCGCAGCCCGTGCCGCCACAGCGTCTGCGACCGGGTCAGCCCCTTGGCCCGCGCCGTGCGCATGTAATCTTCGCCCATCACCTCAATCAGGGATGATCGCATCACCCGCGCCAAAATAGCCGCCTGCGGCAGTGCGAGGGCGATGGCGGGCAGGGTCAGCGATTTCATCGCCGGCCCAAAGCCTGCATCCCAGCCTGCAAAGCCGCCCGCCCCGAACCAGCGCAGCGTGATCGCAAAGATCAGCACCAGGATCATCGCGAACCAGAAATTCGGGATCGCCACGCCCAGCTGTGTCAGGCCCATCACCGCCACATCCCCCGGTTTGCCGCGATGCGATGCGGCGTAAATTCCCGCCGGAATTGCGACGATCATCGTCAAAGCCAGTGCATAAAGCGCCAGAGGCAGGGACACCCACAGCCGATCTGCCACCATCTGCGACACAGGCGTGCGATAGGTGTAAGAGGTGCCAAAATCACCCTGCACCATGCCCAAGACCCAATGGCCATAACGTTCCAGCGGCGCCATATCCAAACCCAGCTCGGCCCGCAGGGCGGCGACGGTTTCGGGCTGTGCATTCATTCCCAGCATGAAGGCCGCCGGATCTCCCGGCGCGACTTCGATGACGGCGAATATCACGACAGAGGCCACCGCCAGGCTCAGCACCAGCGACAGCAATCGCCGGGCGAGATAGGCGATCAGCCCCATTCAGTCTTTCCGCAGGTAATCAGCATCTGATACCGGCTCGAGCCAGGTCGCGGCGCTGTCTCCGTCACGCTCCTGAATGGCCATGTGACACATGCCTGTTTCGGGGCCTGCGCCATGCCAATGCTCGATGCCTTCGGGGATCCAGACCGTATCGCCGGGGTGGATCGCCTTGGGGGCTTCATCGCGCAGACCGACAAGGCCCACGCCCGACAGCACGAAAAGCGTTTGTCCAAAGGGGTGCGTGTGCCAGTTGGTGCGCGCGCCCGGTTCGAATGTGACCTGAAGCGCGTTCACGCGCGCGGGCGCGGGCGCATCCACGACAGGGTCCATGCGCACATTACCGGTGAACCAATCGCTCGGGGCTTCGCGGGATGGGCGCGTACCGCTGCGCATGATCTGCATGACGATCTCCTTTTTCGGGTCAGTAGAGCAGATAGTTCAAAACCGCAAAAACCATCACACCAAGATAGCCAAAGGGATAAATCCACAAGATCACCCATCGAGTCAGCATCAATGCCGTGCTATCCTAGTCTGTACTTTTCAGGCGCGACAGGATCACATTGAAGACGATGATCAACCCCGTGACCACGAACATGCATTGCAGCACAAAATCCAAGAAGGTCCGATAGCCCAGCTTTGGCAGCTCGTCTGAA
>JABSSB010000006.1:18349-40011 GCA_013214715.1 Paracoccaceae bacterium | reverse complement strand
CTGCGCCACACGCAGCAGATCGGCCCCGGCTTCGGTGGCCGTGTAGCCGCGCGCATGGCGCTGGAACAGTTTGACGCTTCACTCTCGCGGCGCTGGTTTGACGCCTCGTGAATATGCCAACCGGTCACAGCAAGGCCAAAACCTGAACAGAGCCAACTTGTGAACGCGGACTTTCAGGGGAGCAGGTCAGACTGTTGCGCTGCTTCAGGCTGGCGTTCGTTCTGGCGTTCAGGATCTGACCGGGGTCCCAAGGGCATACAGGTGGTCCACAGGCCCAGCGCCGGGTGGCTTCCTTGGCGTGAAAGCCTTGCGATCGAGACGCGGTTGCGGCACGTGTAACCGGTCTTGAACGACCTCGATCGCTTTTTGACCGGGACATTCTGCACAGAGTGCAGGGCTGTTTCCCTGTGTATTTTAGCTTGCTAACTCTCCTGCCCGCCGACAGAAGTTTTTGGCCTGGATCGGCGCAAACACCGCAAGCCAATACGTCCAATTCCATCGAATGATCATAAACGCAAAAAGGCTCGCGAGACCTCAACCTCGCAAGCCTCAATGTCCTATCCGAAGGACCGCAAAGCGGCCCATGAACATGCCGAACGCCGGACCTTAGCCGATAAGCCCGCCATCATCGCGCTTGATTGCGATGACCGAGGACCGCGCGAGCGAGCCATTGTGATCCGGCCATGTGCCGTCATCATCACCCGGATGCTGCACGCCCACGAACATGGTGCGCTTGTCCGACGACCATGTGATCCCAGTGATCTCGCAGCCTTTCGGGCCGGTCAGGAAACGGCGGATTTCGCCGGTCATCGGGTCACCCGCTAGCATCTGATTGTTGCCCATGCCGGCAAAGTCACCTTCATTGCCGTCATTGCCATCGGTCTGGATCCACATCAGGCCCGCCGTGTCGAACATCATCCCGTCGGGTGAGTTGAACAGGTTGCCCGCATTCATATTGGCCGAACCGCCATAGATATCGCCATGCACAGTCGGGTTGCCGGCCATCACATAAAGATCCCAGGCAAAGCCCGTCGCCCCGTGATCGCCCCCCGCAGGACGCCAGCGAATGATCTGGCCATAGCGGTTAACCTCACGCGGGTTGGGCGCGTTCACGGTCATCGGCTCGGCGCCCGCATTGGTGCGCACGGTGCCGTCGTCGTTAATCACGCCCCGGCGCGAGTTGTTGGTCAGGCAGCAATAGCCCTCAGCCGCAGCAGGGTTCACGGCGATCCATTCCGGGCGGTCCATCGTGGTCGCGTTCACGGCCGAGCCCGCCATACGAGTGAAGATCGAAATCTCCGCCTGGGTCATGCCGGTTGTTTCGGGCAAAAGCGCCTTCCACTCCCCGCTTTGGTCATCGTTGAAGACCGCCACGAACAGGGTGCCTTCGGACAACAGGGTCGAGGTGTCGCCACCTTCCACATAGGGATCGTTGCTGACCCATTTATACATGTATTCGCCGCGCTCATCATCGCCCATATAAACGACCAGACGCCCATCGCGTGCGATGGCATAGGCGGCGTTTTCATGCTTGAAGCGGCCCAGAGCCGTGTGTTTCACCGGGGTGCGGTCGGGGTTGGCAGGGTCTATTTCGACGATATAGCCTGCGCGATGCGGCTCGTTGGGGTTCTTTGAAATGTCGAACCGCTCATCGAAGCCGTGATAGTTATAGCGGCCACCGTCGACCTTGGTTCGCACGCCGTAACGCTGATAGCCTGCCGCTTGAACATCGTCCCAGTTGCGCTCTGCCGTGGTGCCGAAATAGCCGTTGAAGTTCTCTTCGCAGGTCAGATAGGTGCCCCAGGGCGTCCGGCCCGAGCCGCAATTGTTGAACGTGCCCAGCGACTGTGTACCGGTCGGATCGGCGGCGGTTTTCAACAGGTCATGACCGGCGGCAGGGCCGTCGATGGTCATGGGCGTGTTGTGGTGGATCTTGCGGTTATAGGGGCTGTCGACCACAACCTCCCAGCCGTTTTCCCCTTCTGCGATTTCCAGGACATTCACGCCCTGAAAATGTTGGAACATGCGAATTTCATCCAGCGAGGTCGCGGCATTGCCGGCATTGTTGGGCAGGTTCACTTTCGGGTTCACATATTCGCTGTTGATCGCGATCACCTCGCGGCCATCGACATTGAACAGCTCCATCCCGTCGGTGTTTTCGCCAAACACCTTGTCCGACATCTCGGGGCTCACGCCCGTGGCCGGGTCAAAGGCGCCGTTGGCCTCGGAAAACAGCGGATCGCCCCAGCGCACCATGACTTTCCAGGTATAGCCCTCTGGCACATGTACGGTGTCATCTGTGGCAATGCCGATCGCCTCAAACGGGAAAGTCGACGCGCCCTGCGCCATGGCTGTCGTGCCCTTCAGCATACCGGTGCCCATCACCGCTGCGCCCGAGCCAAAGGCCAGAACGCCGCCCAAAAAGCCGCGGCGCGAAATGGCGCGGTCCACGACATCATCGAAATCCTGACGCGCCGTACGCGGAAAATACTTTTCATCCCAATCATCTGCCGACAGGTTATGGTCCTGATGATCTTTCATTGCTAGCTNCCCTTCACTTGCTGATGGGCGTCGCGCCCGCGCGCGACAGTGAGGGGCAAAAGTCTCAGTCACGTGACAGTTATTTGAAACAATTACTACGCGAGCCGTTGACGAGGTTGCACCGTTCACTCGATCCCGAAACTGACATCGAAACTCACCGGTTGCGCACCGCCATTCACGATTTCGACCACATGGTCGCCCGATTGCCAAAGCTGCCCGCGATAGGGTGTGTCCGAACTGATCAATTCCAGCAAATCGGACCCATCGGGATTGAGGATGCGGTAATCCAGTGCGCCGCCCCATGAGCTGACACTGACGGTCAGGAACTGCTCGGCCGCGGCGCCCAGAAGATATTGCACCGATGTGGATGGGGCGAGGCTTGCGGTGATCACCGTGCCGCTGGTGCCCGCATTAAAGCTCACGCGCTGTTCGCCCCCGGTGACGGGTGCCTGCATGGCGCTGGCGTCGTCGCAGTCACCGATCGCGCGAAACGCGGCAATTTCCGGCCCCGACCAGACGATGCATTCATATTGCGCACCGTTGGCATCCTGCAGCAGCACATAGGTGCCCGCTTCGGCAAATTGATCCTGCAACACCTGCCCGCCGACATTGCCGAACTCGGCGATCAGCCGGTCGATACAGGCATTGGCCTCGTCCGAGATATCGGCCAGTGCGGGCGTGGCCCAGACAAGACAGGACAACAGGGCAAGGGGGCGTAACATGGCAAATCTCGCGGCAGGGTCAACTCAGGTATGCGGCGACCATATCGCTTGCGCTTGTTTGCACCAAGGCTAGGCTTGTCGCAGGTTTATTATGAGGGTCACGATGTCACAGATGCCAGCCGCCATTCGCAGGGGCCTGTCCAATTATGTCGGATTTGAGGGGCGCGCCTCGCGTCCGGAATATTGGTGGTGGGTGCTGACGATGGTGCTGGTGCAGGTGATGGCGCAGATCATTGACAGAGCTGTGGTTGCACCAGCCTTGGGGTTTGACGCCTTTACGGATGAGGCCGGCACACCGCTGTCGCTGATCCTGTATCTCGGGCTGCTCTTGCCGTCGATCGCCGTATCGATCCGCCGCCTGCATGATACCGGGCGGAGCGGGTGGTGGCTGTTGATCGGGCTGATCCCGATCGTGGGGGCTTTGGTGCTGCTTTATTTCTATGTCCAGCCCAGCGAAGAGGGTGACAACGCCTACGGCGCACCCGACCCGTTGGATTAAGGCGCCAGCGCCTCCAGCTCTGGCAGCAGCACGACGCTGTCCTGTTCATGCGGATCGGTGCGGACGATGACGGCCTTCACCTCAGCACCGCTGTTGTTGATCGGCAGATGTGAAATGTCGGCGTGGACAAAGATCATCTCGCCTGCTTCGGTCTCCATGCAATGCTCCAGCCGCTTGCCCCAATACATGAAGGCCGCGCCTTCAAGGACATAGATCGCGGTTTCATGGGGGCGTGTTTATGCGTCTTGGCGCGTCCGCCGGGCGGGATGGTCAGCAGATGCTATCGGACTCGGCGCTTTCGCGCGAAATCCCTGCGAATTAGGAAACCCCCCGCTTGCCAGCAGAGCTGCCGCCTGCGCGCGTCTTGAAACACTCTGCCATCATATCCTCCGCTGTCATGCAGCATGGCGCAGGGCAGGGGATCTGACTAGAGGCTGTTACGGATTGCCTCGGCCGCGCGGCGTTCCCAGTCTGCATAGGGGGCCAGCTCCTCGGCCAACGCGGTCAGGCCGGGCAGGCGCGCGGTGTAATCTTCGACCGACATCGCGGCCACGGCACGCTGAATGTCGTCAAGGCTGTTGCAGATGATGATCGAGGAGGGATCGCAGAACTGGTCGATATTCGGACAGCCCCAATAGATCGGAACCGTCCGGCAAAACACCGTATCCAGCAGCTTTTCGGTGAAGTAATTCGCCTCACGGCCGTTTTCGATCACGATGGAATAGCGAAACGGGGCCAGCCCATCGGCCTTGTCCTCGAACGGAGTATAGCCGCGGCCCATGATCTGCACATCCTGACCCGTGTCGCGGACCCAATCGACCACGTCATGGCGCAGCTTGTGCCCTTGGCTGTCGCGCTTGGCCGAGGCGATGAGTGAACACATCGCCGTCTTCTCCGGGCTCAGGTCGCGCCAATTGGGCACCCATGTCGTGCCATAGGGGAAGAACTCAGCGTTTGGCAGGCTGTCCACGAGGCTTTGGTGAAAGGTCAGCACGCGATAAAACCGCCGCCACGTCCAGCGCAGCAGGCGCAGATGCTTGGCATGGATGTATGAGGGCTCCCCCATCACCAGCGAAAACTGCGCGGGGCTGCCGCGATTGGGCAGGTAATGCACCGCTGTTTCCGGGGCGAGGATGATGTGATCGCTGGGCGCCATCTCTCCGACGGTTTTGCCGCGCAGGCGCTCGGGGCAGCCCAAGGGCCAATGCAAATCCGCCACGGGGCGCAGCGACAGGCTGCGGCCCAGTTTCATCCGATAGGGCAGAAAGGCGATGGCGGGATCGGTCCGGGTCATGGGACCGGCATCCGGTCGGGCAGGTCGACCTCTCCGCGTATCAGGACATATCCCGCACCCGCCACGGCGATCCCTGCCATGTCATCGACCGGGCCGATGCGCGTGACGCGGGCCTGACCGGGGCGGCCCATGTCATGACCTTGTTCTGCGGTGAAACTGTTGCCCGCGATCAACCCGTGCCGCCACAGATAGGCCCCCATCGCTCCGGTGGCTGAGCCGGTGAACGGGTCTTCCACCGGGCTGGGCGGCGCCATGAGCAGGCGTGAAAACGTATCGCCCCCGGGTGTGGCGCCCTCCAGCGCGACAGCGAAAGGCTCCATCACATCGGTGCCATCAAGGCCCAACGCTGCAGCATAGTCCTTCAGCGCATCGAGATCGAGCCGCGCCGCGCGCAGCGTCTCGCGGTCGCGCAGAACGGTGATTGTGAAGGGCAGCCCGGTGGACACGACCTGCGGCGGAGAGATGATGGCATCCTGTGGCACCGACAGCACCCGCGCCACCAGCGCGGGGTCCACCAGATCGCCAAATTCCGGCGCGATCTGCANCATGCGGATCATCTCATCCTCGCGCGTGACCTCAATCAGCCCGGCGCCGGTTTCCAGTGTGATGCGGTCTTTGGTCAGTCCCCGGTCGGCCAAGGCGGCCACGGTGGCGATGGTGGGATGCCCGGCAAAGGGGATTTCCCGGCTGGCCAGAAAATAGCGGACTTTGACATCCGCCACGTCCGACGGGCCGGTGAAGGTGCATTCCACCAAAGAGGTTTCCCGCACAAAGGCGCAGGCGACCTCTACTGGCAGCACCGCGCCGCCATGCACCACGGCACAGCCGTTGCCGCCAAAAGCCCGATCGGCAAAGGCATCGACCCAGTCACAGGCAAATCTCGTCATGTGCGGTCCTCGTGCATCCTGCGCGCAGCAAGCGCAAGATCGGGTCACTTTGTCAATTCAACGCGCCGCTGGCCACAAACCGATCCAGCGCGGTTTTGCTGGACATCAGCCTTGGGAATGCCTGTTCGAACTCTTTGCGCGCGATGCCAAAGCTTTCCTGAAAGGCCGCATCGGGCCGTCGGCCTGCGGCCATGCGCCGATAATAGTCAAACGGTGCCCGCGTGCCTGCCCGCGCGATCAGAACGCTGACAGCGACCTGGCTGATGCCATAGGCGTCTTGCGTGCGCATCCCCAGCCCGTCGGACAGAATCGATATGCCATTGGGGCGCTGGGCGGCGGTGCGGCGCAGTTGATCAAGGCTGGGTAGGCGCAGCAGTCCGCGGCTGTGCAGATAATCCAGCGCCACCCAATTGGCATGACCTTCCACCAGCCAAGCCGGAACATCGCGGCGGGGCCTGCCAAACGCGCCTGCGCCATTGGGGCGCCCTTCAAGATCGCGCTGCACGATATGCGTGACCTCATGCGCCAGCACAAACCGCCCACTCACCCCGCGCCCCGGCAGGGTCCGACCCTGCGCCCAGCAGATCCAGGTCAGGTTGCCATAGGCAATCCCAGTATAGCTTTGGGTCGACCGGCAGCGCCGCAGGGCGGTTTGCTGCACGTCATAGCGCAGGCGCAGCTGCCGTGCGGTCTGTGTTACAAGCGTCGTCAGCGCGGCCCCATCGCCCGCCGCGACCACCGCCATCGGGCCGGGCAGGCTGATGCCATGGGTCTGATGCAGGTAATCTGTAAACCGGTTGAGCTCAGCGCGGATGTTGCGTGTCAGCTCTGCCGATGGGGTCGTAATGATTTCGGCCCGGTAATTGGGCTGAAGAGGGCGCAGCTGCGGCGACAGGGCAGCCAGATCACGGCACCAATAGCGCGCGCTGCGCCGGTCAAGCGGGCGCAACAGCGCGAGGCCCGCCTTTGCTCCCTGCGCAGAGCGCTGCACCGCCTGTGCCGCCGCGCGTGTCTGCCCATCAAGACGCCCGTCCACTGGACCGGGCGCAGCTTGCAGCGCTGTCAGCTGCTCTTCAACGCATGTGACGTAAGGATCGGCAAAAGCTGGTGACGCGCAAAGCGCCAAAGTCAGAAAAGTGTTTCGAAACAAAAGTCAGGTCGATCCAAAATCAATTCAAGCCCGGCTGCAGTATCTGCGCAGCCGGGCCTGTCTGTCAATGCACTGTAACGGCAGAATAATCATGCTCAGCCGCCAGCAGATCGGCCAGCTTGCGGTCGGCCACAAAGGCCAGCTGCTCTCCGCTGCCGGCATCATGCACGGAATAGATAATTTCGGCCTCGCCGGCCTGTTCCTGCACTTCGGCGGGCAGATCGGCCACCGCCACCGGCTTGACATAGACGATGCGGCTGGCGTTTTCGTTCAGATCATATGGTGTTTTCATGTCTTACCCTTTCTTGATGCTGATGGTCTGCACAACGGTGTCCGGCACCTGACGGCGCAGATCGACATGCAGCAACCCGTTTTCCATGATGGCCTCGCCAACCTCGACACCATCGGCCAGCACGAACATGCGCTGGAACTGGCGCGCGGCGATGCCACGATGCAGGAAGATGCGGTCCGACCCGTCATCCATCTGTCGACCACGGATCACCAATTGGCGGTCTTCGACGGTGATCGACAGGTCGTCCTCGGCAAACCCGGCCACGGCCAGGGTGATCCGATAGGACTGGTCAGAGGTTTGTTCAATATTGAAAGGGGGATAGCCTTCATTGCCCGATTTCGCGGTGCGTTCGAGAAGGCGTTCAAGCTGCTCGAACCCCAGCATATGCGGGTAAGAGCCGAGTGTAAGTTTCGACACGTGGTCACGTCCTTTCAGTCAAAGCGACGAGTCTGCTCCGGCTCCCGTTGCGGCAAACCGGTTGATCTTGAATATGGGCAGGATTTGGCGGGGTTACAAGTGTCGGCAGGGCTTCACGTGGGGCGCGCTTGGCCCTATATGTTGTGCACTGCACTCCGTATCCGAGGTCCAGATGAACGCTCCCGGCAGCCTGTCGATGAAAACCGAAGAGGTTCTGCGTGTTGAGCTTGAGGTTTTCAAGCGCCAGCATCGCGATCTGGACGAGGCGATCATTGCATTGGAGGAGCGTGGCACAGGCGATCTGTTCACGATCAAGCGCCTCAAAAAGCAGAAATTGCAGCTCAAGGACCGGATCACCCTGATCGAAGACCGTCTGACCCCCGACATCATCGCCTGAATGGTTGCGCCACACGGGCGTGTTCCTATAGTGCGGGGCTTGATCAAACAGGGATTTCAAGACGATGAGCCAGCCTTCCATCGGGATCATCATGGGTAGCCAGTCCGACTGGCCAACGATGAAACATGCCGCCGACGTGCTTGACGAGCTTGGCGTGGCCCATGAAGCGCGCATCGTCTCGGCGCATCGCACGCCGGACCGGTTGTGGGACTATGGCAAAACCGCCGTCTCGCGCGGGTTGAAGGTGATCATCGCCGGTGCAGGCGGCGCGGCGCATCTGCCGGGGATGATGGCGTCGAAGACGCGCGTGCCGGTGATTGGCGTGCCGGTGCAGACGCGGGCGCTGTCGGGCGTGGATTCGCTTTATTCGATTCTGCAGATGCCGCGCGGCTATCCCGTGGCCACCATGGCGATCGGAGAGGCCGGGGCCAAGAATGCGGGCCTGATGGCGGCGGGAATTCTGGCCATTTCCGATCCTGATCTGGCGGCGCGGCTGGATGCCTGGCGCGATGCGCTCTCGGCCTCGATCCCCGAGGTGCCGGTCAATGAGTGATCCTTTGCCGCAAGGCGCCGTGATCGGCATTCTGGGCGGGGGGCAGCTGGGCCGGATGCTGTCGGTCGCGGCCTCGCGCCTTGGCTTTCGCACGCATATCTTTGAGCCCGGCGCCAACCCGCCCGCGGGGCAGGTGGCCGATCAGGTCACGACAGCGGGCTACGATGACACTGCAGCGCTCAAGGCATTTGCGGCTTCGGTTGATGTGATCACCTATGAGTTTGAGAATATCCCGACCTCGGCGCTGGATGTGCTGGAAGCGCATCGCCCGATCCATCCAGGGCGCGAGGCATTGCGTGTCAGTCAGGACCGGCTGACTGAAAAAGACTTCCTGACCGGTCTGGGCCTGACCACCGCGCCCTATGCCGACGTGCCGGATGCGGCCGGGCTTGAGGCGGCGATGGCCAGCGTTGGTGCGCCCGGCATCCTGAAGACCCGCCGCTTTGGCTATGACGGCAAGGGCCAGGCGCGGATCATGACGCCGCAGGAAGCGCCCGCCGCGCTGGACGCCATGGCGGGGGCGCCGTCGATCCTCGAAGGCTTTGTGAATTTCAGTCATGAGGTTTCGGTGATCGCGGCCCGCGCCGCGTCCGGCGAGGTCGCTTGTTTCGATCCCGGCGAGAATGTGCATCGCGATGGTATCCTGCACAGCACGACGGTGCCCGCGCGTCTGTCGCCGTCGCAGCGCACGGATGCCGTGCTGCTGGCGGCGCGGATTTTGAACGCGCTGGAATATGTGGGCGTGATGGGGGTGGAACTTTTCGTGACGCCGCAGGGGCTGATCGTGAATGAGATTGCGCCGCGGGTGCATAATTCGGGCCATTGGACGCAGAATGGCTGCTCGGTCGATCAGTTCGAGCAGCATATCCGCGCCGTGGCGGGCTGGCCGTTGGGCGATGGGACGCGCCATGCGGATGTGGTGATGGAAAACCTGATCGGCGATGACATGGACCGCGTGCCCGAGATCGCCCGCGAACGCGATGCCAGCCTGCACTTGTATGGCAAGGCCGAGGTGAAACCCGGCCGCAAGATGGGCCATGTGAACCGCATCACGCGGGGCTAAGGCCCGGTTCAGCCGCCGCAGATCGCCTGCAGCCGCAGCCAGTCACTATCGCTCAGCGGTGGGATGAAGGCATCGCCCTGCTGTATCGGGTCGCCGTCGATCAGGGCGCGCGTGCTGTCACCCGTGATATCCACCGCCAGCGCGTAGGGCGTCGAGGGCAGCCCGACAGCGGCAAACCGCGCCAAGAGCGCGGCCGGATCGGCCGGATCGGGCGTGCGGGTCAACAGGGTTTCGGCCTGGCTGTCCAGCACCGCGTCGGGCAGGGTGCCGGTGGTCAGCAGCGCCAGCGTGCCGCGCAGCCCGGTATCGATCAGCATCCTCTCCAGCGGGTCCGATTGCGCCAGTCGCTGCAATTCGGCCAGCGCATAGCCTGCGGGCACGGAGGGGTCGTCGTGATCTTCGACCAGTTCGCGATGCAGCAGGATCAGCCCGCCCGGCAGATGCAGCGCATCGACATGGCCATCGGGCAGGATCAGTATGTTTTGCGCCTCAAGCCGCCGGGCCAGCCGGTCAAGGATCTCGGCGCTGCTGCGGGTTGAGCAGGGCGCACCTGCTCCGCGCACCAGTTGCGCCAAAAGCGCGTCGCCCAGTTCGGCTTTCTGGCTCTCGGGCAGCACCCGCATTGCGTAATTGCGCAGACCCGAGGGCAGCCACAGCACAGAGGCTGCGATCATGACCGCCACACCCAGCACAAAGAGGCCCAGCCGCAGCCGTCCCGGCCGTGATTTGCGCCGCGCCACGGCGCGTTGAATTTGTGCGATGGCGTCGATCATCTGATGCTCATCCGGGCCAAGCTCCAGCCGCTCGCCCGGATCGCCATCGGGGTGATAGATCGCCGGCGTCTGACCGGGATTGGCCCGATGCACTGCCGCCAGCGACCAATGCGCCAGCACCTTGTCTGACATATCTGCGATTTTCAGCGTTGCATCGCCAATCGACACCACAACTTCGCGCCGCTGCGCTTCCGCGCCCGCGCGCCAGAGGCCTGCGGCCTCCAGTCGGTCGTAACTGTCGAGTGCGGTCATGCCGGCCCGGTGTGATTTGCCTGTATCAGTGCCGTATCACGGTGCGCCCTGCCGCGTCCACGCCATCAAAGCGCCGCAGCGGTCTTGCGCAGGGCGAATTTCTGGATTTTACCCGTAGAGGTTTTGGGCAGCTCCTGAAACACAACCGCTTTGGGTGTTTTGAACCCCGCGAGCGTCTGCCGGGCAAAGCCGATCAGGTCCGCTTCGCTCGGGGCCGTGCCGGGTTTCAATTCGACAAAGGCGCAAGGCACCTCGCCCCATTTCTCATCCGGCTTGGCCACAACGGCGGCCAGCAACACGTCGGGATGTTCCATCAAGACGCCTTCAACCTCGACCGAGGAGATGTTTTCCCCGCCTGAAATGATNATGTCCTTNGCCCGGTCCGCGATCTGCATATAGCCGTCGGGATGCTGGATCGCGATATCGCCAGAATGGAAGAAACCACCTTTGAATGCCGCCTCGGTCGCTTCGGGGTTGCGGTAATAGCCTTTCATGACGCCATTGCCGCGCATCACAATCTCACCCTGTGCGCGCCCATCCATCGGGATTTGCTGCATCTCGTCATCCATCACAGTGATCTTTTCCATGAAGGGCATCGCCACGCCCTGACGCGCCTTGATCGCCGCGCGGTCAGCGCCTTCGAGGTGATCAAGATGTGGCCCCCAGGTGCATTCGGTCGCCGGGCCATACACCTCGGTCAGGCCATAGACCTGCGTGACGTGAAAGCCCATCGGCTCGATCTTGGCGAGCGTCGCCGGGGCCGGGGGGGCGCCTGCGGTGAAAACTTCTACGGTGTGATCAAAGCTGCGCCGCTCCGGCTCTGGGGCGTTGACCAGCATGTTCAGAACGATGGGCGCGCCGCCGAAATGGGTCACGCCTTCATCTGCGATCAGATCAAAGATCGGCTTGGCGGCAATCTCGCGGCAACAGATCACGGTGCCCGCCACCATCGGCATCATCCAGATGTGGCACCACGCATTGCAGTGAAAGAGCGGCACGATGGTCATATACCGCGGGCGCAGCTGCATCGACCAGCTCAGCACCTGTCCCATTGCGTTCAGATAGGCGCCGCGATGGTGATAGACGACGCCCTTGGGGCGCCCGGTCGTGCCGGAGGTATAGTTCAAAGCAAGGCTTTCCCATTCATCTTCGGGGAAATGCCAGTCGAAATCATGATGCGCATTGCGCAGCACATCTTCATAGGTCGCATAGCGCCCGGTGGGGGTCAGCCCGGCCTCAGCATCGGGCACTTCGATAAGCGTGGGCGGCGGGCCCTCCATGCGGGTGATGGCGTCTTCGACCACGGGCAGGAATTGCGTGTCCACCAGCGCGACCTTGGCGCCGCCATGATCGAAGATATAGGCGATGGTCGCCGGGTCGAGCCGGATATTGATCGCATTCAGCACCGCGCCGCAGGCGGGCACGCCGAAATGCGCTTCGGCCGCGGCTGGGATGTTCGGCAACACAGCCGAGACCACATCGCCGGGCTGGACCCCCATCGCCGCGAGCGCCGAGGCCAGCCGCGTGCAGCGGTCGTAATATTCGGCATAGGTCTTGCGATGCGCCCCGTAGACAACAGCCATTTCCCCGCCAAACACATGCGCCGCCCGGCGCAGCCCCGAGAGCGGCGTCAGCGGCACATAATTCGCGGCTGTCTTCGCCAGCCCGGTTTCATCAGCCATCCAGCCCATTGTGTCCTCTCCCTTTCCCGACTAGCGGTTCTGGGTCAGGAGAATGCGCATGTCGCGCGGGAAAGGGAAGAGGATGCAGGCGTCTCAGGGCCGCGCGGCGGGGATCATGGTGGCGTCGATGGCGTTGATCGGCGTGATCGACAACTACATCGCGCCGCTCTCGGCCTATGTCGGGCTCTGGCAATTCCATTTCACCCGTGCCTTGGCAGCAGTGCCATTGATTGCTGTGGTGGCCTGCGTGATGGGGTTGCACCATCTGCGGATGCGGTCGCTGCTTTGGGTTGTGCTGCGCTCGCTGGCGCTGGGCCTGTCGATGCTGTGCTATTTTGGCGCGCTGGGGATCATGCCCATCGCAGAGGCGCTGGCGGGGCAGTTCACCTCCCCGCTTTTTGTGCTCTTGATGACGATGGCTCTGACTGGACAGCGGGTCGGGCCGTTTCGCATCGCGGCGGTTTTGGTGGGGTTTGCGGGTGTGTTGCTGGTGTTGCAGCCCAACCCGTCCGATTTTGATCCATGGTTGTTGTTGCCGGTGCTGGGTGGCGCCTTTTACGCGGTCTCGGCGATGCTGACCCGGTATCGCTGTGCGGAGGAAAGCCCGCTGACACTGCTGCTGGGCATGTTCGTCACGCTCGGCACGTTGGGCGCGGTGGGGCTGTTATTCGTGTCGGACCCGCAAGGCGATTTCCTGTCGCGCGGCTGGGTCTGGCCGATGGGTCCGGCGCTTGGGCTGGTGGTGATGCAGGCGGTGGGGTCTCTGATCGCGGTCTATGGCATCATCCGCGCCTATCAATGGGGCGAGCCTTCGCGGATGGCCGTGTTTGAATATTCGGTGATGATCTTTGGTCCGCTCTATGGTTGGGCGGCTTTGGGGCAGGCGGTTGGCCTGTGGCAAGTGGCGGGTATCGCGCTGATTGCCGGGGCCGGGGCGGTGATCGCGCTACGCAGCGGGTCTTGAGGTTCGGCGGCACTCCGGGCCCGCGCGGTGCGCAAGCCCGGCACGGCGGCGGCGCGTTCAACCTGATTTGACGCGTCAGGTCTTTATCCCGAGCCGGGCGTAGACCGGGCAGGTGCCGACCAAACCCGTGACAAGAGGCACAAGGCCGATCAGCCCCCACATCGTTTGCGGTCCGACAAAAAACAGCGACGGTAGCGCAAGCCCTGTGATGACACGCAATGCGCGATCCAGTGTTCCTTCGTTCTTGGACATCTCAAAACTCTCCTTGGTGGTTGGATGTCCGAGCTGACCTTGCCGCAGCGCTGCAGGACGGTGACAAAGTCACCGCGTCCCCATGACAACGTGATCCAGCGCCTCGCGGTTCAGCAAGGCAATGCCGTCCTTCTGCTGCGCGACCCAGCCTTGCCGCGCGCATTCGGCCAGGCGACGCGAGACATAGGCCCGCCCCGAGGCCGTTTCGCTGGCCAGGTCGGCATGGGTGGCGCGCATTGTCCGGTCTGGTCCGGTCAAGCGCAACAAGGCTTTGGCCAGCCGCGCATCGAAATGCATCAGCGCCACGTCTTCGATCAGTTGCTTATATTCGGCAAACCGGGCCGAGACCGAGCGCAGGATCATGTCCCGAAAGGCGGCATCTTCGGCCAGTTTCTGGTGAAAGGTCTCCGCAGGGACCAGCGGCCCTTTCAGATCGGTTTCTGCAACGCCATCGGCCGCAAAGGCGTGCGGGTCGATGCGGCAAGACAGGGTGTGCATGCAGACATCGCCCGGCGTCACCCGATAAAGCACCACATCGCGCCCGCTGGCCCTTGTCAGGCTCACGCGTATCGTGCCTTGGGACAGGATGACAAAGCCGGGGCAGGGCTGGCCCGGCTGAAAGATTGCTGTCGCCCGTGGCGCGAAAAAGTCCCGACTGCCATGCATGTTTGCCTGTCCATTGGCCTGGCCACGATTAGATGCCTGTGACAGGATCATTTCGAGCCAAACGCGCGGGCGCTGCCGCCCATCATGCGGATGCTGTGGCCCAGAGCTGTCGGCGAGCAGAGTATATGGGTCAGCCCGGTTCGATATAGGTTTGCAACGCGCGGATCGTGCCGTCTTCCCAGATCATGCTAAGCCAATGCTCAAAGGCGGCGACAAAGGGAGGCGCCTCTCCCAGATCGCCGTAGAGGGTCGCGTTTTGCAGCCATTTGGCGGGCTCATGCCGGGCGCGCGCGGCGATTGCGGTGAGGTCACGCCAATGGGGATCATTCGCGTCGATGGCTGACCCGTCCTCGCGCGTGCCAAAGCACATGCGCGCCCACAAGGCTTCGGCCAGGGCAAGACCTTGCACCGAGCGGCCCTGCGCCAGGGCATCGCGGATCGAGGGGTGAAGAAATCCCGGATGGCGCGACGTTCCGTCAAAGGCCACACGGCGTGTTTGATCGACAATGCGGGGGTTGCGGAAGCGATGGGTGATCAGGTCCAGATAGTCAGCTGCAGTGCTCCCCGGAACCGGGGCGACATGGGGCAGGATTTCGGCTGTCTGGACCTTGCAGAAAAAGTCTGAAATCAGGCGGTTTTCCATACAGGCGCTTATCGTGTCGATGGACAGAAGCTCCCCCGCATTGGCCAGCAGTTGATGCCCCCCGTTGAGAACGCGCAGCTTCATTGTCTCAAAGGCATGCACCTGATCCGAAAAGGTCGCGCCGACCTTGTCCCAATCGGGTCTGCCGTTGCAAAAATGATCTTCGATCACCCATTGCCGGAAGCTTTCATGCGTCACCGGGGCAAGATCGGCGACCCCTGTTTCTTGCGCGGCAACCAGTTCCGCCGCGCCGGTCGCGGGCACGATGCAATCGACCATGGAATTTGGAAAACTCACATGCGTCTTGATCCAGTCGGCCAAAGCGGGGTCCAGCAGACCCGCCACGCCCAACACGCTTTGCCGAAGCACATGGCCGTTGCCTTGCAGATTGTCGCAGCTCAGCAGCGTAAAGGGCGCAAGCCCCGCGTCGCGGCGCAGCCGGAGCGCGGCCACAATGGCGCCAAAGGCTGTGGTTGGGCTTTCTGGTGCGTGCCTGTCTGCCACAATATCGGGATGTGCGCTGTCAAAACCGCCATGGGCGTCAAGGTAATATCCGCCTTCGGTCACTGTCAGGCTGACAATGCGTATTTCGGGACGCGCCATATACCTGATCAGGGCGGCATGCCCGGGTTCGACCGGAAGGAAATCCACCATCGCGCCCGTCACTTCGACGCCGGTACTGGCCGGGTCCAGTTCGATAAGCGTTGTCAGATAGTCCTGTTTTTGAAGTTTTTCGCGCATCGCGGCGTCGGCCGGGCGCACACCTGCGCCGACGATCGCCCAATCCTGGGCCGCGCCCTGTTGCAGCAGGCGATGCAGATACCAGGCCTGATGGGCCCGGTGGAAATTGCCAACGCCGATATGCACGATGCCGGGCGTCAGGCGCGCGCGATCATAGCGGGGCCGGTCAATTGCTTCGGGCAGGTCGCGCAAGCTGGCGTCGGACAGGGATATCGCGGTAACAGAGGTCATCAGCTCATCCAGTTCCCGCCATCGACATTATATGTCTGGGCGACGATGTAATCGGCCTCGCTTGATGCAAGAAACACGGCCATGCCGGTCAGATCTGTGGCGGTGCCCATGCGTCCGAACGGAACGGCAGCGCCCACTTCGGCCTTTTTCTGGCCGGGCGGCTTGCCTTCATATTTGGCAAAGAAGGCATCCACCCCGTCCCAATGTTCGCCCTCCACGACACCGGGGGCGATGGCGTTCACGTTGATGCCATGTTCAATCAGGTTCAGTCCGGCCGATTGGGTCAGGCTGATCACGGCGGCCTTGGTGGCGCAATAAACGGCCACCAAAGGCTCACCCCGCCGCCCGGCTTGCGAGGCCATGTTGATGATCTTGCCACCGCCGCCGCGCGCGATCATGTGGCGGGCCACGGCCTGCATCGTAAACAGCGTGCCCGCGACATTGACGGAAAAGACCCGGTTGAAATCGTCCCGGTCAATCTCGACAACCGGAGCGGCGGTGAAGAGCGCGGCATTATTGATCAATATGTCGATCCGGCCCAGCCCGGTGATGGCATCCTGCACCGCCTGATCGATGCTGCTTTGATCGGTGACATCCATCAGGATCGGACGCGCGGCCTTACCCAGCTCCCGCGCGGTCTGCGCGGCGCGGTCCCCATCAATATCGGCGATGGCGACCTGAGCACCTTCGCGAATATAGGCTTCGCCAAAGGCACGCCCGATGCCGCGCGCGGCTCCTGTGATCAGCGCTGTCTTACCCGCCAGCCGCATCATGCGATCCGCAACCCGTTGCGGTCAAAGCGATGGATCACATCATCGCGCGGGGTCAGATGCACCCTGTCGCCATGGCGGAAGCCGACCTCTCCATCCGCGCGCACGGTGATGGTGTCGGCCAACCCGGTGTCGTGAATGTGGAAAAACGTGTCCGACCCCAGATGTTCCGATACGCTGACCACGCCAGACCACGGCCCACCATCGTCCGACACGGTGATATGTTCGGGGCGGATGCCAATGCTGGCGGCGCCATGTTTGGCGGCTTCGTCCCCGGCGATGAAATTCATCTTTGGGGAGCCGATGAACCCCGCCACGAACTGGTTGCGGGGTGTGTGATACAGCTCAAGCGGGGAGCCGACCTGTTCGATATTGCCCGCCCGTAGCACAACGATCTTATCGGCCATGGTCATGGCTTCGACCTGATCATGGGTCACATAGATCATCGTTGTTTTCAGCCGCTCATGCAGCTCGGAAATCTCAAGCCGCATGCCCACACGCAGCGCGGCATCAAGGTTCGAGAGCGGCTCATCAAAGAGAAAGGCCGCGGGTTCGCGCACGATGGCCCGGCCAATGGCGACACGCTGCCTCTGACCGCCCGACAGCTGACCGGGGCGGCGATCTAGGTAATCGCTGAGGTTCAGAACGCTGGCTGCGCTTGCGACGCGTTTGTCGATCTCGGCCTGATCCAGCTTGGCCATTCGCAGCGGGAAGGCGATATTCTTGCGCACCGACATATGCGGATACAGCGCATAGGACTGGAACACCATCGCAAGCCCGCGTTTGGCCGGGGGCACTATCGTGGCGTCCTGCCCATCAATGCTGATCTGCCCGCTGCTGACATCTTCGAGCCCGGCAATCAGCCGCAACAGGGTGGATTTGCCACAGCCTGACGGGCCGACAAAGACCGTAAATTCCCCGTCTTCGATGGTCAGGTCCAGCGGTGGGATGACCTCGGTTGCGCCGAAACTCTTGGTGACTTTTTCCAGAACGATGCGTCCCATGATCCCTGTTCCTTATTTGACGGCGCCAAAGGTCAGACCGCGCACCAGCTGTTTCTGGCTGAACCAGCCAAGGATCAGTATGGGCGCAATCGCCATGGTCGAGGCGGCGGAAAGTTTGGCGTAGAACAGCCCTTCGGGGCTGGAATAGCTGGCGATGAACGCCGTGAGCGGGGCGGCATCCACGGCTGTCAGGTTCAGCGTCCAGAACGCTTCGTTCCAGGCGAGGATGAAGTTCAGCAAGATGGTCGAGGCGATGCCCGGCACGGCCATGGGCGTCAGAACGTAAAGGATTTCTTCCTTCAGCTCCGCCCCGTCCATCCGCGCAGCTTCAAGGATTTCGCCGGGGATTTCTTTGAAATAGGTGTACAGCATCCAGACGATGATCGGCAGGTTGATCAGCATCATCACGATGACCAGACCCGCGCGACTGTCGAGCAAGCCCAGCTCAACGAAAAGCAGGTAGATGGGATAGAGCACGCCCACGGCGGGCAGCATCTTGGTCGATAGCATCCACAGCAGGATGTCTTTGGTCGCTTTGGAGGGGACAAAGGCCATCGACCAGGCCGCCGGGACCGCGATGATGATGCCAAGGATGGTCGAGCCACCCGCGATGATCACCGAATTCCACAGGAATTTCATGTAATCTGACCGCTCCTGCACGACGGCATAGTTTTCCAGCGTCCAGTCGAAGTTCAGAAAGATCGGCGGGTTGGCGATGGCCTGTGCTTCGGTTTTGAAACTGGTCAGGATCGTCCAGAGGATCGGGAAGAAGATCAGCAGCCCGATACCCCAGGCGAGCGCGGTGTTGATCATCTTGCGGCGGGTGGTGACGGAACGTGCCATGATCTTGACCTCACGCGTCCAGGTTCTTGCCGACGACGCGCATCAGCAAGAGCGCAACGATATTGGCGAGGATGATGGCATAGACCCCCCCGGCCGAGCCGAGGCCGACATTCTGGCTTTCCAGCACCCGCTGGAAGATCAGGTAAGATAGGGTCCGCGTGCCAAAGGCACCGCCGGTGGTAACGAAAATCTCGGCAAAGATGGCCAGCAGGAAGATCGTCTGGATCAGGATCACGATGGTGATCGCGCGGCTCAGATGCGGCAGCACGATGAACCAGAAGCGTTTCAGCACCGGCGCGCCATCCATTTCTGCGGCTTCCAACTGTTCACTATCGAGCGACTGGATCGCCGTCAGCAGGATGAGCGTGGCAAAGGGCAGCCATTGCCAGCTGACGATCAGGATGATCGAGGGCATCGCAGCCTCGGACAGGAAGGAAATCGGTTCGGCCCCAAAGGCGCGCCACAGATGCGAGAAAAGGCCGTTATTGGGGTCAAGAAACATATTCTTCCAGACCAGCGCAGACACGGTGGGCATGACGAAGAAAGGAGCAATGACAAGGATGCGCACGACGCCCTGGCCCCACATTGGCTGATCCAGAAGGATCGCCAGCAGGATACCCAGACAGACGGTGATGATCAGCACACCGCCGACAATCAGCAAGGTGGTCGATACGGCGGGCCAGAAGGACGACGAGGTCACAAAGCGCGAATAATTGGCAAACCCGACCCAATCGAGGCTAGGGAAAAAGGTCACCCAATCCCAGCCGCTTTCGATCTGGTCGCCGCGCAGCGGCAGGAATTTCTTGAACGAGAAGATGAGCGTCAGGCTTAGCGGCACCAGCATCCAGACCAGAAGCAGGAACACGGCGGGCGCCATCATCAATCGGGCGGCAGAGCGGGAATGTTGCGTGGCCATGTCACATCTCTCCTGAGGGCGGGGCGTGATGCCGCCGTGGAATGAACTGTGCAGCGAAGCGGGGGGTGGTGCCAAGGGGCGGCCGAAACCGCCCCTCGACAGGGGGTGGGAGAGCTTAGTAGCCCGCAGCTTCCATCGCGTCGTTGGTCAGGGCCTGCGCCTTGGCGAGGGCCTCTTCGACGGTTTGCTGTCCAGCATAAGCGGCCGAGAACTCCTGGCTTACTTCCGTGGCAATCCCGGCAAATTCGGGGATCGCGGCAAACTGGATGCCGACATAGGGGCTTTCATTCACGGTCGAGTTGGTCGGATCCGCCGACAGGATGGAGTCGAGCGTCATCTGCGCAAAGGGCACCTTCTGGTATTCGGGGTTCTCATAAAGAGAAGTCCGCGCACCCGGCGGCACATTGGCCCAGCCTTCGGCAGCAGCGACCAGCTCGATATAGTCTTTCGAGGTTGCCCATTCGATGAACTGCTTGGCTTCGGCCTCTTTCTGCGTGCCGGCCGGCACGGCCAGAGCCCAGGCCCAGAGCCAGTTGGAATTCTTGCCCAGCCCGGTATTGGGTGCCAGTGCAAAGCCCACGCTGTCGGCCACGGTGGAGTCGTTGGGGTTGGTCACGAAGGACGCCGCCACGGTGGCGTCGATCCACATGCCGCATTTGCCCTGCTGGAACAGCGACAGGTTTTCGTTGAACCCGTTGGTGGCGTAACCCGCCGGGCCGCTTTCATCCATCATGCCTTTGAAGAAGGTCAGCGTGTTCAGCCACGGCTCCTGATCAAAGGTCGCGCGCCAGTCCATATCGAACCATTGCGCGCCAAAGGAGTTGGACATCGCAGTGATGAAAGCACCACCTTCACCCCAACCGGCCTTGCCGCGCAGGCAGATGCCGTTGATTTCATTGTCACGATCCGTCATCGCGGCAGCGGCTTCGCGGATGAACTCCCATGTTGGGCTGTCGGGCATGTCCATCCCGGCCTTCTCCATCAGGTCGGTGCGGTACATGATCATCGAGCTTTCGCCATAGAACGGCGCGGCATAAAGCGTGCCCTCATGGCTCAGACCGCCGGCCATGGCGGGAAGGATGTCATCCACATCATATTCGGCTGACATATCATCCAGCGCGACGAGCCACCCGTTCGCGCCCCAGATCGGCGTTTCATACATGCCGATGGTCATGATATCGAACTGGCCGCCTTTGGTGGTGATGTCCGTGGTCACACGCTGGCGCAGAACGTTTTCTTCCAACGTGACCCATTCAACCTCTATGCCTGTGGCTGCGGTAAATTGGTCGGTATAGCCCTGCATCCGGATCATGTCGCCGTTGTTCACGGTGGCAATGGTGATGGTTTCGGCCTGTGCGGCGCCACCTGCGATCAATGCAATCGCGGTGGCCGCACGGAGTGCGGTCTTCGTAGACATCCGTTTCCTCCCTGAACATGGATGTATTTGTGTCGTAAGCCTAGGCAGCGACGGGGAGGTCGGTCAACAATAAATTTACGCGCGTTAAAATATATATTATCTCACGCCGAATTTCTCATGATCAGAGTGCCCTCCAACAATCTGGAAACATAAGGAGTTTTCTCGCCAGAGATACGTCGGAACAGGATGTCCGCCGCCACGCGTGAAATGCCTTCGTAATCCTGTGCCACTGTGGTGAGAGAGGGGTTCGTGAATTTCGAAAACGGGTGATCATCCTGCCCGGCGACTCGGATATCGCAATCCGGCCCATGTCCGACCTTCAGACCCGCCTCATAGCAGGCCGAGAGAAACCCGATCGCCAGGCGATCGTTCGAACAGAGCACAGTGGGGGTTTTGAAAGCCCCGGCCTTAATCGCCTTGAGCCCGCCATCCCGTCCGATCTCTTCGAAACTCCATCCGCTGCCATCCACTTTGACGATATCCGGCTCATGTCCCAGCGCCTGCATGGCCGCCTTGTAACCGTCACGACGTTTATTGGCATTCGGGTTGGCCGGCGTGCGCATTTCGAAAAAGCAGGGTGGTTCTCCGGTGCGGCAAAGATAGTCGACAATCAGCCGCGAGAATTGCGGGTTGTCGGAGCCGACAAAACTTAGCCCGAGATCCCGGATATTGCTGTCGAAGACGACGGTGGGG
>JABSSB010000006.1:0-18250 GCA_013214715.1 Paracoccaceae bacterium | reverse complement strand
AGCACAGCACAGGTTACGAAGATTTGACAAGAGTTTGCCGCGCGCAAACTTCGAAAACTTGCAAGGCGACGCGGCCATGCTCCCAACGCAACGGAGTTGCCTGCGCCCCAAAGGACAAAGGGCAGGATGGTGCCATCCTGCCCTTTGTCATCAAGATATTCGCGCGGTCGTCGGCTGCACAGGGGGCCGTGCAGCCGGGTGCAGACCAGCTTACTTGCGGGTGATCCGCCCGTCCGTATAGGGCGCGTAAGGCGCGTTCGCGGCCAGGAAGGCTGCGGTCACATCCGCCAGATCGGGGCCATAGTCGTAAAACTCCTCGGCTTCGCGGAACATGGCATAGCCATCGCCACCGCCGCGGACATAGTTGTTGGAGACCAGACCATAGGTCTTGCCCGGATCGATCGGCACCCAGGCGTCGCCTTCCATCACCATGACCTCGCTTATCCGGCCTTCCAGCGGGGCAACGGACATGTCGAAGGTGTATTTCAGACCTGCCACCTGCGGGAATCGGCCTTTGCCATCTTCGACCTGGCTGACGCCGTTTTCCAGCGCGTCAATCACCACCTGACCCGGGACCTTGAAGGTCGACAGTGTGTTCTGGAAGGGCAGCACCGTCAGCACTTCGCCCATCGTGACTTCGCCGGCATCGATCGAGGCCCGCAGACCGCCGCCGTTTTGGATCGCGATGGTATAGCCCTGATCCTTCACGCTATCGAGCATCGCATCTGCCACCAGATTGCCCATCGCGCATTCCATGGCGCGGCAGACGTCCCGCGCGCCTTCAATGGCGTCCGCCGCATCGGCGACGACGCGTTGCTTCATTTCTTCGATCGGCGTGCCCATTTCGGCCACGCGGGCCAGCATATCGGCATCCGGCTCGACCGAGGCATCCAGCAGCATCGGCTCCCCTTCTGCCGAGACGACATTGCCGTCATCGTCAAAGGTCACCGTCAGATTGCCCAGATATTTCGAATAGGCATAAGCCTGCGCCACAGCCGTGTCGCCGACCATCATCGGATAGGCGCCCGAGGCGCGGTCCGAGGTGTTCGACAGCAGCGTATGCGAATGCCCGCCCACGATCACGTCGATTCCAGGCACAGCTTCGGCAATGCGCAGATCCATCGGCAGGCCAACATGGGTCAGCGCGATGATCTTGTTGACCCCTTGAGCTTCCAGCGTGGCGACATCTTCGGCCAGGGCTTCGATCTCATCGCGGAAGATGACATTTTCACCGGGCGAGGACGTATCTACCGTATCCGTGGCGAGGGCCGAGATCACGCCGATCTTTTCGCCGCCCACTTCAAGAACCACATGGTTCAGCACCTTGCCATCGAGCAAGGCTTCGGCGCTCAGATCGAGATTGCCCGAGATCACCGGGAAGGTAACGGCGTCGATGAAACCCGCCAGCCCCTCGGGACCATCGTCAAATTCGTGATTGCCTACTGCCATCGCGTCATAGCCGATGGCTTCCATGAACTCGGCCTCTGCCGCGCCTTTGTAAGTGGTGTAGAACAAAGAGCCCTGGAACGGATCGCCCGCATCCAGCAGGATCACGTTCTGGCCCTCCATCTCGGCCCGCTTCATGTCCACAGCGGCCTTGATCCGCGCCACACCGCCAAAGCATTTGCCTTCGGTTTCGCCTTCGGCATCACAGGTCGAATCGTATTTGTTGATCGATTCAATCCGGCTGTGGATGTCATTGGTGTGCAGGATCGTCAGTGTGAAATCGGCACTGGCAACGCCTGCGGTCAATGCAAGCGCGCTGGCAGCGCAGAAGAGGCGGGTCATGGTAAAGCTCCCTGTCATGATAGTGTTTCCCTCGGCACATGATGAAGAAAACCACGGCGGTGTCAAAGAAATGCGACAGGCCGGACCATGCGCCGCGCGTTTTTGCTTCTTCTTGTTCCAAATACCCAATCCCGACATGCGCCTTATGCAAAATGCTTGCGTGCCGCCCGCGTGCGGGCCATATCGCGGCCATGCTGATCTACAAGATTTTCCGGGCCGATGAGTGGGCCACGATGCAGGCTGACGGGCAGACGCTGGGTGCGCCGGTCGACCTGAGTGACGGGTTTGTGCATTTCTCCACCGCCGAACAGGCCGCTGAAACCGCGGCTAAGCATTTCGCCGGGGCCGAGGGGCTGGTGCTGCTGGCGGTCGAGGCGGACACATTGGGCGAGGCTTTGAAATGGGAGGTCTCGCGCGGTGGTGCGCTGTTCCCGCATCTCTATCGAGAAATCCACATGACAGATGTGCTGTGGGCCAAAGACCTGCCGCTGGTGGATGGTGTGCACCAGTTCCCGAAAGATATGGTATGAAGCGGCTGGTCGAGCAGATCGGTCTGCGCGCAGTCCGGGGCTTTGACGCCGAAACGGCGCATGGTCTGGCGCTCAAGGCGCTGCGCCTCGGCCTGACCGATCAGCCTGGTCCGATCACCTCGGAGCGACTGAAAACCAATCTCGCCGGGCTCGATCTACCCAACCCGGTTGGGCTGGCGGCCGGGTTTGACAAGAATGCTGAGGTCATTGCGCCGCTGTTGCAATCCGGTTTCGGCTTTATCGAGGTTGGCGCGGCCACGCCCCGCGCCCAGCCCGGCAACCCCAAACCCCGCGCCTTTCGGCTGCGCGAAGACCGCGCGTCGATCAACCGGTATGGCTTCAACAATGACGGGATGGAGGCGATCGCCGCCCGCCTGTCCGCGCGGCCCAAATCGGGCATTGTCGGGCTGAACCTTGGGGCCAACAAGGACAGCGAAGACCGCTCGGCCGATTATGCGCGCGTGCTGGCGCGCTGCGCGGCGCATCTGGATTTTGCGACCGTGAATGTGTCGTCACCCAATACCGAAAACCTGCGTGATCTGCAGGGCAAGGCGGCCTTGCAGGCGCTGCTCGCGTCGGTCATCGCCACGCGCAACGACCAGCCGCGGCGCATTCCTGTCTTTCTTAAGATCGCACCCGATCTCAACCCGGCAGAGATCGCCGATATTGCCGAAGTCGCTCAGACCACTGGCATTGACGGGATCATCGCCACCAACACCACCCTGTCGCGTGACGGGCTGAAAAGCCCGCATCGCGATGAAAAAGGCGGGCTGGCGGGCGCGCCTTTGTTCGACCGATCGACCCGCGTGCTGGCGCAACTGTCGCAACTGACCGATGGTCAGATCCCGCTGATCGGTGTGGGCGGCGTCGGCTCGGCCGAGCAAGCTTATGCCAAGATCTGCGCCGGAGCCTCAGCCGTACAGCTTTACACCGCGCTGGTCTTTGACGGTCTGTCGCTGGTGGGCCGGATCGCCAGTGGGCTGGATGCGCTTTTGGCCCGCGACGGCTTCGCGACCGTGGCCGAGGCCGTGGGCAGCCGCCGTGCCGACTGGCTTTAGGCGGCAGCCGGCTTTTCGGTGGCTTCCTCGAGCGCAGGATAGCGTAACCACAACGTGATCCCGCGCGCGGCAAAGCTGATCAGCAGCGCAACCCACAGCCCGTGATTGCCGAGCCACGGCACCAGCACGGCGACGGCTGCGCAATAGATCACAAAGCTGACCAGCATCATGTTGCGCATGTCCCTGGTGCGGGTGGCGCCGATGAAAATCCCATCCAGCATCCATGCCGCCACTCCGACCGGCGGCGCCAGCACCATCCAGATCAGATAGCTGCGCGCCTCGGCTCGGACATCTTCGGCGGTCGTCATCAGATCGATGATCGGACCGCCCAACAGGGCGAAGGCCAGCGCCAGCGCCAAAACCGTCGCCAGCCCCCAATGCGAGGTCACCAGCGCCGCCCGGCGCAGCCGTGCGCGTTGCCCGGCGCCCATGGCCTGACCCACCAGCGTTTCGGCGGCAAAGGCAAAGCCATCCATTGCATAGGCCGTGATCATCAGGAACTGCATCAGCACTTGATTGGCCGCCAAGGGCACATCGCCCAGACCCGCACCGACAAACTGGAACGAGGTGAAGATTGTCATCAACAGCGCCGAGCGGATCAGGATATCGGTGCTGACCAGCATCATCCGTTTCAGCGGGGCAGGGTTCAGTACCTGCGCGCGATTGCGCCAATCCGGCCCGACAAAGGCATCGCGGCACAGCCACAGCGCTAGCGCCAGACCGCTCCATTCCGCGATCAGGGTGGCAACGGCCACACCGCCCACACCCCAGCCAAAGCCCAGCACGAACAGAACATCCAACGCCATGTTCAGCCCGTTCATCCAAAGCTGGATCCACAGAACCGCTTTGGTCCGTTCCTGCGCGATCAGCCAGCCGGTCAGACCGTAAATACCAATCGCGGCAGGGGCCGACCAGATGCGGATCGTGAGGTATTCGCGCGTCAGCGCCTCGACCTCATCGGTGGCCGGAGCCAGCGACAGGGCGGCGTGAAAGACCGGGATCTGGGCTAGGATCATCACGATCCCGACCGTGAACCCCACCAGAAGCGCACGGGTCAGGATGGCGGACATCTCAGCCCGGTCACCAGCGCCAAGCGCCTGGCTGGTCAGCCCGACGGTGCCCATCCGCAGAAAGCCGAAGATCCAATAGATCGTCGATAGGATCACCGCGCCCAGCCCAACAGCGCCGATAGGAGCGGCTGCGCCCATCTGGCCAACCACGCCCGTGTCCACCGCGCCCAAAATCGGTACCGTCGCATTGGACAGCACAATGGGATAGGCGATCCGAAACACACCGCGATGGGTGATTGGGGCCTTGGCGTCGGGCGCGGGGGCCGCGCTCACTCAGAAGGCTCCGGTGGGGGCATCAGGAAATGGCCCGTGGCCTGCGCGAAAAGCTTGTGACGGTGATCCTGCCATGCCTCTACATGGACCGAGGCATAGCGCCGGCCCGCCCGGCTGACCGTGGCGCGGGCATAGCCATCGCGCGGCAGGCCCGAGCGCAGGTAATCGACGGTGAAATCAATTGTCTTGGGCAGGCGCGGCAATTGCCCGCCCGCCGCTTTCACCGGGTCGAAGGCGCCGCTTTCGATATCTTCCCACAGATAATGCCAGCTGAGCGTCACAATGGAGGTGATCTCGAGAAACGACGCCACTACCCCACCATGCAACGCAGGCAGCAACGGGTTGCCGATCAGATCGTCGCGAAAGGGCAGCACGCCGGTCAGTTCATCCCCGCGGCGGTCGAACTCGACCCCAAGAAACTGGATGAAGGGCACCGCTTCGACCAGCGCCGAAAGCGCGTTTTCGCGCCGCGCCTTGACCACTTCGACGGGTTCGGGACGTTTGCGCGCCATCACCGGCCCTCCACAGTAAAGGCGCCAGTCGCGGTTGCGACGGGGCGGTCGCGATCGTCATCCCAGGCGGTGGCTCGCACAAAGGCGACCGAGCGGGTCATACGATGGCAGATTGCGGTGGTCACGATCCGTTGGCCGGGCTGGGCGGCGCGCATGTAATCGATACGCAGGTCAATCGTGGCGGTGCCGCCGGGGGCGTCCGGGTGACTCATGACCGCGGCGCCACAGCAGGTGTCCATAAGGGCCGAGACCGCGCCGCCATGGATCACGCCCGTGGCCGGATCGCCCACCAGCCGCGCGTCATAAGGCATGGAAAAGGTGGCCGTGCCGTCGCCAATGTCATCCAGCACCATCCCAAGCGCCTGCGCATGGGGGATCGCTTCGATGAATTGCTTTGCCAGTTGGGTTCTGTTTGCCATCTCTCTCGCCTGTCTGTCCTCGCCCATATGTCCTGTGCAATGCTGCATGTGCAACCCCACTGGCTTGCACCCTGTGTCGCTTACCCTTAGGAAACATGATGAGCGATGGGGGGCTTTGATGAGCGACGCCAGATTGTCATTCAAAGAGATGTGTGCGGAGTTCGACGTGACGCCCCGCACGCTGCGCTATTACGAATATATCGAATTGCTGCAGCCCGACCGCGAAGGCCGGTCGCGATTCTATGGCCCGCGCGAAGTGGCGCGGATGAAACTGATCATGCGCGGGCGCCGCTTTGGCTTCCAGCTCGAGGAAGTGCGCCAATGGCTGATGGTCTATGAGCATGAGGGCACCAAAACCCAGTTGCAGACCTTCGTCGAAATGGCGGACCGGCAGATGAAGACGCTGGAAGAGCAGCGCCAGCAACTGACCGAAGCCATGGATGAACTGGCCGAGTTGCGCGCTGAAACGCTCAGGCTGATCGACAAGGCCTGATATCCGCTTGATTGCGTGCGGAAAGGTCGGGATTTCCCGACCTTTTTTGCTGTCTGACAGTTTGACACCACGTCAAAACCCAAAATGACGTAGCGTATGGCTTACGTAAACGTCACCTTTTTGCTGTATCATATCCACATGAAGGCCAGTCGCGCCCCACAGGCGCCCCATGACCTGAGGATGAGACATGATTACGACCGAAGAGTTGAAGACAATACGCGAGATGTGTGACGAGTTTGACGTCACGCCCCGAACGTTGCGCTTTTACGAAGCCAAGGAATTGCTGTTTCCAATCCGTGACGGGCAGAAGCGTCTGTTCACAAAACGCGATCGCGCACGGCTGAAGCTAATTCTGCGCGGCAAGCGCTTTGGCTTCAAGCTGGAAGAAATCCGCCAATTGCTCGACCTTTATCATATGGGCGATCAGCAGCATACGCAGCTGGCGCGCACCTATGATATCGGGATGCAGCGGCTGCAGGATCTCAAGGATCAGCGCGCCGAAATGGATGAAGCCATTTCCGATCTGGAAGAACAGCTGGACTGGGGTCGTCGTATGATCGCCAGCCACCGCGACGCGCCCGCCGCTGCGGAATGATCTACGGTCTCCGCCTCGGCGGAGCCGCGACCAAATCACTCGAATAAACACTCTGACATCTGCCAAGGGAGAGCATGATGCCCCGTTATACCGCGCCCACCAAAGACACGCAGTTCATCCTGCATGACGTGCTGAACATCACCGAAGCCGGCGTGCCCGGCTATGATGAGCTTGAGGCGGATTTCACTTCGGCCGTGCTGGAAGAAGCCGGCAAGATCGCCGGTGAAGTCCTGCAACCGATCAACGCAACCGGCGATGCCGAAGGCTGCACCTTTGAAAACGGCGTCGTGCGCACGCCGACTGGCTTCAAGGATGCGTTCGAGCAGGTGAAAGAGGGCGGCTGGACCGGCCTTGATATGCCTGAACAATATGGTGGTCAGAACATGCCCGCCGTGCTGGGCACCGCTGTGGGCGAATATTTCTCGGCCGCTAACCAGGCGTTCACCATGTATCAGGGCCTGACCCATGGCGCGGCTTCGGCCATTCTGGCGCATGGCTCGGACCAGCAGAAAGACACCTATCTGCCCAAGATGGTGTCCTGCGAATGGACCGGCACCATGAACCTGACCGAGCCGCATTGCGGCACCGATCTTGGCATGATGCGCACCAAGGCCGAACCGCAGGCCGATGGCAGCTACAAGATTTCGGGCCAGAAGATCTTTATCTCGTCGGGCGATCACGACATGGCCGACAACATCATCCATCTGGTGCTGGCCAAGATCGTTGGCGGCCCCGAAGGCATCAAGGGCGTGTCGCTCTTCATTGTGCCAAAGGTGCATGTGAACGAGGATGGCTCTCTGGGCGCCCGCAACGGCGTCTCGGTCGGCAAGATCGAAGAAAAGATGGGCATCCATGGCAACTCCACCTGCGTCATGAATTACGATGAGGCGACCGGCTATCTGCTGGGCGAGGAGCATAAAGGCATGCGCGCCATGTTCACCATGATGAACGAAGCGCGTCTGGGCGTGGGTATGCAGGGTCTGGCGCAGGCGGATGCGGCCTATCAGAACGCGCTGGATTACGCCAAGGACCGTCTGCAGGGGCGCGACGTGACCGGTGTCAAAAATCCTGATGGTCCGGCGGACCCGCTGATCGTGCATCCAGATGTACGCCGCGCGCTGATGGATCAGAAAAGCTTTGCCGAAGCGGCGCGGGCGTTCATCCTGTGGGGCGCCACGATGCTGGACAAAGCGCATCGCCAGTCCGACAAGGACGCGGATGGCCTCATTTCGCTACTGACGCCGGTGATCAAGGGGTTCCTGACCGATCAGGGCTATGACATGACGATCAAGGCACAGCAGGTCTATGGCGGTCATGGCTATATCGAAGAATGGGGCATGTCGCAGTTCACCCGCGATGCACGCATCGCGATGATCTATGAAGGCGCCAATGGTGTTCAGGCGCTCGATCTGGTGGGCCGCAAGCTGGCTGTCGATGGCGGCAAGCATGTCATGGCTTTCTTCGAATTGGTGAAAAGCTTCTGCAAGGACAATGCAGAGGTTGAAGGCATGGACGCCTTCACCGGGCCGCTGAAAACCGCGTCGAAAGACCTGCAGGCGGCGGGGATGTATTTCATGCAGAACGGCATGAAGAACCCCAATAACGCGCTGGCGGGCTCGAATGACTTCATGCACATGTTCGGCCATGTTTGCCTGGGCCTGATGTGGGCGATGATGGCCAAAGCCTCGCTTAAAGCGCTGGCAGAGGGCACGTCCGATCCCGAATTCCACGAAACCAAGCTGGCCACCGGGCGCTATTATATGGCGCGCCAACTGCCCGCCACGGCGCTGCACCTGTCCCGTATCCAATCCGGGGCGGACACCGTGATGGCGCTCGACGCGGCGAACTTCTGAGCCAAATGGGGCGCGGCGGCTGTGGTTGCTGCGCCCTCAGCTTGGGACAGTGGTTTGGATCGACCGGTCGTGTTGGGATTGAGGGCAGTGCTAGAGCGCCCTGCGGGCGCGGCCTTCGGCGAGGGTATTTTGAAAGCAAAGAAGTCGGGGGAGCGGTCACCCTGTCCACCGAACCGCCAGCCATCTGCGGCATCGCATTCGGGGGAACAGGGCTTCTTCGCTTACGGCCAACGGCTCCCCAGCCTGTGCCGCAAGTGTGATGAAAGCCGATTACCCTTAACGACGCGTTACCGACGCAGCGGAACCTGTTTTTCTTTGCTTCAAAAATACCCAAATACCAACAGACGCCACACGAGCCTTGGGAAGGGTAGGTGCGCATGAGCATCAAATTGTATTGCTTTGGGGAAAGCGGCAACGCCTATAAGGCGGCGCTGGCTTTGGAAGTGTCGGGGCTCGACTGGGAGCCGGTGTTCGTGGATTTCTTTGGCGGGGAAACCCGCTCGGACGCGTATCGTCAGGATGTCAACATCATGGGCGAAGCGCCGGTGATGGTGGATGGCGATCTGAAACTGACGCAGTCCGGCGTTATTCAGGCCTATATCACCGAGAAAACCGGCAAATTCGGCGGTCGTGACATGGAAGAACGGCTGGAGGTTTTGCGCTGGGTCCTGTTTGACAATCACAAGCTCAGCTCTGTCGCTGGGCCGACGCGGTTCTTGATGAACTTTCTGCCCGAGGACAAACGCCCCTCGCAGACGATCGAGTTCTTTCAGGGGCGTCTGAAAAGTGCTTATGCCGTGCTGAACGCGCATCTCGAGGGGCGCGAATGGATTGTGGGCGATGCCCCGACCAACGCTGATCTGAGCTGCTGCGGCTATCTCTATTACCCCGAACCTTTCGGCTTTGAGCGCGCCGATTGGCCCCATATCGATGCATGGCTGGACCGTCTTGCGGCTCTGCCCGGCTGGAAACACCCCTATGATCTGATGCCCGGCAATCCGGGTGACCGTGCCTGAGGCGCGGCAAACAAGGAGATATTCATGACCGACGCTTATATCTATGACGCGCTGCGCACGCCGCGTGGGAAAGGCCGCAAGGATGGCAGCCTGCATGAGCTGACCTCTGTCCGGCTGTCGGCACAGACGCTCAATGCGGTGAAAGAGCGTAACAACCTTGAAGGCCACGCTGTCGAGGACGTGATCTGGGGCAATGTCACCCAGGTGATGGAGCAGGGCGGCTGTCTGGCGCGTTCGGCGGTTTTGGCCTCTGATCTGGACCAGTCGATTCCCGGTCTGGCAATCAACCGGTTCTGTGCCTCAGGCATGGAAGCCGTGAACCTGGCGGCCAACCAGGTCAAGGGCGGCGCAGGCGAAGCCTACATCGCTGGCGGGGTCGAGATGATGGGCCGCGTGCCCATGGGCTCGGACGGGGCGGCGATTGCCGTCGATCCGTCGCTGGCGATGGATACCTATTTCGTGCCGCAGGGCATTTCGGCCGATATCATCGCGACGGAATATGGCTTCTCCCGCGATCAGGCCGATGCGCTGGCGGTGGAATCGCAGCGTCGCGCGGCCGCGGCCTGGGAGGACAACCGTTTCGACAAATCGGTGATCACCGTCAAGGATCAGAACGGGCTGACCATTCTGGACCGGGACGAATACATGCGCCCCGGCACCGATATGCAAAGCCTTGGCGCGCTGAACCCGTCTTTCCAGATGATGGGCGAGCAGATGCCGGGCTTCGACAAGATTGCCCTGATGAAATACCCGCATCTGGAGAAAATTCATCACGTGCACCATGCGGGCAATAGCTCGGGCATCGTAGATGGCGCGGCGGCCGTGCTGATCGGCAACAAGGAATTTGGCGAGAAATACGGCCTCAAGCCCCGCGCGCGGATCAAGGCGACGTCGAAGATCGGCACCGATCCCACCATCATGCTGACCGGCCCGGTGCCGGTGACCGAAAAGATCATGGCCGATAATGGCATGAACATTTCGGACATTGATCTGTTCGAGGTGAATGAGGCCTTTGCTTCGGTCGTGCTGCGCTTCCAGCAAGCCTTTGACGTCGATCCGGGCCTTGTGAACGTCAATGGCGGCTCCATCGCGATGGGCCACCCGCTGGGTGCCACTGGCGCGATCATCATTGGCACGCTGCTGGATGAGCTGGAGCGTCAAGACAAAGAGCTGGGTCTGGCCACGCTGTGTATCGCATCCGGCATGGGTGCGGCCACGATCATCGAACGCGTGTAAGGGACAAAGGTAGAGGACAAGAGAGATGACCGACTTTACCATGACAAAAGACGCCGAGGGCGTCGCCACCATCACCTGGGACGTTCCTGGCAAAAGCATGAATGTCATGTCCTTTGACGGACTGGGTCAGTTGAATGATCTGATCGATGACGCGCTGGCCGATGACGCCGTGAAAGGTATCGTGATCACCAGCGGCAAGGACGGCTCCTTTGCCGGCGGCATGGATCTGAATGCGCTTGGCGGGATGAAGGCAGCTGCCGCCGCAGAGGGTGGTGAGCCTGCACAGGGTCTGTTTGATGGCATCATGCAGATGCATGGTCTGCTGCGGAAGATCGAGCTGGCCGGGATGGATTTCAAGACCAAGAAAGGCGGCAAGCCCGTGGCGGCAGCGCTGCCCGGCACGGCGGCGGGCATCGGTCTGGAACTGCCTTTGGCCACGCATCGCATCTTTGTCTCGGAAAACCCCAAGGCCAAATACGGCCTGCCGGAAATCCTTGTGGGCATCTTCCCCGGCGCGGGCGGCACCACGCGGATGGTGCGCAAGCTGGGCGCGGTTGCGGCGGCGCCCTTGCTGCTGGAAGGTAAGATGCTGGACGCCAAGAAAGCCAAGGGCGCAGGCGTGATCGACGAGATCGCCGCTGATCCGGTCGCTGCCGCTCGCGAGTGGGTTCTGAACGGCAAGCCCGCCGATCTGGTCAAGCCCTGGGATGCCAAAGGCTATAAGATGCCCGGCGGCGCCCCGTATCACCCCGCAGGATTCATGAATTTCGTGGGCGCCAGCGCGATGGTGAATGGCAAGACCCAAGGCGCCTTCCCCGCGGCCAAGGCGTTGCTCTCGGCGGTTTATGAAGGCGCGCTGGTGGATTTCGACACCGCGCTGCGGATCGAGGCACGCTATTTCACCTCGGTGATGATGAACCCATCGTCTGAGGCGATGATCCGGTCGCTCTTCGTGAACAAGGAAGCGCTCGAAAAAGGCGCGGTGCGCCCTGCTGGCGTGGCCGATCAGCGCGTCAAGAAAGTTGGCGTGTTGGGTGCGGGCATGATGGGCGCAGGTATCGCGCTGGTCTCAGCCCAAGCCGGGATCGAAGTTGTGTTGGTTGACCGTGACCAAGACGCCGCCGATCGCGGTAAAGCCTATACCGAGGCTTACCTCGACAAGGGTATTAAACGCGGCAAAGGCACGCCCGAGAAGAAAGAGGCGATGCTGGGCCTGATCACCGCCACGCCGGATCTGGAGCAGCTGAAAGGCTGTGATCTGATTGTCGAGGCCGTGTTCGAGGATACGGGCGTGAAAGCCGAGATGACCAAAAAGGTCGAGGCGATCATCCCCGAGGATTGCATCTTTGCTTCCAACACCTCGACCCTGCCGATCACTGAACTGGCCAAAGCGTCCAGCCGGCCCGAGCAGTTCATCGGCATCCACTTCTTCTCTCCGGTTGAGCGGATGCTGTTGGTGGAGATCATCAAAGGCAAGGAGACCGGTGACCGCGCTGTGGCCAAGGCGCTGGATTATGTGCGCCAGATCCGCAAGACGCCGATCGTGGTCAATGATGCACGCTTCTTCTACGCCAATCGCTGCATCATTCCCTATATCAACGAAGGCGCACGGATGATCACCGAAGGCGTGCCGCCGCAGATGGTGGATCATGCCGCGCAACAGCTGGGCTTCCCCGTGGGGCCGGTGCAGTTGACGGATGAAACTTCCATTGATCTGGGCGCCAAGATTGCCCGTGCGACCAAGGCGGCGATGGGCAATGCCTATCCGGCCTCGGCCGCGGATGATCTGATCTTCTGGATGGAGGCCGAAGGGCGTCTGGGCCGCAAGGCCAAGGCAGGGTTCTTCGACTATGACGAGAAGGGCAAGCGTCTGGGCTACTGGAAAGGCGTGCAGGACAAATACCCGCTGGCCGAAGAGACGCCCGAGTTGATCGAAGTGCAGGAACGTCTGATGTTCGTGCAGGTTCTCGAAGCGGTCCGCGCGCTGGAAGAAGGCGTGTTGATGGACATCCGCGAAGGCGATGTGGGCGCGATTCTGGGCTGGGGCTTCGCGCCTTGGTCGGGTGGCCCGCTGAGCTGGCTGGACATCATCGGCACGCCCTATGCGCTGGAACGCTGCGAACAGCTGGCCGCCACACATGGCCCCCGCTTTGAGCCGCCTGCGCTGCTGCGTGAGATGGCCGAAAAAGGGCAAAGCTTCTATGGCCGTTTCGGCGCAAAAGCGGCTGCTGCCTGATAACACGGAAATCACTTTGAGAGGGGCGCGGGAGACCGCGCCCTTTTTTTTGGGATATGGCTTGCGCCGCGCCGGGTCGGAGCTGATCCCGGGCGCAGATTTTGTGGGCAAAATCTGTCCCCTGCGCCGGGCTGAGCCCCGCGTCCATGCCGCGGGTCTCCGAGACGCCCGACCCCGGCGCCGCGGGAGCCTGTCAGCTCCTTGACACCGCCCGCCCGCGCAATTCCCGCTGCGCTCTTGTCCGCGCGCCAAGGCGCGCAGCCTGCGGAATTGTGCTGCGCGGGGGCCGGTGTCAACCCGGCGCTCGGGTGGGGGTTGATGCCCCATGGGTGACAATCCCGGCGCGGTGTTTCTGGTGGGTGTTGTTCTGCGTCAGCCCTTTGGCGCGGGGCTGTGCCTGGGTTTTGCGAAAACGCGCATGAGGGACTGGGTGATGAAACATGCGGTTATGGGCATGGTGGCCATCGTTGGTTTGCTGGCGGGGTCTGTTTGGGCTGCGGACGGCGAAGGGGAGTTTGGTCCGGATGTGCGCGGGCGCCATGCGGCGGAAATCAAGCGTGCCATTGCCGAGGTGGAGGTCATGCAATTCATGTCCACGCTGAGCGATGAAGAGGTCGAGATATTGGGGGGCTATCTCCGCTCGGTCCCGTATTGAGATGGCTTGTTGAGGGTGCGCTTGCCGCTTAGGGTGGCGATCCATGTGTGGACGTTTTGCAATTACCCTGCCGAATGACGCCATGGCGCAACTTTTTGCGGCCATGCCCGCCAATGATTTGCCCGAAGTGCCGAATTTCAACATTTGTCCGACCAACGCGGTGCATGTGGTGCGCCATGGCGAGGTGGGGCGGCACCTGGTTGCAATGCGCTGGGGGTTTCTGCCGCATTGGTACAAGGCGGAAAATGACGGGCCTTTGCTGATCAATGCGCGGTCTGAGACATTGGCCGAAAAGCCCGCCTTTCGCGCCGCTTGTCGGGAACGCCGCTGCCTGATCCCGGCGACCGGGTTTTACGAATGGACCAAAGACCCCGAGGGCAAGCGCTTGCCTTGGTATATCCATCGTCGCGATGGCGCGCCGATCGCCTTTGCCGGTGTTTGGCAAAGCTGGGGAAAGGACACACCGCGAGCGACTTGTGCGATCGTCACCACGCCGGCCCATGCGAAGATCAAGGCCATTCACCACAGGATGCCCCTGATCCTTGAGCCCGAGGACTGGGCCCTTTGGCTGGGCGAAGAAGGCAAGGGCGCGGCGCGTTTGATGCAGCCGGGGGCGGAGGATATCTTGGCGTGGTATCGGGTCGATCCAAGGGTGAATTCCAACCGTGCCAGCGGGCCTGCATTGACCGAGCCGATGGCGCAGCTGTGACTTTCCCTCGCGTATTCAGTTGCTTATGACTGCGGTATGAAACAGGACTTTCCCGCAACCAAGGATGTCGTGCTGATTGGCGGCGGCCATACGCATGCGTTGGTGCTGCGCATGTGGGCGATGCAACCCGTTGCCGGGGCGCGGCTGACGCTGATCAACCCCGGGCCGACCGCACCTTATTCTGGCATGTTGCCAGGCTTTGTCGCCGGGCATTATGCGCGCGAGGATCTGGATATCGATCTGGTGCGGCTGGCGCGGTTTGCCGGGGCGCGGCTGGTTCTGGGCGCGGCGGATCATATCGATCTTGAGCGGCGCAACATCCACGTTCCGGGACGCCCGCCGATTGGGTTTGACCTCGCCTCAATCGATATTGGTATCACCTCGGCCATGCCTGCCATTCCCGGCTTTGCCGAGCATGCTGTGCCCGCGAAACCTTTAGGGCGCTTCGCAAGCGCTTGGGAGGCTTATCTTCAGGGCGAGGGTCCCGCCAGTATGGTGGTGATCGGTGGTGGCGTGGCCGGGGCCGAGTTGGCCGCTGCCATGGCGCATGGCGCGGGGGCGCGCGGGCGGGCGGTGACGTGCCGGATTTTTGAGGCGGGCCAGGCTTTTTCCGCCTTGCGACCTGGAACGGCTGAGAAATTGCGCGCCGCGCTGGCCGGGTTGGGCGTGGACCTGAATGAACGGGCGCCGGTTGCCGAGGTCGCGCCGAACGCAGTGATATTGGACAATGGCGACGAGGTGCCCGCCAATTTCATCGTGGGGGCCGCGGGGGCGCAAGCCTATCCGTGGCTGGCGCAAACCGAGCTTGCGTTGGAGCAAGGCTACGTCACCGTGGGGCCTGACCTGCGCAGTTCGGACCCGTCCGTGTTTGCGGTGGGCGATTGTGCGCATCTGGGCTTTGACCCGCGCCCAAAGGCCGGGGTTTATGCCGTGCGGCAGGCGCCGGTTCTGTTGCACAATCTGCGCGCGGCCCTGACCGGCGGCGCGCTGCGGGAGTACCGCCCACAGCGCGATTATCTCAAGCTGATTTCACTGGGTGGGAAACGCGCACTGGCCGAACGCTTTGGACTGACGCCCGAAGGCGCCATGATATGGCGCTGGAAGGACCGGATTGATCAACGCTTCATGCAGCAGTTTCGCGATCTGCCGGGGATGGCACCACCCGCTCTGCCGCGCGATCGCACTGCCGATCTGGCTGAGGTGATGGGCCCAAAACCGATGTGCGGTGGGTGTGGCGCCAAAGTGGCAAGCGGAGCGTTGGGCGGAGTGCTGGCTGGGTTGCCGATGCCGGTGCGCAAGGATGTTTCGCCCCTGCCAGGCGATGATGCAGGGCTTCTGGTCACGGGTGGGCAGAAACAGGTGCTGACCACGGATCATCTGCGCGCTGTGACGGAGGATCCGGTGGTGATGGCCCGGATCGCGGCGCATCATGCGCTGGGTGATATCTGGGCCATGGGCGCCACGCCGCAGGCCGCGACCGCCAATCTGATCCTGCCGCGCCAGTCCGCGGCGTTGCAGGCGCGGCAACTGTCAGAGATCATGCAGGCGGCCTCAGAGGTCCTGCGCGAGGCGGGCGCAGATATCATCGGTGGGCATAGCTCTCTGGGCGATGGTCTGACCATCGGGTTTTCAATCACAGGTCTGTTGGAGCGCGCCCCGATCACGCTGGCCGGGGCGCGACCCGGCGATCGGTTGATCCTGACCAAACCCGTTGGATCGGGCACCATCATGGCGGCCGAGATGGGGTTGCAGGCGCCCGGTGCGGATGTGGCCTCCTGTCTTGAGGCGATGCAGCAGGGGCAGGGCGCAGCATCACACTGCCTGTCAAAAGCCCATGCGATGACGGATGTCACCGGCTTTGGTCTGGCGGGGCACCTGAAAAACATCTGCATTGCATCGGGCGTGACCGCGGTGATCCGCGCGTCTGATGTCCCGCTTTTGCCCGGCGCTGCGGAACTGGCGGCGGCGGGTGTCCGCTCAACGCTTTACCCGGATAACCGCGCGGCCGTGCCCGAGGTGCCGGACAGCATCGAGACCGCTTTGCTGTTTGATCCGCAAACTTCTGGCGGGTTGCTGGCAGCGGTGCCGCCGGATCAGGCCCTTGGCCTGCTGTCCGGCCTGATCGCGAAAGGCTATCGCGCGGCCGAGATCGGCTGGATCGAAACCGGCCCGGCGGAGGTGAGGCTGGCTTAGCGGGCGGCGATTTGTGCCTTGATTTCAGCGGCGATGCGGTCAGCCACCCGGCTCAGGTCGTCCGGGTCCAGCCCATCACTGTGAAACACCCGCGCCGGGCTGTGGCCATGGGCGTTGCGCGATTTCAGATAGGCGGGGTCGTAATGATCCGCAATCAGGCTACGCACCAGCGCGGCACGATCCCCGGCGTGAATATGGTTGAACCAGTTTTGCACGACGGCCTGCCCGCGATGCTGGCGCAGGGGAGACAATCGGTCTTTCAGCCTGGCGCTGTCCGAGAGGATATCGTCATAGGCCCGCTGCAGATAACGAACGCGCGCCTCGACCGGAGCGGTGATTTCATATCGCGGAGCCGTTTTCAGGGCGGTCCACAAGGCGGGCGGGATGATCCGGGCCCCGATCTTGTTGGACTCGGCCTCAACAACCAAAACCCGTGTCGGGTCCATCTGCGCGAGGGCACAAGCCAGTGTGCTTTCAAACGCTTTCTGGCTGGGCTGGCCTCCGGGCATCTCTCCCAGAAGCGATCCGCGATGCCGGGCCGCCCCTTCGAGGTCCAGCACCTGCACGCCTCGTGCGGCCAGACGCGGCAGCAGTTCGGTCTTGGCCGTGCCGGTGAAGCCATCCAGCGCGATCAGAGGCATCGGCAACGGGTGATCATACAGCGCCGCATTCACCAGCCGTCGATAGGATTGATAGCCGCCCTCCAACTGTTCGGCCCTCCAACCGATCTGCTGCATCAGATGCGCGAAACTGCCCGAGCGCTGCCCGCCGCGCCAGCAATAGACAAGGGGGCGCCAGCCGCCGGGCTTGTCCATCAGATGTGTTTCGATATGAGCCGCGGCGTTGCGATAGACCATTGCCCCACCGATCTTGCGGGCAAGAAACGCGCTTTGCTGCACATAGATCGTGCCGACCTTGGCGCGTTGGTCATCGTCCAGCACCGGCATGTTGAGCGCGCCGGGGATGTGGTCGATGGCAAACTCGGCCGGGCTGCGGACATCAATGATGCTGTCAAAGCCGTGGTTGAGAAGGGCGGGCAAACTGTCGAAGCGCTGTTGCATACCCGCCAGATACCGCGTCGCTGCGCGGGTTAGAAGCCCAAGCGGCGATTGACCACTTGCGTTCGGTCTTGCGGGCGCGTAATAGGCGCGCCAGTGCCCCTATAGCTCAGCTGGTAGAGCAACTGATTTGTAATCAGTAGGTCCGCGGTTCGAGTCCGTGTGGGGGCACCATTTATTTCACGTAAATATATGATTTTAAACGAAAAACAGCCACTTGATGTTTTTGTATCCACCCCAATATCCCCCTTTAGGGTTTTGGTGAATTGGTTTGAACCTGAAGTTTTATCAAGTTCCTGAGCGCTTGGGATTGTTAGAGTATGTTAGTGTTTAGGCGCTCTGGCTCTCATCAAATCGCGTCGGCGTTCCCAAGACACAATGTCAGGTTTTATCAGGTTCTCAAAGGCCAAGAGAATCTACATTCACCAAAACGCTATTTGTGAGGATGTGAGAAATTTAGAGGGCTGATTGTCTAACGTAGCACCAATGGGACAGTTTAGGTCGATTTGATAAAAGAAGGTTTCTGGCACATCGTAACCACCAAGGAGTGGAGATG